>DAOMQQ010000011.1:0-32772 GCA_035445405.1 Hyphomicrobium sp.
ATGCACAGCTCGTCCCCGTCCGGGTCGGTGAAGACGTAGGTTCGCGCCCTCAGCGTTTCGCCGACGACGTCGAGGAAGACTCCCGCGGGCTGGATGATGGCCGGGGAAACGGCCTCGTAGCCCGCCTGCGTGAACACCGAAAGCAGGGTCTGCGCGGAGGCTTCCAGCGCCTCGAATTGTTTCGCCGTCTCGGCGGGCATGAAGGGTCCTTGGTTGAGTCGTGGGTCAGGCTGATACGGCCTCGCGCCACGACGGTCTAGAGCGTGATCATTTTCGATTGAATCGGGATCACGCTCTATCTCTTTGGTGAGACCGATGGTTCACGCTTCAGGCTGATAGGGCCTGAAGCGATCGCGGTCTAGGGGGGATGGACGGGCAGGGCAAGACTTCGCCCGCCAGTCGGTTGGTGCTGCCGGGCGAGGAAAGACTGCCGGGAAAAATCGGAAAATGCCCGCCGTGTCCCGTCCGGGCGTCCGGACGACGGCCTCAAGACGACTGCGGCGTGTGGCGCGCGAGGATCTCGCGGACGGCCTCGACGAGGTTCGCCACGGGCACCGACACCTGCGCAGGGCGGGCCTCTTTCCACTCCCTGTTATCGGAGATGGCGGCAGCGGCTTTCGCGCCCTCGATCAGATCCTTGAGGATCACCTCTCCCGCCTCGCGCTCGTTCGAGCCCTGGATCACGACGACGGGCGAGCCGCGCTTGTCGGCGTATTCGAGTTGCCTGCCGAACTTTTTCGGGTTGCCGAGGTAGAGCTCGGCGCGGATGCCCGCGTTGCGCAACGTTTGCACGAACGATTGGTAGTCGGCGAGGCTGTCGCGATCCATCACGGTGACGACGACAGGCCCGAGCGTGGGCTCCGGCGCGCGGCCGATGAGGTTCAACGCCGCCTGAAGGCGCGAAACGCCAATGGAGAACCCCGTGGCGGGAACCTTCTGGCCGGTGAAGCGGGCGACGAGATCATCGTAGCGTCCGCCGCCCCCGACGGAGCCGAAGCGCACGGGATTGCCCTTGTCGTCGGTCGCCGGGATCAGAAGCTCGGCTTCGAAGACGGGGCCGGTGTAGTACTCCAGGCCGCGGACGATCGCGCTCGAAAGCTGGATGCGTTGGCTGCCGTATCCGGCGGCCTCCGCCAGCTCGACGATCTGCCGGAGTTCGGCGATGCCCTCGCAGCCGACGGCGCTGTCCTTGAGAATGTCCCCCCACACGTCGAGCATCTTCAGGTTGTCGAACACGTAGCCGTCGTGGGCGTCGGCATCCAAGAAGGGGCCGGGCTCCTCGGGTTTCGGCTCGAGCACGAGGAAATCGTCAGCCGGTCGGCCGGCGTAAAGCTCTCCGTCCGCGGTGCCTCCGACCCAGGCCGCAGCGGAGCCGAGCGTAAAGAACGCGAGCAAAGTCTGGATCTGCTCCTTTTGCAGCCCAGCGCCCTTGGTGAAGTCGCCGGATTCGTCCTTTCGGCCTTCGCCGAGGAGCAATTCCACCCCCTCCGGCCCGAGGCGATCCAGCTTGTCGACAGCGCGCAGAACGGTGAGGCGCTGTCCGGGGTCTGGGCCAGCCGCAAGGCCCACCGTCTCCATCAGGCCGTCGAGCAGCTTCCGGTTGCTTACGCGGATCGCGTACTGGCCGCGCGGGATGCCGAGCGCTTCGAGGGCGTCGGATGCGAGCATGCACAGCTCGGCATCCGCCGCGATGCTCTCGGCGCCCACCGTATCGGCGTCGAACTGGGTGAACTGGCGGAAGCGGCCAGGGCCGGGCTTCTCGTTGCGCCAGACGGAGCCTGTCGCGTAGCGGCGGAAGGGCTTCGGCAGGTCCTGGAAGTTCTCGGCGACGTGGCGGGCGAGCGGCGCGGTGAGGTCATAGCGCAGCGAGAGCCACTGCTCGTCCTCGTCCTGAAAACTGAAGACGCCCGCGTTGGGCCGATCCTGATCGGGCAGGAACTTGCCGAGCGAGTCGGTATATTCGAAGGCCGGCGTCTCCAGCGGCTCGAAGCCGTAGCGCTCATAGACCGCGCGGATCTTCTCCAGCATGGCCTGCGTCTCGCGCAGCTCGGCCGCGCCGATGTCACGCATCCCTTTGGGGAGGCGCGCGGCGGGCCGCCGGTTGACGTCTTTCTCTTTCTTGGCCATGGCGATGCGGCGTTCCGGTGGAAGTTGCTGATGCGGCTCGGATTAAGCGTGCGGCCTTATAGCGGATCGGCCGTGGCCGGAAAAGGTTAGCAGCCGTGCGGCCTGACGCAGCCTTTCGTTTCGCGGGAGAAATCGGTAGAAGTTCCGACCATGACAGTGGTTCTCGACACGATACAGGGCGCGCGCGCCGAGGCGCCGGCCGCGAAGCCGTCGCTGGCAGGACTTTCCCGGGCAAAGCTCGGGGAGGCGCTGGCGGCCGCCGGCGTGCCGGACAAGCAGATCCGCATGCGCACGACCCAGCTCTGGCGCTGGATCTACGTCTCGGGCGTGACGTCGTTCGACCAGATGACCGACGTCTCGAAGACGCTGCGGCACGCGCTCGAAGCCCGCTTCGCGCTCGACCGGCCGGAGATCGTGACCGAGCAGGTGTCGGTGGACGGCACGCGCAAGTGGCTGCTCAGGCTGCCGCGCCGCGGGCACGAGGCCCGGCCGCCCGAGATCGAGACCGTCTACATTCCGGAAAGCGACCGCGGCACGCTCTGCATCTCCTCGCAGGTGGGCTGCACGCTGACGTGCAGCTTCTGCCACACCGGAACGCAAAAGCTCGTGCGCAACCTCGAAGCCTCCGAGATCGTCGCGCAGATCCTGCTTGCGCGCGACCGCATCGGCGACTGGCCGGGCGCCGACCGCCCCGACGATCAGGGCCTGCTGCCCACGACAGATCGCAAGATCACCAACGTCGTGCTGATGGGCATGGGCGAGCCGCTCTACAATTTCGACAACGTGCGCGAAGCGATGGAGATCGCGGCCGACGGCGAGGGCATCTCGCTCTCCAAGCGGCGCATCACGCTCTCGACCTCGGGCGTGGTGCCGGAGATCGGCCGATGGGGCGAGGACGCGGGCACGATGCTCGCGATCTCGCTACACGCCGTCACCGACGCGTTGCGCGACGAGCTGGTGCCGATCAACAAGAAGTATCCGATCGCAGAACTCATGAACGCGTGCCGGAATTATCCGGGCCTCTCGAACGCGCGGCGCATCACGTTCGAGTACGTGATGCTCAAAGGTGTGAACGACAGCCTGGCCGACGCGAAGGCGCTCGTGCGGCTGCTCGCCGGCATTCCCGCCAAGATCAACCTCATTCCGTTCAATCCGTGGCCGAACTCGCGCTACGAGTGCTCGGACTGGGAAACGATCGAGACGTTCGCGGACTACGTCAATAACGCCGGATACGCGAGCCCCGTGCGCACGCCGCGCGGACGCGACATCCTGGCGGCCTGCGGTCAGCTTCGCTCGGAAAGCGTACGCCTCCGGGCGCGCGAGCGCGAGGCAGCGGAGCCCGCACCGGCCTCGACGGGGGCTTGATGGGCACGGTGCTGAGAACGATCGGACGCCTTCTGTGGGTCGGAATTGCATTTCTATTGTCCATGCTCGCGGCGATGATCGTGCTCACCACGCTCGGGCTCGAAACGCTTACACACGCAATCTCGAACATCGACGACGCGGACCTGATGTTCGATGCCTACGATTTCTTCTGGACCGGCACGCTCGTTGTCTCGGGCGCGACGCTGATCCCCGCGCTGCTCGTCGTGATCGTCGGCGAGGTGGGCCGCATCCGATCGTGGCTCTACTACATGATCGGCGGCGGCGCGGCGCTGGTCGTCATCCCGCTTCTTGCCCGCATCGATCCGACCGCGATCCATCAGCTCGCGCTGCCTTCGATCTGGCAGGTGTTCGCCACGGCGGGCTTCGCAGGCGGCATCGTCTATTGGCTGCTCGCCGGCCGGAACGCTTGAGCGACTCTGGCAACTCCTCGGCCGATCCGTTTATAAATGCGTACGGCTCGCCGTTTTTCGCGATCCGCATCTGAGGTCACGACCTCACGCCGGGGGCGATCTATGTTGGTTGGCATCGTCAGGTTCATCCTGGGCTTCGTCGCCGCGGTTCTCGTGGCCGGCTTTGTCCAGGTGCTGTTCGTGGCGGGCCTCGACGGTGTGCGCGCCGACGGGCCGGTTGCCGTCGAGAGCATGGGGCTGTTGATCCTGCTGGCGGCCACCCAGTCGGCCGTCTTCTCCGCGCCATTCGCCGTGCTGGCGGCCCTCGTCGCGGCCTGGCTGCCGACCCGCTCGCGGCTCTATTTCCTGACCGTCGGGCTCGTCATCGGCCTCGGCGGCTTCTTCGCTCAGCACGTGGGCGAAAGCGGGCCCCACACGATCCTCAACCGCTATGCGCTCGCCGCCTATGCCCTGTCCGGCTTGGCCGCGGGCTTCGCCTACTGGCTGGCCGGGGTGCCCAAATCCGCCCGCAAAGCGGCTGCATCCTCTTCCGAGACGTAGGACCTTCGGACAATCGGCCCGGAAAGCGATTGTGTTTTGCGACCTTTCGGCCTACTTTGTGCGCTGCACAATCGCACTTGCGATATCGGAGGCGTCAGCCGATGACCTATATCGATCCCGAACTCACCCGGCGCTTTACCGAGGGCTGCACGACGGCCGCCTTCGGATATGCCCGCGCCGCCACGGCCGCGTACGCCGCGTTCGCGACCCAGGCGCTCGACTTCTGGGTGCAATCGGCCAAGAGCCTGGATCGGGACGACTACAAACCTTCGGCGCCCTATCTCGTGACCGGCCCCCGGACCTATCGCTCGACGCTGACGCCGGCGCCGATGGACGCCGCCATGCCGTTCGATTTCTTTCGTTTTTCCAATGCGATGGCTGCATCCCCCATGTTTGCGCCCGTGCGCGCGTGGTGGGGGCTCTTTCCGCTCGAGGGCAATCCCCGCAGCTGGCCCATGGCCTATGCCATGATGACGGCCGGCGTGCCGCGCGCCGTGGCACTTCCGGCGGCCGAAGCCAACATGGCCGCAATGGATGCAGCGGAAGCCGCCTCGACCTCCATCGACCGCGTGTTCGCGAGCTACCGGACCGAAGGCGGCTTTGCGATGTCGTCCGTGACGGCATCGTCGAAGGCGGCGCTTCAGGCCCTCTTCGCCGCGCCATTCGCGACGGCCGTCAAGCTGCCCTGGGCCGCATAGCGCCGGCCTAGAGCGTGATCATTTTCGATTGAATCGGGATCACGCTCTATCTCTCTGGTGAGACCGATGATTCACGCTTCAGGCTGATAGGGCCTGAAGCGATCATGGTCTAAAGCCCTTTATCAATCAGCGGGATGAGTGCGAAGCGGGCGGCTGGCGCCTCACTCGCTGCTGCTCTTTGGCGGGACCGTGGTCGTCACCACGGCGCCGCCGGCCGGGAACGCGGACGAGAACGAGCCGAATCCCGGCATCGCCGCCCCGCTGCTCGGCGCAGGTGCCTTGGCGGAGACGGGGCTCTTGGGTGCCTGCTCCGCGCTCGGAGCGGGCGCGGTTGCGGCCGCCTTCGCGGGCGGAGGCGCAGCAGCGGGCTTCTTTTCGGCGACCGGAGCGGCCTGCGGATTCGCGGGTGCCGGCTCGACAGCGGCGGCTTTGGCTGCAGGAGGCGGTGTCGCAGCCGGGGGCGGCGCCGAGACCTTGGCGGGCGCGTCGGGCGCCTTCTTTTCCGCAACCGGCGGCGGCGCCACAACCGTCGGCGTCACGACCGGAGCCGCAGCGGCGGCAGCCTTGGGCTCCTGCTTCGAGATCGCTCCGGTCTCCGTCGCGGCGGGTTGCGCGGCAGGCGCCTTGGGTGTCGCGGCCGTCTTCTTGCTCGGAGCCGTGCTCTTCGCCTTCGCGGTACCCTTGGGCGGAACCGAGGGACGCGCCACGCAGCGCGCCGGCAGGACCGTCCCGTCCTGCAGGGCCACGTCGGCAATCCAAGCACAGGTGTCGAGATCGCGGCACGCGGCCTCGAACAGCGGGGTGCACTGCGCGATCGCCGCTTCCACGGCCGGGTCCGCCGGGGCGGGCTCGGCGGTTGCAACCGTCGGCGGTGTATTGGCCCAGGGCAGAACCTCGTTGGCAGCCAGCGGCATGGTGCCGCTCGCAATCGCCCCGAACACGGCGGCGGCCCTCAGAGCAGAGGTCGTCGACGTTCTCACCATGATGGTTCCCCCAACCCAATGGTTTGTCTTCGGCATTTGGCGCGAACCGTAACGGGTTTGAGGCGAAAAAACACGCACAGATGATGGTGAATTTCCCGTACGTAGCGTAAGGCTGCGGCGCGGCTTCAACTTTTGCTGTGGGCGACCGGCCCTGCGTCCGTCTTGCCGGGCCGGGACGGGTGCCTATAGTGCCGCGCGACAAGAGCGTTTACGGCCCGGGAGGACTTGGATCGGGCGCTCTAGGTCTTTGATGACACCCATGATTCACGCATCGGACCGATCGGTCCCGAGCGATCATGGTCGGAACGAATCAGGTTGCCCTTAAGAGGTCGGGATCATGAGCGGAACAGACGGCAAGACGAACATCCGGAAGGTGGTGCTCGCCTATTCGGGCGGTCTCGACACTTCGATCATTCTGAAATGGCTTCAGGAAACCTACAACGCCGAGGTGGTGACGTTCACCGCCGATCTCGGCCAGGGCGAAGAGATCGAGCCCGCGCGCAAAAAGGCCGAGATGCTGGGCATCAAGCCCGAGAACATCTTCATCGAGGACGTTCGCGAAGAGTTCGTCCGCGACTTCGTGTTCCCGATGTTCCGCGCCAACGCGCTTTACGAGGGGATCTATCTGCTCGGCACCTCGATCGCGCGCCCCCTGATCTCCAAGCGGCAGATCGAGATCGCGCGCGAGACGGGCGCGGACGCCGTCTGTCACGGCGCGACCGGCAAGGGCAACGACCAGGTGCGCTTCGAACTCAGCTATTACGCGCTCGAACCGTCGATCAAGATCATCGCGCCGTGGCGCGAGTGGGAGTTCAAGGGCCGCGAGGATCTGCTCGACTTCGCGCGCCGCAACCAGATCCCCGTCGCGAAGGACAAGGAAGGCGAGTCGCCGTTCTCGATCGACGCAAACCTTTTGCATTCCTCGTCGGAAGGAAAGGTGCTGGAAGATCCCGCGAAGAAGCCGCCGGAGATGGTTTACCAGCGCACCATCTCGCCGATGGACGCCCCCGACAAGGTCACGACAATCAAGATCGGTTTCGAGAAAGGCGACGCCGTTTCGCTCGACGGCAAGAAGCTCTCGCCTGCAACGCTCCTGAAGGCGCTCAACGATCTCGGGCGCGACAACGGCATCGGCCGTATCGATCTCGTCGAGAACCGCTTCGTCGGCATGAAGAGCCGCGGCGTGTACGAAACGCCGGGCGGCACGATCCTGCTGCAGGCGCATCGCGCCATCGAGAGCCTGACGCTCGACCGCGGCGCGGCGCATCTCAAGGACGAGCTGATGCCGCGCTATGCGGAGCTCGTCTACTACGGCTTCTGGTTCTCGCCGGAGCGCGAGATGCTGCAGGCCGCAATCGACAAGAGCCAGGAGCACGTCGAAGGCGAAGTGACGCTCGAACTCTACAAGGGCAACGTCATCGTCGTGGGCCGCGAGAGCGCGAAGTCTCTCTACACGCCGAACCTCGTCACCTTCGAGGACGACAAGGGCGCGTACGACCAGAAGGATGCGCAGGGCTTCATCAAGCTCAATGCGCTGAGACTCCGGACGCTCGGCGCGCGCGACAGGAAATAACGAGATCTTGCGGGGAATTTTCCGCCAACACCATCCGCTTACAGATGCCTGATGCGGGATTGTTCCGACCCGCGTCGGGCATCATTTTTATTTGCGACGGATCAGGCCCGGCTGAAACGTCTCCATGAACAAGGCGTGTGCGTCTCATTGTGGCCCACATAAAGTGGAACCTCAGGGAGTGGTGCACGTTCCGAGTTCATCACGTCCTGTCCAAGCAAGAGGAGTAGATCCCTTGAAGATCGCCGCTATCGCCCTTTCCGCCGCCATTCTCGGCGCCATGAGTTTCGCGCCGGCCAGCGCGGCGCCAGCCGTTGCGCCGTCGGCCGTCAAAGCCGCCGCAACCCAGCAGGCCAGCGGCATCGAGCTCGTTCAGCGTCGTGACGCTCGTGACCGGCGCGGCTTCAACCGTCCCGGCGCCAAGCATCGGTATCGTGCCGGCCAGCGCCTGAAATCCCCGCCGCGCGGCTATCGCCGTTACGACCGCCGCCCGAGCTACTGGCGCACACGCAATTGCGTCTCGGTCGGGCCGCTCTGGTTCTGCCCGTAACTTCGCGCATCGCATTCCGATCTGAGAGAGATGCCGGGAAGCTTTCTTCCCGGCATTTTTCTTTGCACGACCGCCTTGGAAATGCCACCGTCACACCATCACGGTAAGGATCTCATCCTCTCCGTTGAGATCCCGCCCCCAATGACCCGCGCTTCTCTCGACCGCACGCTCCGACGCGCCTACGTGATGCTCGGGCTTGTGCTGGTTCTGGCTCTTGCCGCGAAATTCGCCGACCGCGTGCCGGGCATCGCGGGCTCTCCGTTCGAGAGCGCCGCGCTCGATCTCTACGACTACCTGAAGGACATGGCGCTGGTGTTCGTCACCGTCGTTGCGGCCTATCTCGCCAACGTGTTCCAGAAGCGCTCCAAGTTCGTCGAGAGCCTGGAGGAGGAATGGCGCGGCATCGTGCGGACGAAGTCGGCATTGCACGCGTTCTGCGAAAAGCCGGACGCCTCGGCCGACGGCTACATCGCTGCCTTCTGCCGCATCTCGGAGACGATCGACAACATGCGCATCGTCTATCGGAACGTGGGCGAGACCGACGACCTCATCGGCCTCTACCCTTATGCGCCGCTGCACGACATGCGCCGCGCGCTGCAATCCCTCGATCCCCGCAAACGATCCGACCTGACGGAGGCCGACAGGAAGCTCGCGCGCGATGCGATCCTGCAGTCGTTCTACGCCTTGCGCGAGAATTTCCTGGAGGAGCTGGATCTCAAGGAGCCCGACAATCCGCTGCTCATCTCGGGCGGACGGAGGCTCAAGCAGCCGGGATCGGCCCGAGGGGCTCGGAGGCGCCAGGACCGCCAAAGAATTAAGCAAAATTCGACACCTGCGGCGCGCCAGGACGTGGATGCCTTCCTAAGCGGCCTTTACCAAGCCGAGCAGGGCGGCAGCGGCCCGTCGCCCGGCGGCTCCCGCCCGGCTTGAACTAGAGCCGTTCCGATTTTGGTGGAACCGTGGAACGGCTCTAAGTTTTTGCTTTATCGTGCTTCTTATCGGACACTTCGCGCTGCATGGCTCCGCCATGACCCGGTTCCCACTTTTCCGGAAGCACTCTAATCGACGTTCCGTAATGCCGCGCCACCTCCAGTCACTGGCGGTCCGGGCTCTCATGTGCTACGTCCGCGCATCTTTTTGTGCGGCGCACACGCCAGCGCCGAGATCCGATCAGGACATCCATGGAACTCCGCAACATTGCGATCATCGCCCACGTCGACCACGGCAAGACCACGCTCGTCGACGCTCTCCTCAAGCAGTCGGGCACTTTCCGCGAAAACCAGAAGATCACCGAACGGGCGATGGACAGCGGCGATATCGAGCGTGAGCGCGGTATCACCATTCTCGCCAAGTGCACGAGCGTCGTCTGGAAGGACACGCTGATCAATATCGTCGACACACCCGGCCACGCCGATTTCGGCGGGGAGGTGGAGCGCATCCTCAACATGGTGGACGGCGTGATCGTGCTGGTGGACGCCTCCGAAGGCCCGCTGCCGCAGACGAAGTTCGTCGTCTCGAAGGCGCTGAAGCGGGGGCTTCGTCCCATCGTCGCCATCAACAAGATCGACCGGCCGGACGAGCGGCACGGGGACGTCTTGAACGAGATCTTCGATCTCTTCGCCAATCTCGATGCGACCGACGAACAGCTCGACTTTCCGGTGCTCTACGGCTCGGGCCGGAGCGGGTGGATGGCGCTCGACCCGGCCGGGCCGCAGAATGATCTCGCACCGATGTTCGATCTGATCGTGAGCCATGTTCCGGCGCCCACGGTGGAGCCCGGACCGGCGCGGATGCTGGCCACCACGCTCGAAGCCGACAACTTCCTCGGACGCATCCTGACGGGCCGCATCTCGTCGGGCAGCCTGAAGCCGAACCAGCAGCTCAAGGCACTGAACCGCGACGGCAAGCTCGTCGAGACCTTCCGCGTCTCCAAGGTGCTGGCCTTCCGCGGGCTGGAGCGCGTGCCTGTGGAGGAAGCGTTCGCCGGCGAGATCGTGGCCGTTGCCGGCATGAGCGAGGCGACCGTTGCCGACACGCTGTGCGATCCGTCCGTCGAGACGCCGATCGAAGCGCAACCGGTCGATCCGCCGACGCTTTCGATGACGTTCCGCATCAACGACGGACCGTTCGCCGGCACCGAGGGCGACAAGGTGCAGAGCCGCGTCATTCGCGACCGCCTGGAGAAAGAGGCCGAGCGCAACATCGCGATCCGCATCACGCCCTCGACCGAGGGCGGCGACAGCTTCGACGTGGCCGGGCGCGGCGAGTTGCAGCTCGCGATTCTGCTGGAAAACATGCGCCGCGAGGGCTTCGAGCTCACCGTTTCGCGCCCCAAGGTCGTGTTCCGCAACGACGAGACGACCGGCGAAAAGCTCGAGCCCATCGAGGAAGTCATTATCGACGTGGACGAGGGCCACACGGGCGTCGTCGTGCAAAAGCTCTCGGAGCGCAAGGGCGAGCTGCTCGAAATGCGCCCCTCGGGCGGGGGACGCACGCGCATGGTGTTCCATGTGCCGACGCGGAGCCTGCTCGGATATCAGGCTGAGCTTCTCTCCGATACGCGCGGCACGGCCGTCATGAACAAGCTGTTCCACGACTATGCGCCGTTCAAGGGCGACATCGCCGGGCGGCACACAGGCGTGCTGATCTCCAACTCGGACGGCGAAGCGGCCGCGTATGCGATCTTCAACCTGCAGGATCGCGGCCCGTTCTTCATCGGGCCGCAGACCAAAGTTTACGTGGGCATGATCGTGGGCGAGCACTCGCGCGACAACGATCTCGAGGTCAACGTCGTGAAGGGCAAGAAGCTCACCAACGTCCGCGCCTCGGGCAAGGACGACGCGGTGCTGCTCACGCCGCCGATCAAGCTCACGCTCGAGCGCGCCATGAGCTACATCACGGACGAAGAACTCGTGGAAGTGACGCCGCAATCGATCCGGCTGCGCAAGCGGTGGCTGGATCCCCACGAGCGCAAGAAGCAGGAGCGCAAGCGGGAGAGCGAGCGTGAGGCCGTGGCCTGACGGTTCGCACGGTTTGCCGAGGCTCCAAAGCCGGATCGGGAAGTTTCCCCTTCCGGTAGCAGAGAGACTGTCTCGACACTTCAAATTGCGGCGCAGGTACAGTATAGTTCCTGGACGAACGCTGCTTAAGTGCTGTGCGCAAAGAGTTTTTACGGCTTCAGCCTTGAGCGCGGAGGTCTCTCAACCGGCCGTTTGCGGGGAAGGTCGTTGAAAAAGCTGGACGCACAGATCGCGCGGGATCTCGTGGACGGGACGCACGCCGCTTGGAGCGACGGCGATATCGAGCGCGTCCTGAGCTTCTACACGGACGATCTGACCTATTGGTGCAATGCCGGCTCCATCGAGGGCACACCTTACATCCTGCACGGGAAGCCCGCGTTCCGCACCTTTCTCCATTCGATCCACGCGGTGGCAGAAAGCGGCTCCGTCACGGAATATTTTCATTTCGAGGACGGCGTCGCGCGGGCCAGCATCGAGTGCTATCTCCTGCACCGGCGCACGGGGCTGGTTTTGTCCGGCTCGTTCCGCCAGGTCATCACCTTTTGCGGGCGGCGGATCGCGCGCCTCGAGGATTACCACGACGCCGCGAAGATGGCGGCCTTCTGGCGCCTCGTCTCCTGCGAGGAGACGGTGCAGGTGGCCGAGGAAGAGCTGAACTGACACCGGCCTCTCCACGGCCGGGAGAGGCGAGGCAGTCGCAGACGCCCGAAACCATCGCACAAAAAAAGGCCCCGCGATCTGCGGGGCCTTTCTCGTTTCCGGTACAGGCTTCAGCGACTATTCGCGGTCGCCGAAGAGCTGCAGCAGGTGGACGAACATGCCCACGAAGTTCTGGTAGAGCGAGAGCGCGCCGAACACGGAGGCCTTCGCGACCGCTTCCTGATTGCCGGCCAGAAGGTAGTACTCGTCCTTGATGCGCTGCGTGTCGTAGGCGGTGAGGCCCGCAAACACGAGCACGCCGATCACGGAGATCGCGAACGCGATCGCGGGCGACTGCAGGAAGATGTTGACGACGATCGCGAGGATCACGCCGATGAGGCCCATGAACAGGAACGAACCCCACGCGGAGATGTCCTTCTTCGTGGTGTAACCCCAGATCGAGAGGCTCGCGAAGGCGGCCGCCGTGATGAAGAACACGTTGGCGACCGAGTTGCCCGTGAACACGAGCAGCAGGATCGAGAGCGACGCGCCGACGAGCGCGCAGTAGATCCAGAACGACGTCTGGGCCGCAGACACGCTCATGCTGTTCGCGCGGAATGCGAAGAAGAACACGAATGCGATCGGTGCGAGGATCAGAGCCCAACGCACGGGAGAAGCGTAGAGCGTCTGGCCGAGAGAGGTGAGCGCCTTGGCGCCGGTGGCCGGATCGGTCGTGACGGCCATCGAGAAGACCAAATAGGCCACGACGCCGGTGAGCGCGACGCCCAGGGCCATGTAATTGTAGACGCCCAGCATGTACGCGCGCAGACCTTCGTCGACGCCGGTCTGGCCGACGGTCGTCGGTTGCGAATATCTGCTGTCAAACTGTGCCATCGTGTCGGAGTCCCCTTAAAGACTTCTAGCGCAAAGTGAATTTGCCCAGCGCATATGAGATGGGAGCGTCTCTCTTTCAAGAGAGCAGCCCCCGGACAATGCCGGGCACTTGCGCCATTCATACGGCAATTCGGGCCGGATGTTAATGTTGCGGCGCCGAAAAATCGGCTCTCAACCCGTACGTTCGGCTACGTACGTAAGCCGAGATGACGCTTTAATACCTTGATATTCCTCTTTATCCCGCTCTCAACGTAGCTGTCGGCCGGGCGCGCAGGACCGCCCAGGTGCCGAGCGACCCGAACAGCAGCACTAGCCCTATGGCGACGCCGAGCGCCTTCAGGACCGCTTCCACGCTGAAGGTGAACGGGATCCGCATGACCTCGGACACCGCGATCCACGCTGCCAGCCCCCCGAGCGCAACCGCAAAAAGCCCGGCGATCACCGCAAGCAGCACGTACTCCAGCATGTGGGAGACGAGCACGCGGCGGCGCGTGGCCCCGAGCACCTTGAGCACGACCGCCTCCAGCACGCGGCGGCGCTGTGCGGTGGCGAGCGCGCCGGCGAGTACAAGGGCGCCCGCGACCAGCGTCACGGCTCCCGCGACGCGGATGGCGACCATCACCTTCTCCAGGATCTCGGTCGCAGTGTTGAGCGCGTCCTTGACGCGAACGACGGTAACGGACGGAAACGCCTTGCCGACCGCGCGACCGAGACCGGCCTCCGCTTCCACAGTCGTGCCCGTCGGCAGGCTGACGGTGGCGAGCAGGTTGTGCGGGGCGCCCTGGAGCGCGTTCGACGAGAACACCATGACGAAGTTGAGCGTCAGGCTCTCCCACTTCACCTCGCGCAGGTTGGCGATGCGCGCGGTGAGGTTGCGTCCCAGCACATTGACGGTCACGTAATCGCCAATCTTGACGCCGAGGTGACCTGCAAGATCCCGCTCGAAGGAGACCAGCGGCTCGCCGTCGTAACCGGCCGGCCACCAGCTTCCCTCGACCAGGGTGGAACCTTCGGGAAGCGTATCGGCATAGGTGAGGCCGCGATCTCCGCTCAACACCCATTGCGCCTCGGGCGGCGGCTTGATGTCCTCCACCTTGCGGCCGGCAAGCTCCACCATGCGGCCGCGCAGCATCGGCGCCTCCGCAAGATGGGCGCCAGGAACGGCGCCTTCCACGATGGTCCCGAGCTCTTGTGCGTCGTCTTTCGGGATGTCGAGCAGGAAGTAGCTCGGCGCATTTTTCGGCAGGCGGCTCGTGAGCTCCTCGACGAGCGATGCGTCAGCCAGCGCGACTGCAACCAGCAGCGAGAGCCCGGCGCCGAGCGACACGACCACCGAGCGCGTGAGCCCGCCGGGCGCGCCGAGGTTTCCGATGGCGAGAGCAAGCTCCGGCCAGCGCGGACGCGGCACCCGGCGCGCAAGACGCGTCACCGCCGTGCCCAAACCGATGAACACGAGGAACACGAGCACCAGCGCGCCGCAGAAGTAGAGCGCGATGCGCAAGCTTTCCGACATGGCGAGCGCGAAGCCGAGCAGCGACGCGGCGATGAGCACGGTCGCGGCGATGATGCGCGGGCGCGGCCAGACCGTATCGGGCGCCACCTCGTCGCGGAACAGAACCGAGGGCTTGATCAACTCGGCCCGCCCGAGCGGCCAGAGCGCGAACAGGAGCGCCACGAGGAGACCGTACGCGATGGAGACGAGGATCGTCGTGGCCGAGTAGGCGACCTCGGCACGCACGGGAAGGGCGTCGCCGTAAAGCGCGATCAATACGCCCGGCGCCGTCAGGCCGACAGCAAGCCCCAGCACGACACCGATCAACGCAATCGCGAGCACCTGGATGAGAAAAATGCGGAGCACGGTGCCGCTCGTCGCACCCACCGCCTTCATGGCGGCAATGACGTTGCGGCGGCGTTCGATGAAGGTCGAGACCGCATTGGCGATGCCGACGCCGCCGACGATCAGCGCGGCGAGGCCGAGGAAGGTGAGGAACTGGCGCAAGCGGTCGAGCGTGCGCGTGATCTGGGGCGACGGGTCGCGCCGGTCCGCGATCACGAAGCCGGACTGCGAGAGGTTGGCCTCGGCCTTCTCGCGAAACGCGGCGAGACCGGCAGGCGACGCGCCCGCGCCGTCCTTGAGGTTCAGCGCGTAGCGCCAGCGCACCAGTGTGCCGGGCTGCACCAGCTCCGTCTTTGCCAGCGTCTCGTGCGAGACGAAGACGCGCGGACCATAGGTGAGCCGGTCGGCCACGGCGTCAGGCTCGTCGACGATAGTCGCGCGAACGACGGCGTCGGCTTCGGCGAGGCGGATCGTATCGCCGATCTTGAGACCGAGGCGGCTGAGGATCACGGGGTCCACCACCGCGCCGCCGGGTTCCGCGAGGGCCTCGGCAAAGGGCGTTCCTGCGACCGTGACCTCGCCGACCAGCGGATAGGCGGCGTCGACGGCCTTCAGCTCGACGAGCGCCTGCTCCTCGCCGTCGACGCGGCGTGCCATGGTGCGGACGGTGGCGGTTTCGCTGAGGGTCCCTTCGGCGGCGAGCCAGGCGCGTTCGGCATCGGTCGCCCGGGCGTGCATCCGGGCGAACGTCGCGTCGCCACCGAGAAGCACACCGCCCTGGCGCTCGAAGCCGGCGCGGAGACCGTCGGACAGCGTGCCGACGGTCGCGATCACGGCGACGCCGAGCGCCACGCAGGCCATGAAGATGTAGAAGCCGCTCAAGCCGGCGCGCAGCTCGCGCAGCGCAATGCCGACGAGGCGGGAGGGTGCGAGGCCCGGTCGAGCCCGCGGCGTATCGGTGGCCGGCGCATTCATGACGGTCATGCGGCGACGACCGATCTCTCGTCCGCCACGATGCGGCCGTCCTCCATGCGGATGGTGCGCTCGCATTGCTGGGCGAGGCGTTCATCGTGGGTCACGAGCACGAGCGTTGCGCCGCTTTTCTGCTTGAGGCCGAAGAGAAGCTCGACGACCTGGCGGCCGGTCTTGCCGTCGAGGTTGCCGGTGGGTTCGTCGGCCAACAGAAGCTTCGGCTTAGGGACGAGCGCGCGAGCGAGGGCAACCCGCTGCTGCTCGCCGCCCGAAAGCTGGGCCGGGAAATGGTCGATGCGGGCAAGAAGGCCCACGTCTGCGAGCAGGGCACGTGCCTGATCGCGCGCGCCGGCAACGCCCGCGAATTCGAGCGGCAGCGCGACGTTTTCGAGGGCCGTCATGGTGGGGATGAGATGGAACGACTGGAAGACGATGCCGATGTCCTCACCGCGGGCGAGCGCCATCGCATCTTCGTCCAAGGCATTGAAATCACGCCCCGCAACGTGCACATCCCCTCGTGTCGCCCGTTCGAGCCCCGCGAGAATCATGAGCAGCGATGTCTTCCCGGAACCGGACGGCCCGACGATGGCGAGCGACTGGCCGCGCGCGACGTCGAGCGTGATTCCCTTCAGAATCTCGACGATGCCGGCCCGGCTTTCGAGCGCGAGGCCAACGTCGGCAAGGCGAATGATCGGCTGGGGCACGTGGCAAGGCTCCATCAGATTCGGGCGAAAGCTGTGCCACGACGGCAGGGGCAGACCAACATCGAAGCGCGGTGAGGCAAAAAAATGAAGCCAAAGCAGAGAGCTTCGACCTTCACGGGTCAGATGGTGCGGGCCATGGCGCTCGTCAACCTCTGGCTTCTGGCCCTGGCGGTGCCCGCCGCGGCAGACGAGGCCCGCCCGATCCGCATCGTCGCGTTCGGCGACAGCCTGACGGCGGGATACCAGCTCAATCAGGATCAGGCGTTCCCGGTTCAGCTCGCGGCGGCCCTCAAGGCCAAGGGGCACGCTGTCGACGTGGCGAACGCGGGCGTCTCCGGCGATACGACCGCGGCAGGGCTCGCCCGCTTCGACTGGGCGGTGCCGGACGATACGGAGGCCGTGATCCTGGCGCTCGGGGCGAACGACGCGCTGCGCGGCATCGACCCCGACGTAGCGCGCGACAATCTGGATCAGATCCTGACCAAGCTCCGGGAGCGGAACATCGACGTGCTGATCGCGGGCATGCCGCCGCCCAAGAACTGGGGCAAGGACTACGAGGCGCGCTTCGGCGCGATCTATTCCGGCCTCGCGGAGAAGCACGGCGCGCTGCTCTATCCGTTCTTTCTCGAAGGTGTCGCGCTCGATCCCAAGCTTAATCTGGCAGACGGCCTCCATCCCACCGGGGAGGGGATCGGCGTCATCGTCGAGAAAATTCTGCCCAGCGTCGAGGAACTGATCCGGCGCGTGGAAGCGAGGCGCGGCACGGCGTCGAAGTCCTGAAATTTTTTGACGTGCGCGCCGCCCGGAAACGGGCTCACATCGCGCGTCCGATCCTATCGCGCGTCTTCGATCCGTACACGCGCCAACGAGTTGCTCATGCCCCGCCTTTTTACAGCTCTCGCTCTCCCGCCCGCCCTTGCGGATCAGCTTGCCGAGCTTGCGATGCCGCTCGCGGGCGCACGGTGGATCGAGCCCGAGGACATGCACATCACGCTGCGGTTTGCGGGCGACATCGACAATCCGACGGCGCGGGAGTTTCATGCCGCGCTTTCCGCCATCGAGGAGCCTGCGTTCACGCTCAAGCTCTCGGGCTTCGGCGCGTTCGGCGGCCAGCAGCCGCGGACGCTCTGGGCCGGCGTTGCGGACAATGCGTGGCTCGACGCGCTGGCGCGCGCCAACGACCGGGCCGCGCGAAGCGCCGGGCTCGCCCACGCCAAGCATCCGTTCCGCCCGCATGTGACGCTCGCGCGTCTCAAGGGCACGCGGCCGGAGGCGGTGGCGCGGGTGCTGGAGACGCTCGGCGCGTTCGAGAGCGCGCCGTTCGCGGTCGAGGAGTTTCTGCTGATGTCGTCCAAGCCGAAGGTCGGCGGCGGGCCGTACGTGGTGGAGGAGGCGTTTCCGCTCGGGGGAACGGACGCGCGCCACGGCCGCTGGAGTGAGCTATAGACGTCGTGCGCGACGGTTTGGGGGGACGGAGACATGCAGAGCACGACAATTGCCGCGGGCGCCGAGGCGCAGGAGCCGAGGCCCGCGCCTCGGCGCGCGCTCGTTTCCTGGGTTCTGTTCGACTGGTCGGCCCAGCCTTACTACACACTCGTCCTGACGTTTCTGTTCGCGCCCTATTTCGTCAACGCGGTGGCCGCGACGCCAGCGCACGGACAGGCGCTCTGGGGCTATGCGGCTGCGGCGGCGGGCGTGCTGATCGCGCTCGGCAGCCCGTTCCTCGGCGCACTCGCGGACGGACGCGGCGCGCGGAAGCCGTGGATCGCGACGTTCTCCGTGTTTCTGGTCGCGAGCCTCGCGGCGCTCTGGTTCGCGGTACCGGGCGCGGACAGCTCGACGATCCTGCTCGTCCTCCTCGCATTCGTCGTCGCAACGGCGATGGCCGAGTTCACGACCGTGTTCACCAACGCGATGATGCCGACGCTGGTGCCGCCGAGCCAGCTCGGACGGCTTTCGGGCACGGGCTGGGCGGTCGGCTATGCGGGCGGCCTTCTGAGCCTCGCCGTGATGGCGGGCCTCATCGTCACCGATCCCGCGACGGGGCGCACGCTGTTCGGCCTCGAACCCATTCTCGCGCTCGACCAGACCGCGCGTGAAGGCGACCGGCTCGTCGGGCCATTCGCGGCGCTGTGGTTCGCGCTCTTCATGATCCCATTCTTCCTGTTCGTGCCGGACCGCGCGCACGTGGCGCCGTCCGCAACGCGCCGACCGGCGCTCGCGGAATTATGGGAGACGATCCGCGGGCTTCCCTCACATCGCGACATGCTGCTGTTCCTCATCGCGCGGATGCTCTACGCGGACGGCCTTTCCGCGATCTTCGCGTTCGGCGGCATCTACGGCGCGTCCGTGTTCGGCTGGGGCGCGATGGAGCTCGGCATCTTCGGCATCGTGCTGACGCTAACGGGCGTGTTCGGCGCGCTGATCGGCGGCGTGCTGGACGACCGCGTGGGGTCGAAGCGCGTGATCATGGTGTCGCTCGTGCTGCTTCTGATCGGTGCGTTCGGCATTCTGTCGGTCGATCCGAACCATGTGCTCTACGTGACCGAGGTGGCGCCGAAGGTCGCCGGATCGGCGCCGTTCTCGTCGACGGGCGAACTGGTGTTCCTCGCGTTCGCGATGCTGGTCGGGCTCGTCGCCGCGCCGGTTCAGGCCGCAAGCCGCGCGCTCTTGGCCCGCCTCGCACCGCCCGAGCGCATGACGCAATATTTCGGCCTGTTCGCCTTCTCGGGCAAGGTGACGGCGTTCCTCGCGCCGCTGCTCGTCGCCGTCGTGACGCAGGGCACGGGAAGCCAGCGTCTCGGCATGGCGTCGATTGCCGTGTTCCTCGTCGCGGGCCTTCTCCTCATGCTGCCGGTGCAGACGGCACGGAGGCGCTGACGATCAGCGCGGATCGTCGCGGCGCGAGACCATGAACCACGCGTGGCCGCCGCCGGGATCATTCCAGACGCGCTGCCAGCGAAAGCCGGCTTTCTCGTAAGCCCGCACCGCCCGCTCGTTCTTGACGGAGGGGAACACGCACACCGCGACCGCGAGCGTGGTGGCAAACACCTCTTCGCGCAGCGCGGCGAGCGCGACCTGACCCACGCCCTTGCCGCGATGGGCCTCATCCGCGACGAAGAGATCGAGATCCCACGTGCCGGGCTCCAGATCGTCCGGCAGGCTGTCGCCCCAGAGCGTGGCGTCGACCGCGTGCGCGTAGCCCACGGCCATGCCGTCCACCTCGATCATGCGGCAGATGCCGTGCTCGGAGGAGAGCGCCATGTTGACCTCGGCCTCCGTTGCGGAGACCGGGCCCCACCACTCCTGAATGTCCGAGCGCGAGAGCCAGCGGCGGATGGTGTCGAAGTCGGCCCGCGTGGCCCGCCTCAGGCTGACGCGCGGAGCCGGCTCCATCTCAGTGCCGGAAGTGGCGCATGCCGGTGAGCACCATGGCGAGGCCGCGCTCGTCGGCCGCGGCGATGACCTCCTCGTCCCGCATGGAGCCGCCGGGCTGAATCACCGCCGTCGCGCCGGCTTCCGCCGCCGCGAGCAGCCCATCCGCGAATGGGAAGAACGCATCCGACGCGACGGCCGAGCCCTTGATGTCGAGCCCGGCCATTTCCGCCTTGATGGCGGCAATGCGCGAGGAGTTCACGCGGCTCATCTGGCCCGCGCCGATGCCGATCGTCGCGCCGTCCTTGGCGTAGACGATGGCGTTCGACTTGACGGATTTCGCAATTTTCCAGGCGAACAGCAGGTCCGCCATCTCTTCCGACGTCGGCTGGCGTTTCGTGACGACCTGCAGGCGCTCATAGAGCGCAAGGTCGGCATCCTGCACGAGCAAGCCGCCGGCAACCGTGCGCATCTCGCGGCGCGGGGTCGCGGCCAACGGCCAGGCGCCCGTCTCCAAGAGGCGCACGTTCTTCTTTTTCGCGACCGCCTCGCGTGCTTCGTCGGTGACGGACGGGGCCAGGATCACCTCAACGAACTGGCGCTCGACGATCTTCTCGGCGGTCGCTCCGTCGAGCTCCCGGTTGAAGGCGATAATGCCGCCGAACGCGGATTCCGGATCGGTGCGATAAGCGAGGTCGTAGGCGGCTTCCAGCGAGTCGGCTTCGGCCACGCCGCACGGATTGGCGTGCTTCACGATCACGCACGCGGGACGCTCGGTGAACGCTTTCACGCATTCGAGCGCGGCGTCGCTGTCGGCGACGTTGTTGTAGGAGAGTTCCTTGCCGAGAAGCTGGCGCGCGGCGGCAACGGTGCCGGACTCCGGGCTGGCGCTGACGTAGAACGCGGCGGCCTGATGCGGGTTTTCTCCATAGCGCATCTCGAGCGCCTTGCGGTACTGCGTGGTGAAGGCCGGCGGAAAGCCTGTCGCTTCACCCTCGGGATGATCTGCAACGGCGCCGAGCCAGTTGCCGATCGCCGCGTCGTAGGCCGCGGTGCGCGCATACGCCTTGGCCGCAAGCCGCTTGCGGAAGGTGAGCGTCGTGCGGCCGCCGTTTGCCGACATCTCGTCGAGAAGCGATTTGAAATCCGCATTGTCCACGACGACCGTCACGGACGCGTGGTTCTTTGCCGCCGCGCGGATCATCGCCGGGCCGCCGATGTCGATGTTCTCGACGCAGGCATCGTAAACCGCGCCCTTCGCCACCGTTTGCTCGAACGGATAGAGGTTCACGATCAACAGATCGATGGGCGTGATGTCGTGCTCGTCGGCCGCGGCCGCGTGCGACGGATTCCCACGGACGCCGAGCAAGCCGCCGTGCACCTTGGGATGCAGGGTCTTGACGCGGCCATCCATGATTTCCGGAAAGCCCGTGACGTCCGCGACGTCCGTCACCGCAAAGCCCGCGCCCTTGAGCTTTGCCGCCGTGCCGCCGGTGGATATGAGCTGCACGTTCCGCTCGGCCAGCGCGCGCGCGAGATCTTCGAGCCCGTTCTTGTCGGACAGCGAAATGAGCGCGCGGCGAATTCTCGGTTCGGGTTCTTTCATGGGTCTTTCTCGTCGTCTTCGTTACAAAGTCTCAGCTCTCGCCTTCCAGCACCCAACGCACCTCCGTCTCGCCGAAGGTCACGCCGCGAGCCACGATCTGGAACGCGCGGCGGGGGCCGGCCGAGTCCGCGAAGTACGTGCTTTCTTCGATCGCAAGCCGCGCGCCCTCCAAGCGGAACCACCACACGTCGTCGTCCGATCCGAAATCGATGATGGCGACGTTGGGGTTTGCGGCCCGGCGACAGCGAATGCCGGGATGCAGATGGAAATGGATGGCGAACGGAATGTCGTTGCGCAAGCGAACCGTGCCGCCGTGCCCGGCCAATCGGTCGATCCCGAGCAGACGCCGGCCGGTGGCGCCGAGCATCAGCGTACGGCTGTGGATCAGGCCGAAGCGGCGCACGTAACCATCGTGGCTGGTCTCGATCTCGACCCCGCCATCCGGCTCGCGCACCTTGACGCGCACATCCTCAGGATAGCGGATCGGCGGGCCGCCCACCAACTCCTCCAGCATTTTATGGCGAACGAGCTTGGACGACGACTTCTCGCCGAGGCACAGCGTATTATGGCTCGCGGTCGCGCGGGCGGCGCTGCGCCATTCCGCACTGGAAGAGGCCGGCGCGCCGCCGTTCACGAACATCAGGTCCGTGCCGACGCTGAACTCGAACGAGAGGCATCCGGCATGCGCTTCGGCGGCGGCTTCGAGCGGCGGCGGCGCACCGGCGTCCATGATCAGGATCGAATCCGCGCGCTCGGCGCGCACATAGCGGGAAGCGGGAGCCTCGGCGGGAAGGACGCCGGGATTTTCGTCGTAGACGAGCACGGTCGCGAGGCCAGCAGGCGCGGCGACGCTCATGCCGTTGAAGCGCGCGAGCATGCCGTCGCCGAGCCGCATGTACTTCAGCATGGCCAGCATGGCCTTGAGCGCGGCGGCAAGCTCGGGCGGGGCTGTGAGACCACGGGCCGAGAAGCATTTGTGCAGCGGCAGGAGGTCCAGCATCAGCTCGACCAGCACGCCCGGATTGCGGCTGACGTGTCCGCCGTCGGACAAGATCTGACGGCGCAATTCGAGAACGAACAGGCGTTCCGTCTCCGGCACCTGCCCCTCGTGCCCGGAGATGCAGAGCTGCGCGAACAGCAGCGACATCAGAGACACGAGCCTCGGATATCCGCTCGGGCTCGTGCGCCAGCCCGCAGCGAGGCGAATGAGCTGCATGCCGAGGCTTTCGGTGAGGATGTCGTAGGTTTCCGCGTCGGCCTCTTCGAGCAGGAACCCCGAATGCGAGATCCAGGAAACGAGCCGCCGGCCGGTGACGGGTGCCTCCCAGGCGATGCCGCCGCCGCTGCCACGCTGGCGCATGGCCCACTCGGTCGCGAGCACGCGCGCCACCTCGCGGGCTTCAGGCCGGGCAGCGGCCGCGAGATGGCGCAGCCAGCCGAAGCCATGCAGCTCGCGCGCCCAGGCTTCGCTCGGCGGCGTGATGTCGAACGGCGACACGTCCACTGCGCTTGCGACCATTCCGGCCAAGCCGAAATGTCCGACCTCGACCTCGTCCCAGAAGCTCGGGTCGGCGGTTCTCAAATCCTGCGGGACGATCAGGAGCTGCTCGGCTGCGGACGCCGCGAAATGCCAGCGGAAGGGCGGCTTGTGCAGCATGGAGGACACGGCGCCGCGCCGCAGCCGGTCGGCGGCCAGCTGCGTGATCCTGATCCGCTCCGAAATCTTGAGCCGCGGCATTCTTACCTCAGACGATGTTGCGCGAATGGTAGCACGCCGGCCCGGCCCCTCAATCGGCCCTGGCCAGGTTATGCCTTATCACGCAGCGGGATACTGCCGCTTTGATCCATGTCGGGCGTCCCAGAAAAGCGGGGCGCCGTGATGGCGCAGCCCGCGTTTTCAGCCTTCGGCGGCTTTGCGAAGGCGGACGGCATAAAACCCGTCGAGGCCAGACAATGCGGGGTCGGACACCGCCGGATCGGACACTCCCGGGCCCGACGGCGGGAGATGGCACGGAAGCGTGCGCAGGTCACCCTCGGGCGTGAGCCACGCGCCATCGATGCCCGCCTCGCCGGCCGCCACGGGCTCACGGGCAAAACCCGGCGTCTCGGCCAGAAAGCGTCCGATGTGGCGCGGGCCCTCCTCGGGCTCCAGCGAGCAGGTGCAGAAGACGAGCAGCCCGCCCGGCCGCACGAGAGCCGCGGCCCGGTCGAGAAGGCGGCGCTGGAGCGCCACGCGCTCGGTCGTGTCGTCCTTGCGCTTCAGGTGCAGGATGTCGGGGTGGCGGCGGATGGTGCCGGTCGCGCTGCACGGGGCGTCGAGCAAAACCGCGTCGAAGGTGCGGCCCGGATCCCAGGCGGTCACGTCGGCTTCCACGATCTCCGCCGAAAGCGACAGGCGCGCGAGGTTTTCATTGAGACGTGCGAGCCGCGCCGGCGAATGGTCGACCGCCGTCACCTCGGCGCCGGCGGCCGCAAGCTCGGCCGTCTTGCCGCCGGGCGCGGCGCAGAGATCGGCGACACGAAGGCCCGCGACGTTGCCGAGGAGACGCGCGGGAAGCGCAGCGGCCGCGTCCTGCACCCACCAGGCGCCGTCCGCATAGCCTTCGAGATCCTCGACGCGGCCCGTGCGTGCGAGGCGCACGGTGCCAGTCGGAAGCGCGAGACCGCCGAGCCGGTCGGCCCAGGCTGCGGGATCGGCTTTTACCGAGAGATCGAGCGCGGCTTCGCGGAGGGACGCGGCCGCAATCTCTCGCGCTAGCGGGCCACCGTAAGCCGCGCCCCAGCGCTCGCGCAGCCACGACGGGACATTGACCTTTACCGGATCGAGGGTCGCGAGGACTTCCTTGCCCTGAGACGCCACGCGGCGCAGCACGGCGTTGGCGAGGCGGTCAAAGCGGCGCGCCTTGCGGTCGTCCCGGCACTGGTCGACGGCGAGGCTGATCGCGGCGTGCGGCGGGGTGTCGAGCACGAGAAGCTGGGCGGCCGCCGAAAGCAGGATCGGCCAGAGCGCGCCCGTGGACGCGGGAAGCGGCTTTTCGAGGAAGGAATTCACGACCGCCTGCAGCTCGCCCTTGCGGCGCAGGACGGTGAGCACGATCAGGCGCGCCAGGGCGCGGTCGCGCGGTTCCAGCGTTCCGATCCGGCTTGCTGCGGCGTCGAAGGCTTCGTCGAGGGGGCGTCCGCCGTCGAGGACCGCGCTCAAGGTGGCCACGGCCAGCTCGCGGGCGGCGTAGCCCGAGGGGCGGGGCGACGCGCGATCCTGCTGGGGCCGAGCACCGTCTTGCTGGCGCGGTGCGCCATGCGGGCGGGATGCGGCCTTCGGTTTCCGGCCGGGGTTTGGTTTTCCCCGGCCTCGCTTGATGTTCGGATGGTCGGAGATGCGTCTCTCTCCCGCGGTTTACTTGGAGACGAGACGCTTAAACCAGGGAAACGCGGCTGGCGAGCCTTCCGCGCTCCCGCAACGGCATCTCAACCCGAGGGACCGCGACCGCCGCGCGTCACCGTCTGGCTGCGCGCCGGGCCCGACGACGCTCCGCCCGCGAGGGTAACGCCGCCCTGCTCGAGCTCCTGCGCAAGCTGCTCAAGCGCCGCGATGCGGTTCTGCGTGTTGGGATGGGTCGAGAACAGGTTGTCCATACCCTGGCCGTTCAGCGGGTTGATGATGAACATGTGCGCCATGGCGGGTGCGTGCTCCGCATCCTCGTTCTCGATGCGCTGGACGCCCTTCTCGATGCGCGCGAGCGAGGCCGAGAGCCAGCGCGGGTTGCCGCAGATGAGCGCGCCCATCCGGTCCGCCTGATACTCGCGCGAGCGGGAGATCGCCATCTGCACCAGCATGGCCGCGAACGGCGCGATGAGCATGGCCAGGATGGCCCCGATCATGCCGATGCCGCCGCGGTCGTTGTTGTGGCCGCCGAACAGCGCGCCGAACTGCAGGTACTGCGCAAGCATGGAGATCGCGCCGCCGATGCTCGCCGCAACCGTCATGGTCAGCGTATCGCGGTTCTTGATGTGCGCCAGCTCGTGCGCGATCACGCCCGCAAGCTCCTCCGGCGGGAGCGCGTCGAGCAGGCCGGTGGTGGCCGCCACCGCCGAGCGGGACGGACTGCGGCCCGTCGCGAAGGCGTTGGGCTGCGGGTTGTCCATGATGTAGACGCGCGGCATCGGAAGCTCGGCGCGGCGCGCGAGATCGCGCACCATGCCATAATATTCGGGCGCGCTCCGCTCATCCACCTCCTGGGCTCCGAACGTTTTCAGAACCATGGTGTCCGAGTTCCACAGGCTGAACAGGTTCATGGCCAGCGCCACGACAAAGGCGATCACCATGCCGGTCTGCCCGCCGATCGCCGCGCCCATGGCAACGAAGATCGCGGTCAGGAAGGCAAGCAGCATGGCCGTCTTGACGTAGTTCATCGGCATTCCGTTACTCCGGCTCCCGGGTATCCATTCTCTTCCAATCGATGCGGCGCATATGACCGGATTGAGATTTCAACCTCGGCCATTCGCGCGCGCACGCGTTCGGAGATGCTATATAGGGAGGGGGGTGGCCGACGACCAGCGTCTCGGCCCGCCGACACGCCGCGAAAGGGTGACTGCCGCACCATGACCAAGCCGACCGATATGCCCGACGATACCTCAGATCCCGTCCGTCATCCCACGTCGGGGGAGCCGCTTTCGCCGGCCGCCGTGCGCGCCCTCAAGGAGGCGGAGGCCCGCCGGACTGCTGCTGCGGACGAGGCCGACCGCAAGCCGCCCGAGACCGGCGGACCCGAAGGCCCCGAGCCGACCCGCTACGGCGACTGGGAAAAAGGCGGCATCGTGAGCGATTTCTGATGCCCGCCGGCTGCTCTCGTTCCGCGCGCCCGGTCATGGTTCTTCTCGCAAAACAGGTTTTCAGGTTCCGGGAAGCACCGTCTTTGCTGGTCGTGCTTCTTGCCCGAAAACCGGTTCCCACTTTTCGGGAAGCACTCTAGGTTAACGCGGGGAGCGAGCCTGAAGCAGGGGCGGGGACGTTCGGCCTGCCGCCGACGGAGCAGCTTGACGCCCTGCGCTGAAGCCGGGGGGCATTCATGGCATACAGGCCACTTCGTGTTTTCCTGAGAATTCTATTGCTGCTTCTCGTGTCGATCGCGGTGTTCGGCGCGTTCTGGTTCGGCCTCGTGCCGAATAGCCTGAGCCCCTTTCCCCGGATCTCCCTCGACACGCGGCCAGGCATCTTCGTCGACGCAAGATTGTCCGCGCTGAGATTCGATCCCGAGCTTTGCCGCGCCGTGCTCAAGGAGCCGCAGATTTCCGCGCGCCCCATCGCCGACCGGCCTCTCGAGAACGGCTGCGGCTGGGAGAATGCCGTGCGCATCTCCAACGTCGGCGGGGCACAGCTCAACGTCGGGCAGATCACCTGCGAGATGGCGGCGGCGGTTGCGCTATGGGTGGAGCACGAGGTGCAGCCGCTCGCACGCGAGTTGTTCGGGCAAGAGGTGGCGCGCATCAACAACATGGGCACCTACGGCTGCCGCAACATCGTGGGCAATCCGATGTGGAAGGGCGTACGCAGCCAGCACGCGACCGCGAACGCGCTCGACATCGGCGGCTTCACGCTCGCGGACGGGCGGACGATCTCGCTGATCCGCGACTGGTCGGGGAAGGGCCGCGACAGCCAGTTCCTGCGCGAAGCACACCGGCGGTCGTGCCGCTATTTCCGCGTCTCGCTGGGCCCCGAGTTCAACGTCGCGCACAAGGACCACTTCCACTTCGACCGCGGCATCATGTGGACGTGCCGGTGACGCGAGTTTTGACGTTCTGAAGTCTTTTCGCCGCGCTTGCGGGGCTCGCGAGAGCAATCCGTCCCCCCTTTGTGGGGGAGGTTAGGAGGGGGGATTGCAGACCGTCTGCTGGCGGGCTTCCCCCCACCCCTAACCCCTCCCCACCAGGGGGAGGGGAATGGGCCGATCAGCCCGCCTCGGCCTTGCGGTTCTGGCGGTTCGAAATGAGGTCGTCGACGACCGAGGGGTCCGCCAGCGTGGACGTGTCGCCCAGCGCGGAGAACTCGTCCTCCGCGATCTTGCGCAGGATGCGGCGCATGATCTTGCCGGAGCGCGTCTTGGGGAGGCCCGGCGCGAACTGCACGATATCGGGCGAGGCGATGGGGCCGATCTCGGAACGCACGTGCTTGACGAGCTCCTTCTTCAGATCGTCCGTCGCCTCCTCGCCCTCGTTCAGCGTGACGTAGCAGTAGATGCCCTGCCCCTTGAGGTCGTGCGGGTAGCCGACAACGGCGGCCTCCGAGACCTTCGGATGCGTCACGAGCGCGCTTTCGACTTCCGCCGTGCCCATGCGGTGGCCCGAAACGTTGATGACGTCGTCCACGCGGCCGGTGATCCAATAATAGCCGTCCTCGTCGCGCCGGCAGCCGTCACCGGTGAAGTAGGTGCCGGGATAGGTGCTGAAGTAGGTCTGTACGAAGCGGTCGTGATCGCCGTAGAGCGTGCGCGCCTGGCCGGGCCAGCTATCGAGCAGCACGAGGTTTCCTTGCGCGGCGCCTTCGAGCGGCGCGCCTTTGTCGTCCACAAGCTGAGGCTTCACGCCGAAGAACGGCAGGGTGGCGGAGCCAGGCTTCTGGGCGATGGCGCCGGGCAGCGGACTTATGAGGATGCCGCCGGTCTCGGTCTGCCACCAGGTGTCGACGATGGGGCAACGGCCCTCGCCGACCACGCGATGATACCACTCCCACGCTTCGGGATTGATCGGCTCGCCGACGCTGCCGAGAAGGCGCAGCGACGCGCGGCTCGATTTCGTCACGTGGTCGTCGCCCGCGCCCATGAGAGAGCGGATCGCGGTCGGCGCGGTGTAGAAGGTGTTGACCGACCATTTGTCGACCACGTCCCAGAACCGCGAGGGCGACGGGTACGTCGGCACGCCCTCGAACATCAGCGTGGTGCCGCCGTTGGCGAGCGGTCCGTAGACGATGTAGCTGTGACCGGTGACCCAGCCCACGTCCGCGGTGCACCAGTAGATGTCGCCGTCGTGATAATCGAACACGTACTGATGCGTGATCGCCGCGTACAGGAGATAGCCACCCGTGGTGTGCACCACGCCCTTGGGCTTGCCCGTCGAGCCGGACGTGTAGAGAATGAAGAGCGGGTCTTCCGCGCCGACCTCGACCGGCGGACACTCCGCGTCGACCTTCGCCAGCTCGTCGTGAAGCCAGAGGTCGCGCCCTTCCTTGAAGGGCACGGGATTGCCGGTGCGGCGGACGACGAGCACCTTGCCGCCGCCCTTCGTGCAGCGCTCGAGCGCTTCATCGGTGTTCTTCTTGAGCGGCACCGTCTTGCCGCCGCGCAGACCTTCATCCGCGGTGATGACGAAATCCGATTCCGCGTCCTCGATGCGGCCTGCGAGACTGTCCGGCGAGAAGCCCGCGAACACGATGGAGTGCGTTGCGCCGATGCGCGCGCAGGCGAGCATCGCGTAGGCGGCTTCGGGGATCATCGGCAGATAGATGGTGATCCGATCGCCTTTCTTGACGCCATGCGCTTTCAGCACGTTGGCGAACTTGCAAACGCGCTCGTGAAGCTGGCGATAGGTGATCGTCTCGTCTTTGGCCGGGTCGTCGCCTTCCCAGATGATCGCGACCTGATCGGCCTTCGTCGCGAGATGGCGATCGATGCAATTGACGGCGACGTTGAGCGTGCCGTCCTCGAACCACTTGATCGAAACGTCCCCGGGGCCGAAGGTGGTGTTCTTGACCTTGGTGTAGGGACGCATCCAGTCGAGACGACGGCCGTTCTCACCCCAGAACCCTTCGGGGTCGTCGATCGAACGCTTGTAGAGGGCCTGGTATTTTGCGTCGTCGATCCACGCACGGCCCGCCCATTCGGGCGTAACGGCATACGCCTTGTCCGACATCGGTATTCCTCCCGGAATGCTTCTTATTTGCCGTCATTATGAGCAAACGGCCCCGGCGCCACAACTTCCCCCTTCGTCTAAGGCAGGAGGAAGCAGTTGATTTTTATCAATGCAGGGGACCCGCGAGGCGATGCAGGCGGCGCGCGGCGATGTTCTCGTGCTGAGACTTGCCCCGAAGCCCGGCGCATTTCCGGGCAGAAAAAACGGCCGATTTCAGGCGTCAGGCCGACGCGGCCTGAAGCCTGAACATCGGTTTCGATCTACGCTCTGACGCCGAGCGGGTCCGCGTCGTCATCGGAGACGGGGCCGGGATCGTCAGGCGCGCGCGAGGGCGTGAACGGACGCGGCCGTTCTGTCCGGCGCGTGGTGTCGGGCTCCTTCTCCGGAGGGGCCGACGCGACAGGTGCTTCGGCCTTTGCCGGCGGAGGCGCGGCCTTGGTTTCAGGCGCGGCAGGTTTCGGCTGCTGCGGCGACGGTTCGGGCGCAGGCGCGGTCGCCACGATCTCCGACTTGGCGATCACCGTCTCCGGCTCGTTCGAGGCGATGAACTCCGTGAGATCGGCGCCGAGGATGCGGTCCTCGCCGCCTTCGAGATCGCCGGGCGGCACGCGCCACTGGAACGCATCCAGCTCGCCGGAAGCAGGCGAGACCGGCAGCCAGCGATCGGAGGTGACGCCATCGGCGGTTGCCCAGGTCGCCTCGCGCGGCGCGGACACGGCGCGCGCCAGCCATTCGCGAGCGCGGCCCTTGTCGCCGTTCTCCTCGGCCTCGATGCGCGCCAGGAGCGCGGCGACGCGGCGCGTCAGTCCGCTCTCGGTATAGGGCTGGAGAATGCGGCGCGCCTCGTCGTAGTCGTGCGCTTCGATCGCGGCGAGGGCGACGGCGATCGCGCTCTCGATGGACTGCGGATTGAGCTGGAACAGGGTCTTCACGCGGTCGAGCCGGTCGCGCGGGCTGTCGCCGACGCGGGCGTAGGCGTAGGCCGTCGCGAGCTCCGGATGGGGCGCCTTGACCCACGTTTTGTTGATGATCTTCGCCACGCGCGCGGTGTTGCCCCGCGCGGCGAGCAGGCGGCCCGCAATGGCGGCCGCGGTGATGAGCGACGGCGCAAGGCCATGCGCTTCGAGCGCAAGCGTGAGCGCCTTCTCGGGCTGGTCCTCTTCGAGCGCCTGGGCCTGGGCGGTCAGAAGAACGGCGCGGCGGCGGTCGGCGACCGGGCGCTCCACATGGCCGTGGCGCTTGGCCAGCGCCAGCGTCTCGAGGGCACCGGCCCAATCGCCGTCCTTGCATTGAAGCGTGAACAGCTCCTCCACCGGCCACGACAGCTTGGGATTGAGCTTCAGCGCGCGCTCGGCGAACTGGCGCTGCGCCTCGTGCTCGCCTTCGCGGCCGGCTTCGAGGAAGAGGCCGCGCAGGCCGAGCTGCTCGGTGTCGGGCGCGGCCAGCATGGCCTCGAAGATGCGCCGCGCTGTCGCCTTGTCATCGGAGAGTTGGGCCGCTTGTGCGCGGAGCAGCAGCGTCAGCGGCTCGTGCGGCAGCGACTTTCTCGCCTGGAGCGCATAGCGCGTGGCCATCGAGCGGTCTCCCGCGCCGATGGCGATCATGCCGGAGGAGAGTGCATCGAGACCGCGACGCTGGCGGCGGCGCGTGAGGAAATGACTCAGTGTCGCCGGGCTCGACCAGATCTGCGCGAGGATCGACCAGACGGCGAACGCCAGGGCGATGACGCCCGCGAAGAGAACCACCGCGCGGAACACGCTGGTTTCGACCTCGTAGCCCTGCCATGTGACAAGGAGCGTGCCCGGCCGATCCGCCAGCCAGGAGAGACCCGCCGCCAACACTATGACGGCAACGAGAAACAGGACGAGACGCGTCATCGGGCGCGATCCTCTCAATTCGATTCAGGAGCGGCAGGGTCTGCCGCAGGCGGCGTCGCATCCGGCGCGGTTGCGGAGGGCGCCGCGGCCTCAGGCGCAGGGTCGGGCGCGCCTGCGAGCGAGGCTTTGAGACGCTCTTCCACGCGTGCGATGGCGCGGTCGACCGAGTCGCGCGCCGTCACCTTGATCAGCCAATCCTCCATCGGCGCGCGGGCCTGGGACGACAGCTTGTTCGCCTCCGCGATCACGTCCGGCAAGCGGCCGGCATCGAGAGCCGTTTCGATGCGAGCGACGACGGCCTCGGCGCTCGTGTCGCCCGGATCGTGGCTCACCCTGCGCACGCGCACGACCGACTTCGCGCCCGCCATCAGACGGTCGATCACGGAGCCGCTCGCGGGCTCGGCTTCGGCGTCGAGCACCGCGTTCATGACGGGGCGAAACTCGGCCTTGAGCTCTGCCGGCGTTGCGACGCCGGTCTCCTTGAAGCGCGCGAGCGCCGAGAGATCCAAGTCGCTACCGGCGCTCTTCTCGACGGCCTCGAGCTCCGCCGCATAGGCGTGGCTCTGGCCGCGGTCGATGGCGCGCTTCAGGTTTGCAAGCTCGAGCGCGAGCACGATACGCTCGGCGTTCTCGCGACGGCTTTCCTCGCGCTCGACGACGGAGCCGAGGCTCTGCTCCAGCTCCGCGAGCTTGCCGGTGACAGGCCCGAGCGCGGCCGTGACATCGCCCGGACGCGCCACGTCCTTGAGGCTTGAGTCGAGAGACGCGCGCAATTCCGAAACGGTGCTTTGCAGGCGCTGGATGTCGGCTTTCGCGGTGTCAGCGCTCTGCGTCACGCCGGATTGTCCCGACCGCACCTCGGCGAGCTCGCGCTCGAGCCTCTGTGCCGCCTGTCTGGCCGCTTCGCTGGCTTCCACGGCCGCGGCGAGACGCGCGTCGGTGTCGGGGGACGGATTGGTGCCGAGGCCATCGATGCGGGCATTCAGCGTCTTGTCCAGCTCCGCGATCTTGCCGGTGATGGCCGCAAGCTCGGGAACGCCGCCGTTCGCATTGCCGGCGCCGTCCGCGATCAGCGCGAGCTGGTCTTCGAGCTTCTGGACGCGCTCGGCATTGGCCGCGCCGCCTTGCTCGGCGAGCTGGCGAGTCTCGGCTTCAAGCTTGCCTTGAGCGTCACCCAGCGTGGCGACGCGCTGCTCGATGGCGTCGAGGTTCGCGAGGCGGCTCTCGGCTGCGGCGAGCTTGGCGCTCAGATCCGCGCTTTCGCGCAGCGCCGTCTCGACGGTGACGAGGCGAGCCTCAAGCTCCGCCGAGGGGGGCGCGACGCCTGCACCCGGGCCGAGCAACGCCGCGCCGGCATAGGCCAGCGCGCCGCCGACGACGCCTGCCGTGAGATGCGAAAAGATGCCGCCGCTGCGTGCGCCGTCAGCCGAAGGCTTGGCCGCCGTTCCCGAAGGCGGCGGCTTGCCGGACGCCGAACCCACACCCGAAGACGTGGTTGACGCTTTGGCGGCAGACTCCTGGGGCGATGCAGCTCCGGGTGCCTTCGTCTCGGGAGACGGCTTGCCGGACGTCGCCGCTGCCGAGGATGACGACGCAGCGCTCATCGCCGACGACGGCTGCGGCGGTTGCTTTACCTCGGTCGCCTTGAGGTCGAGCGTCGCGTGGGGGCGCTTCACGCC
>DAOMQQ010000012.1:0-32667 GCA_035445405.1 Hyphomicrobium sp.
TCATGGCGCGCAGGACGTGCTTGGCGTTCTCCTTCGACTGGTATTCGTCGAACAGGGACATGATCCGCCGCATCATGTCGTGGATCGGATCGTCGCCAAGCTCCTGGGTGATGGAGACGAGCTTGACGCCGTTCTTCGCCAACTTCCGATAGTAGAACTCCATCTCAAATTCGTCGCGGAAGAAGCGCGAGAAGCTGTGAACCACGACGACATCGAACGATGCCGGCTTGGCGGTGGCAGCCTCTATCATCCGCTGGAACTCCGGGCGGCGGTCGTTGGTGGCGCTGTTACCCGGCTCCACGAATGTTTCGACAAGCTGATAGCCGCGTTGCTCACAATAGGCTTCGCCCTGCCGCTTCTGATCTGGAATGGAAATGTCATGCTCGGCCTGCCGGGCTGTCGAGACGCGCAGATAGAGCGCTGCGCGCAAGGTAGCTACATTGGGGCTGTGAATGTTCATGCGCGGCCTCCAATCGCCTTCTTCGGCGTGGCACGGTCGATTAGGGGCAGCGCCAATTCCACACGGTCATGGACGACCTTCGGCGCGAGGCGGCGGCCCTGACCTTTTTCCAGACGGACAAGGCCATAGCTCTCCATCGTCTTCATCGTGCGCGACAGGTTGGATATGGCCCTGCCGGTGATCTCGGACAGTTCCTCCAGCGAGGCCGGGGCCTTCTCGGCGATGACGCGAAGCAATTCGCGGTTACCGGCCGACAGAACCTTGGCGAAGGACTCCGTGGACGGGAACCACACCTTCGGGTCGCCGGGCGCGGGCTTTTCCTCGCCCTTGGCAATCCGCATGGTGCGGGCCTTCATTTCTTCGTAGTCGGCAATCCCGACTTTCAGGGTGGTCATATTACGCCTCGCTCCTTCAACACCGCGTCCACCGCCTGCCAGAAGTCGGCCAGCAGCATGGCCGCATCCTCGTAGGCATAGGGCTTCACGGTCTGGAGGCGGTGCCGATGGTCCAGCGGCTCGCCGCGTCTGCCCCGGCCGACCGGATGGGCGTTATCGAAGCCGACCAGCCGTTCGCCCGAAGGCCCGTGAAGCGTGAGCGAGTAATCGAGGCCGTGCGGCTTCTCCGGTGACGCCGGAACGCGGGTGACGACGAACTTCACCCAATGGCCGCCTTCGGGATCGACAACGAGCACCTGGCCGTCGAGGTCCAGAAGCGTGTCGAGGTTCGGATCGCGATCCTCGCTCATGGCTTTTTCTTATCAATATCTGATAATATATGCAAGCCGTTTTGTGCCTTTCGCGGGCTTAACAGCTCGTCGAACACATCGCCGAACCAACGCTCGAACACGTCAATCTCTGCCTCGGTGACGGGAACGTAGTCGGGCCAGTCGTCGGTGACGCGCATTTCCTTGCCGTTCGGGCCAAGAAGCGGCGTATTGCATCGCCGCCCTCTGCTCATTGGCGCGGGATCGTCGTCATAGTCGTAAAGGTCGTCGGGGAGCGTCTTCGGAGCCGGTCGTCGTGGACGGCCTCTTCTGGTGCGACGATGTTGGGGGCGCATGGAATCCTCCGTGGTTCGCTGCGGGATTCCGGGCGACTGGAAGCCCCGGAATTGGGCGAAGCATGGAGGGGGATCGGCGACCTGTAGCGTGCCGCCTTTGCGTTTGCGCGCTGGCAGCACCCTGCGCTTACCGGGGAAACGGCCAGAGGATTGCCGAATTGCGTATGGGGACACCAAACTAGCATTGTCGCCGCTACGCAACTGGCTGAGACGAATCGCGACGGTTTATTCCGCACGGATCGACCGCCGCATTTTGCTCGCTAGGTCGAGCAGGTTTCGCAGCGACGCACCTTGATTGTAGGGCGACCACACGGCCGAGAACGCGACCGGCTCCAGTTCGTCGGTGATGGGAAGGAACACGACGCCGGGCGTCGGCAGCAGCGACGATGCCGCTGCGACGATGGTGATGCCAAAGCCCTGTCCGATCATCGACAGCAGCGTACAGCGTTCAACGTCAAATCGGAGGATCGAAGGAGCGGGCCAGCGCCCAGCGAGGCGCAATAGGATATGGTCATGCGCCTGGGGTCCGGTGCCGCCGTGGCGGACAAGGAACGTCTCACCGGCTAGATCGGCCCAGGTTACGGCGGCCAGCGCGGCGAGCGGATGCCGATCCGGCATCGCCGCAACGAGTGGTTCGGTCCATATGAGGCGCGAATGACAGTCCGGCAGTTCGGGCGTGCCGGCGACGAACACGATGTCGAGCCGGTCGGCGCGAAGCTGCATGAGCGCGTCGCGCGCGGTGCTTTCCGTCATCTCGACTTCGATGCCCGGATGATCCTCGCGGTATCGTTCGATCAATTCCGCAAGGAAGCTGCGCGGGATCAGCGCGTGGATGCCGACGCGCAGCCGGCCGCATTCTCCTGACGCCACCATCCCTGCGGTTTTCACCGCATGGTCGAGTTGATCGACACCGGCTGATATTCGCTCCACGAACAGTCTGCCGGCCTCCGTCAGCCGGACCCCACGTGCATGACGCTCGAACAGGAGGATGCCAAGGTCTTCCTCCAGCGTCTTCACGCGGGCGCTCACGCTGGACAGACTGACACCGAGCGCGTTGGCAGCATGGCGGAAATTCAGATACTCGGCGACAGCGCATGTCTGTATCAGAGCGGCCATTGGAACGCGGCCGCCCAACAGCTTCGACGATTGGTCGTGATCCAAGAATCTACCTCGCCGCCGTCTCATGCTGCCTCACGATCCCGCTGCAATGCGCCAAGCATTGCAGCGATAAACAGCAGCACCACGGACGCCCACAGACCGCTTTCGAGGTCCTGCATCACATCGTTGACGAAGCCGATAGCGACCGGCCCGAGCATCTGGCCGATCCCGAAGACGACGGTGAGAATGCCGATGGCGGACGCCCATTGCGCTTGCGGGAGGTTGCGTCTGACGAATGCGGTCGTCGCAGCCACCACCGCGAAAAATGCGCTGCCGAACAATGCCGCCGATGCGAGCAGCATGGGCACCGTGTTGGATATGAGCGGCAGCATGGCTCCGATGGCGGTGATGCCGGTCAGGACCGCAAAGGCGTGCCCATGCAGAAGCCGCTTGAGGATCACCGTCCACAGCCACGGCGAGGCGATCGTAGCAAGTCCGATCACCGCCCAAAACAGAGCTTGGAAACTGACCCCGCCGCCGCTGCCCTGCACCCAGGCGATCATGAACGTCATGTAGGCGATATAGCCTGCCCCGAAGAACAGATAGCCGCAGAGAAGCCAGCGCATATCCGCATAACGCGGACTCGTCTGCGCAGATGGCGGCGCGGCGGTGTTCTCGCCTCGCGCCAGATGCAAACCCACAGCCAGCGGCAGCGAAATGACTGCAAGCGCGGCCCATGCCGCGCCCCACGATCCCGCGCCGAACCGTTCGAGCGTGAACGGAGCCGCGACGCCGGACAGTAGAATGCCAAGGCCCGGTCCCGCATAGAACAGGCCGAGCAGGAAGGCGGCGCGCTCTGGGTTGCGCTGCGCCACGCCGGCCGCGAGCACACCGCCCGACACGAAGGCGAAGCCACCGCCGAGTCCGGCCAGCACTCTGGCGGCGTTGAGCGGTATGGCGTGGCGGAACAGGGCGCAGAGCATAAGCGCCACGACGCAGGCCCATGCACCGGCCACCATCACACGATATGCGCCCACCGACGCGATTGCCCGCGCGGCGACCAAAGCGCCGAGCAAATAGCCGGCGGCGTTGGTCGTGTTCATCCAGCCCGCATCCGCATAGGACCAGCCAAGATCGGCGCGCATGTCGGGCAGGACCAGCGCATAGGCGAAGCGTGCGATGCCGAGGCCGATTGCAGGCGCGAGCGCCAGCGCGGCAACAACCGCAGCATCGCGGTGGGAGTGCGCCGGTTCAGGGCCGGTCGGTCTGTCGGCGCTGCCCCGCAAGAGCTTGGGTAACAGGTTCCAAAGAGAACGAATGGTGCAAGCAATCGCGCGGCGCATCGCTACGTTTCGGCTCCGGTGCGCGCGGCGGCGATGGTAGTCGATCAGCTCGGGCGTAATGGTCGGCTGCGACATTGCTATCTGAGTCCATTTTTCATACTCAAAGTATCCGCTCTGGGTATGAAAATCAAACTCTGTTATGCTGACCGCATGACCGAACACGCCTCCAAGATGGTTTCCTCCCGCCATGCCCCTGTGCCACTTGCAGAATGCGCGCTCGCGCGGGCCATCCGTGCCATCGGCGACGGCTGGACGCTGCTGATCCTTCGGGAAGCCTTGTGTGGGGTGGAGCGGTTCGACGCGATGCACGACGATCTTGGCATTCCGCGTTCGGTGCTCGCCGAACGGCTGTCAAAGCTGGTCGCGGAAGGCATCCTCGAACAGCGACCCTATCGGGAGCCGGGCCGGCGGCAACGCAATGGCTATCGGCTGACGGAGAAGGGCCGTGCGCTCACGCCGGCGCTGGTCGCCTTGCGCGAATGGTCGGAAGCCCATCTGCCCGGTGGCCCCTCGCGATTGCGTCTACAAACCCAGGACGGCCAGGAGGTCACCACTCGCCTCACGCGTGCCGATGGTTCGTCTCTGGATGACCCGTCCGAGATCGTGGCAGTAGCCAAGCCGGAATAGCTGCCCATTGCTCCCTTGACGCGGCGAAAGATCGCGCCGCGCCGCCTGATGACAGGCGCTGGCGTCTCCCTGATCCACAGCAAGCAATCTGCCGCGCTGGTTCGTCGCCTTGCGCACCTGCTGGCCGAAGTCGGTCGCTGCAATATCGTCCGTCTTGCCGGAGGGTTAACCGCCGGTCGAGTTACGTCGCGCCATTCCCGTATCGAGCAGGAAAAATTGGGCTCCGGCTAGAAGCAACTTTGCCGTCGCCGCTCATGGTCGCGTCCCGGCCGAAGCTGCCGAAAATCGGACGTTCGGCGGCCATGGTGCTGGTCGAAAACCAGCAAAGCCAAGGCTTTGCGCGAAATCGCGGCACCAAGGGGATAAAAAATGGGGTGCCGCTCTCGCACCACCTAAACAGTGTGCAGACAATGATAATTTCCAGAACATGGGCGACGTAGTGCCATGTTCTTTTATCTTGCCCTCCGAAAATCCGCCCCTTTTCGCCCAAAATGCCGATTTTCGATTTTGCACTGAACGCGCCGATTTCCTGCATGGACACTGCAAGGAAGCTCGCCGCCGAAGGCGCATAACTGCGACCGCCGATCTGCAAAGCGGCTGCCGGATTCGCGCCGATCTGATGCACATTGCACCCCGTCCGATGCACGGAAAAGCGCCGGAGAAGCGCATGGGTTTCGACAATGACCCCGCCGTCAACATGCAACCGCCGTGCAAACATCTGGGTGCTGTGAGTATTTCTTTTTCGCAGCCACAAACGCGACGGTGGAGCGGACGAGCGGCCCGCCGGAGCGACCGCCAAGAGTCTGGCGTAGGCGGGCCGCTCGTCTGCGGCGCGTGACGTTGGACGCCATCAACATGACCACTCGACGCTCAATGCGAGCGCGCACGATTCCTCTTCGACGGCTTGTTCCAGCATAGGAAACGACGCATTAGGTAGGGAGATGGTTCGGCTCAGTGTGTGCAACGCATTGCACGCCGGCCTAGGCGGTTACAGCAACATACAGACCGCCCAGCAAATCACGCAAATCCTTCATCGCTTCCGCATCGTCTTGGAGTAGCTTTAGCACCGCAGCTCGATAGGTCGCCTGATCCGCGATCTTGAGACCATTGACGACGCGGTCGAATGCGGAGCTTTCACGTAGTGGATAACGGGTAATGAGTCCGTCCCAGTCAGTGGTGGTAACCAACTTATCGAAGCGTTCTTCCTCCTCGGCACGCATCGACGCCACGTCCACCTCTACCTTCACCGAGGACGCACCTGCTTTCACGTCGGCGCGTTTCGGCAATGCGGCCACGACGCGCTCGCGAGCCGCCCTTAGAACCGCGCTGGTGACGAGGTGTTCTCGCTGTGCCTTCGCCGCTGTCACCGCGTCGGCCATCGCTGCTTTTACGAGAGCGTCGGGGTTGGCCCCAGTGAGCGCTGCTTGGCGCTTCGCGATCCTGCTGATGATCGCCGCATGATAGTATAGGGCTTCTACCGAGTAATGGGTAAGCGCCCATACACCAGCGTCCTTGAGCCGCTGCACGTCCTCCGGGGTTCGCTGATCGTTATCTACGATGCCCCACGCTGCTACCCAATGAACATCGGCAGCGGCCCGTAAGCCGCGCACAGCGTGCTCAACATCGCGGCATCCCAGTTTCGGCGTGACCGAAACACCCGGAAAAAGGAGACTATACAGCGGGACATCCAGACTTTGATCCGTGCCTTCAACAAAGATCATCTTCCGGCGTCCCCCCAGAAGATCGCGTTTCAGGTCATCGTCGATAGCGACTCCAGGCGGGATCAAATCCACCGTCCACGCACGAACTTGCTGGCCTTGGTATTCACAGCCGCGCACTAGCAGAGTTAAAGCGCTTGGCGTATCCAGAGGTAGCATCAGTTCGTGGGTCGATACGATGAATGCGCAGTCTTTGCGGCGGTCGAAAAGTAGCTTCAGCAGCGGCGAGATGATTGAGCGGTGAAGGTGACGCTCCGGCTCGTCAATTAGGATCAGCGTTCCAGGCTTCGCGGTAAGTACTTCGATGGCGATGAGGAAGGCGTTGCGCTCTCCGTCTGAAAGCTCGGCCACGCTGTAGGACGCTCCGCCATTCTTGCGCGCGACGACTTTCTGACCTTCCTCTAGGCTCACCTCAATCGGCAAATTCGAGAGGCGCATCAATTCATTGATCACCTGCATCGGGGACGGCGTTTCAGCCTCTTTGAACGCTGCTGCACCGTCACCACCCCGGACGAAAGCGGCAATCTTGCGCTCCTGCATAGTGTCGGCGTCGATTAGATCGAAGATGGCCATATTTGCGCGCCCGCCAGCGTTCCACTCTCGCCAACGCGCTTGTGGTTGCGCATCCTGAGAACGCACGTTGTTTTCCAGGTCCTGCCGGCTCTTCGGCGTCATATCGAGAGTATTTGACTCGAACCACGTTTGCCGGTGGGCGGAAATCCGTCGGACAAGGTTTTGATGCTGGTTCGCAAAGCGGGACACCAAGCTAGACTTTCCTGTGCCGTTCGCCCCGAGCAGATATAACGTATCGCCAGGGTTGAGACTAAACGGGAGCGTTTGGCCGTCCGTGGTCGGGACTTGGAATTCAAACTGATTCGTCATGTCGCGATCATATGCGATCCGCTGCTCTCCGCATCGCCAGTGCTGCAACTCGATGGCATTTTCGCGCAGCTCTTAAGCTTCTAACCGTGCCAACAAGTAAGGTTGATGTAGAGACAACACGTTCTCGGCCGTTAAGTCCCGGCATTTTAGCGCCGGCGGCTGACTTGACATCAAAACCACCACCTGAAGGGATAGAAGGGAAACTTTGCTGTAATTTCAGCTAGTTCTGGCTGATCGTCGGCCGTCCAATTTAGAGGGCTATGGCGTAAACGTAGTTATCATCTGCGCCCGGCGAGGCGCGCCAATTTCCTACCATGCGTGATGAAACGAGGCACTTGAGCCGCGCCCAATCGTGTAGGCTGGTGGCCAGGAACATGGTGGGAGGCGTCACTGCGCTACCTTGATTTCAGCTCATGGCAGGGAATGCTCGGGACGGTGCTCGGCTTGGCGCTGTTCGCGCTCATTGGCATCGGCATCCGGTTGCTGATGATGTTTACAATCCAGCAGCGCCGCGAGCGCATGAACCGCCAGATCAACGAGCGCCTCCGTACGCTGATCGCAGCCTACAAAGTCCTGGGCGGCTCGTTCACCGGCAATCTGACCGTCGATCCGACGCATCTGCGCGACTTGCGTCAATCCGGCGAGCCCATCCCCGAGGGCGACGCCAAAGCAGCCCTTGACCCGATCCGCGACAGCGCTGCCGGATCCGACCGCGCGCGGCGCATCCGCGATTCGGTCGAGGCCGCGCTGTCGGACATCATCTTGCTTGGAACCGAAGAGCACGTCCGGCTGGCTGAACGCGCCGCGCGCGAGCTGACTGCCGGACGGCCCGTCCACACGCACGACCTCGTCGTCTCGCTTCGCAACTTCATTCGCGAAGCGCTCGATCTCGATCCGATCCCGCCCGATCTTGCGATTCCGATGCAGGGCCCCACACGGCCGTCGAGCTCCGGCGGACGCGGTCGGGGTGGAAACGAGAACTCTCGGCAAGGCGCCGGCGGAAGAGGCGGTGGCGGCGCGGGGACTGGAACTGGCATGGGGATGGGCGCCGCCGGATTGGGCGCGGGTCTCGGATTGGGTGGCGGCGAAAATCCACCCTCGCCCGACCGCAACCTCTAGAGCCGTTCCGATTTTGGTAGAATCGCGGAACGGCTCTAAGTTTTTGCTTTATCGTGCTTCTTATCGGACTTCGTGAGGGCACGGCTTCGCCATGACCCGGTTCCCACTTTTCCGGAAGCACTCTAGGTGTCAGGGGGGCTTGGAAAGTCCTCTTCGCGAGAACTATCACCCCAGGCGCGCCGTTCTCGAACACAACGAGAGAGGCCTTTTGAGTCCCTGATCACGCGTCGAAGCCGTCGAGCAAGGCGCGCAATGTCGGGCGGATGACGCTCGGATCTTTCAGCGCCCAAGCCACGATGCTGCTGCCCTGCAGCGCGCTGAGAATCTGGAGGGCGGCGCGACTGACCTTGAGATCGGAGCGCACCTCCCCCTTGGCGACACCGCGCCGAAGCTCCTGCTCCAGCCAGTCCAAATGCACTTTGAAAAATTTCTCGACACGCTGCTGCATCGAGGCCGGCAGATAGGCGGCATCGGCTGCGAGCGCGCCGCACAGGGGCATCTGTCCGCCGGACAAGGCTCCCGCGAAAAAATCTCCGTACGCCAGGAGCCTCGACTTCGTCTCCATACGTCTTCCGGAGAGCGCGTCCAGTTCCGCTATGAAGCGCTCGAGATACGAATCGATCAGCGCATTTCCTAGCGCCTCTTTGGTCGGGAAGTGGTGGTGGATGCTCGCCTTGCGGAGCCCCACGCGCTCGGAAAGATCGGCGAAGCTGAACACGGCGTATCCGACCGTGCAGACGAGGTGCTCCGCCTCGGCAAGCAACGTCGATTTCGTATCCGCGGCCATGACGTATGATCCTAAATCCCAGCAGCATGATTAGCGCAGCGCATGGCCGGGATGCAATCGGCCTGCTCTCGCCCGCGCGGGCGAGCGCAGGCCGTTGCACATCAATCAGGTGCTCGATGCCTCGACGGCGTCCAGTGCTCGCGCCGAATACACGAGGGCGGCGCCCGCGTTCATCGCGATCGCGACGCCGAGCGCTTCGGCAACCTCCTCCTTCGTTGCTCCGTTCTGAACGGCCTTCTGGGCATGGACGGAAATGCACCCGTCGCAACGGGTCGTGACCGCAACGGCAAGAGAGATCAACTGCCGTGTCTTTTCGTCCAGCCGGCCCGTCTTGGCGCCGGCGCCACGCGCCATGAGATAGCCGCCGACCGAATCCGGCGACAACTTCCCGAGTTCGCCAATACGCCCCATGAGGGCTTCGCGATAGGAGTTCCAGTCATTCAGCGCCATGTGAACCTCTTTCCGATTGGACGTTTCCATTTTCTCGCTGGCGGAAGGGCACCCCGACGATGTCGTCGGGCGCACGTCATGCCATCGCGCCCGGCGCTGTCCGCGCCTCGCGCAACGGCTCCCATTATCTACCTATCAGTAGGTAGGTCAAATAAAAGCGTGCGTCGTTTCGGGGAAACGGCCCTAGCGGGCTTTGCCGGCAGGGAGAGCGGCGCTGACGAGATGAGTGCGTCTCCGCCGTCCTAGCGGCGGCCCCTTTAGAGCAACGCCACGCTCAGACGCACTCCCAGTCGTCTTGGGCTTAGTCGTTCCGCGCGTTCTGGATGCCTTCATCTGGCGCAACGGCGAACAAGATCGTGTCCGTACAGCTCGCCGACTGATGGCGAATGTGAAGCTCGTACTCGGGCACGAAACTGCGAACCAGATCCGGGATGCGCAGCATATCGTCCACACGGTGATACAGGCAGATCGCAAGCTTCGGCTTGTGGGCGCGAATGGTGTGCTCCGCGCCGTTCAGCGCGTCGTACTCCGCGCCTTCGATATCCATTTTGATGATATCGACGCGCTCGCTGCCCAGAACGGCATCGATCGTGGTCACCGGAACGTGGACGACGTCGTCGCTCGTCTCTTCGCTGGTGAGCATCGAATATACGCCGTTCGGCCGGAAGGACAGGTGACCCTCGGAACCATATGCGCCCTTCGCGATCAATTGGATGCGCGGCTCGCCCCGCGCCATGTCCTCGAGCTTGCCCCGCATGGCGTCGTCCGGCTCGAAGGCGTAGATGCGCTCGAAGCCGCCCTTGGCCGCCTCCATGAACAGACGGATCGTATCGCCGTCGTAGGCTCCGCAATCGCAATAGACAGCGTTCGACGGCGGCGCCAAAAGCGAGCGAAAGAGATACCAATCCTCCGTTTCGCTCTCTGCATCCTGGAAGTCTTTCCGATCGCCTGAGAGATGCGCCTTGATCACTTTCTCGAACACGTCGCGGGAAGCATCATCCGCAAGGCTCGTGCGCACGCGCTCCAGGCCTTCCATGTTCTGTTTGAAGAATTTTTCGAACTCATGGGCTTCGAAGTAGTGCGCGCATTCGAGATCCACGTCGCTCACCTGGCCGGGCGCCACGTTCTGCATCAGCATGCGGTGAATGTCGTCGAAATGCGCGGGCGCCGTGATGACGAAGGTGGCATCAGGCACCTGCGCCAACGCGTCCTCCAACCCGAAAATATCGTAACGATCTTCGTATCGCGTCCCGTGCTTGCTGGGATCGGAGTCGCAAATGCCCGCGATCTGGAAGCCGTAGCGTTCCAACTTGGCCAGAATTGCCGGCATTCCGAAACCGGCGCCATAAAGCACGATGGGCTTGCCGTCGTTGCGCCGGTCCAGAAAGCGATCGATCTTGCTTTCCAAATTCCTGAGGGCTGCCAGCTTCATTCCGTTTTTTTCCTCGCATCGAGCATCGCAACCGCGCGCGTCGCGGCCCGTCAGGGAGACCTTTTCAGGAATGTTCTCCAGTCGACGGCCTCAGATCTGAAGTGTCCTCTCGCTTCGGAGAACGGGACGGCCGCCATGAGATCGAGGACCGTGACGAACGGGGTAAATTCGCCGTGCAGTTGGGGCCAGGGCTCCACCGCATAGTCCATGTAACGCACCGTCATGCCGGCCTCCTCGAACTTTTCGTGGTCCAGGTAATTGCGCGCGCCATGTCCGGTCACGTAGGTCTCGGCGCCCAACTCGGCACAGATGGAGATCAGCCTTTCGCTGCTGCGGCCGCCCCTGCCGAGCGCGGACGCGCGCACGAACGTGCATTCGAGACCGAGGCACGCGGCAATTCTCTCCAGGCTCAGGATATTGAATTCCGACAGGCTGGATTGCGGAACCAGCAGCAGCTCCTGCGCCAGCTCGAACATGGCGGGGAAGTTGGCGGCTCTTCCGTAGTTGTGCCGCAGGGTTTCGAGGTGCTTCCGGCGCCAGCCGCCATCTTCCGAAATGCACACGTCCGAGATGCGCGGGCTGCTGCCGTCGCGAGCGATGGGGACGCTGATCCAGCGGATGCCGTCGCGCGTTTTTACCTGCACGCGACTGACGAAACTGCGTCCTTGCGGAAACTGCACATCGTCGAAATGCACGAACACGTCGGCCATCTGCATCTGTTCGAACAGGCCGACCCAGGGCAGAAACATCGGCTGCGAGATCACGACCGTGCGCATTCACGCCCCGCCGATCATCGAGCGGACGGACACGCCATCGCCGTATCGGGTCAGCCCCGTTTGCATCGCAAATATCCACCCGGGGAGCTCGAAAGAACCAGCTTACCGTTCAAGACCTCGTCAATCTCGAACCGATCGGTTTCCGCGAGAAAAGCGTTGAGAGCCGCAAGCGGCTCGTTGCCGGGATAAAGCACTTGCGTGCGCTTGGTCGGCGCGTGCGAGGCATCGCCTCGGCCAAGCAGCGTATCCGCCACGACGAGATACTGACCCTTCGTCACCAGCGGCGCATAGGCGCGCAGCTCCGCAAGCACGTGATCTCGGCTGTGGTCGCTGTCGAGAACGACCATCACGGACGCTCCCTCGGGAATTTGCGCGCTGACCTCGCGGAGCGTCTCGGGCGCCGTCGAGGATCCCTCGATCAGCACGACGCGCGGTGCCAGCGGGTGGCTTTCGATCGTGTCGCGATTGTGGGCGCGAATGTCGGTATCGATCCCGATCACCTGCCCCTTGCCGATCACCTGAAGGAGGGATGCCATGAAGATCACGGACCCGCCGCGCGCGACACCCGTCTCGATGATGATGTCCGGCTTGGTGTTCCAGATGGCTTCCTGCGTCGCCATGACGTCCGCCGGCATCTGAATAATCGGCACGCCCAGCCAGGACCAAAGGTACGTGTAATCGTACTTGTCGAGCTGGACGAGGGTCTCCAAACTGTGCCGAAACGCGTCGTCGTCCCGGCCGAGCGCGAGCGACATCTCCCGCTTATGCGCCTCAAACTCCGCGCGATCATCCCGTACCGTCATCGCTAGATCTACCCCGTGATATGCGTCCCGCTCACGCCGAGCGGCTGACGGCCAGTTCTTTATTGCGCTCACGATCGCGCACGACGGCGATCAACGCCTCCGAGACGCGGTCCAGCTCTGCGTCGGTCAAATCGTGATGACTTGGAAGATTGATCGCCCGCTCCGGAATGCTCCACGCATTCGCGTTTTGCGGGCGTTTTTCGAACATCGGCAAGCTGGACAGCGGATGGAAGAAGGTGCGCGTGTCGATGTCCGCCCGCTCGAACGCAGAGAGCAACGCGTCGCGCGTCACGCCGCTTCCCGGCTCGAAAACAGCGGTGGGCATCCACGCGCCGTTGACCGTGCCTTCGTGCTCCGGATTCAGGACCACGCCGGGCAGATCGGCAAGGCGCGCCTTGTAGCCGGAGAGAACCTCCCGCTTGCGGGACACGAGCTCGTCGATACGTTCGAGCTGCGCGCAGCCGATCGCGGCCTGGATGTTCGACATCTTGTACTTGAACCCAACGGCCTCGGGCCAGAGCGTCTTCGCGTTCGCGCGTGTCCGGCCGTGATTCGAGAGCGTCAGAACGCGCTCATGAAGCGCGGCATCGTTCGTCACGAGCATGCCGCCCTCGCCGGTCGTCAGGGTCTTCGTGCCGTGGAAGGAGAAAACGCCGAACACCCCCATCGAGCCGGCACGGCGCCCGTGCCAAACCGATCCGATCGCTTCGGCTGCGTCCTCGACGATCGGAACCCCGGTTTCGCGTCCAATCGTCAAGAGCGCGTCCATCGAGCACAGATTGCCGTAGACGTGCGTCGCGATGATCACCTTGGTGCGCGGCGTCACGTGACGCGCAACAGCCTGCGGATCGATGCACCAGGTGTCGGCAAGAATATCGACGAAAACCGGCTTCGCGCCGAGATGGACGACCGGCGCGACGGTCGCGATCCAGTTCGTATCGGCGAGGACGACCTCGTCGCCTTCGCCCACGCCGAGCGCGGACAGCCCCATGTGCAATGCGCCGGTACAGCTCGACGTCGCGATCGCGAAGTCGCTTCCCAAGTGTGTCCGGAAACCGGCCTCGAAACGGTGGATGTACTCATAGCAGCGGCTACCCCAGCCGTTCGCCGCCGCATCCGCAGCGTATCGCGTCTCCAGATCGGTGATCGACGGCTTCGCGTAGAGTATCCTGTCGCCCATAGCCGCACCTCATGCCGCCGCTCCGACTCACGCCCACGCATTCGATACGCAGCTATACCCGTGCCCAAGTCGCCGGCACAATGCCGGAGCGTGGTCCTTTGCCTTCGCCGTCAGACAAGGATGTGCCGGACCAGCTCCTGCTCCGTAAAAATAAGGCCGGGCTTGTAGCCCATCGATAGATACTTATCCCTGCGCTGCTGGTCCGAGACGAAGACCGCCGTGCTTTCGATCCGCGCCGGGTCATGCGCCGCGCTGTCGTCCAGGATCTCGATCCGAGGCTCGATCCCGCTCTCGCGAAGGAGATCACCGATGGCGGCGGGATCGGCCATCCCGCTCAAGATCAGCCTGTCGAGGCCGGCCGTCGCGCTCACCTGATACGCCAACGTCTGAAGCGCAACCCTGAGCGGCAAGACCTCGCGCAGTTTGACCATATCGGGATGATCCGCCATGCCCCCGACCGCCATGCGCGTGAAAAGCTCGTAGACCTTCACGAAATCGTTGCGCGCCGCCCAGAAGCGCGCGGCGACCGCCATGCGATTGAACGTGAAGATCTTGCATTTTTCCTCGAACGCGGCGCGCGCCTCGTGCGTGTTGGCAATGCTGCCGCGCTTGACGCCGAAGTAGAGGAAGTATTCCAGTCCGCCCCGATACCGATCCCAGAAGGTCATAACCTCTTCATTGCCGGCCTGATGGCGGCGGGGCTCGATCTTCGAGACCGTGACCGAACGGTAGAACGGTTGCTTCAGGAACGTCACGGCCCCCTGGTCGAGAAAATGCGCGAGATAGGGGAACGGCGCAAAACAGAACTCTCGCGGCACCCATGCCGAGCGCAGGGCGGCCGTCCGGTAAATGCCGATCTCCGGAAAAATATGCCGCTCGTAGATGAACTGGAACACTTCGGCGAAGCTTCGCCGGGCAAACTTCACGTCCCTGTCGACCCTGTAGAACTGGCCCGTATCTCTATTTGCGACCTCGTCGTAGAGAAACCAGGGGGCCTGACACGTCACGACATCGGGATTTGCGTCGAGATAAGCGACGACGGCCGCCACCTGATCCGCGATCAGCACGTCGTCATCTGCGAGGTAGAGCGCATATTCGCCGACCGCGTGCCGAAGGGACGAGACGATATTTCTGAGGGCGCCGCCGTTTTCGGCGCGCCGATGGTAACGGATCGGCAATCCCTTGGCGATGAACTCGTCGACGACGCGCTTCGTGTCATCCGTCGACGCATTGTCCGAGATCACGATTTCGTATGGAAAGGCGAATTTGAAGTCGGCCGCACAGCGCGAGAGCGTGTTGTGGAGATAGCGTTCGCGATTGTAGGTCGGAATGCAGATGCTGAGTTTCATCTCGCCCATGCGCGCCCCTGGCTCGTCGGCCCCCCCGACCAACGCCACCTTCGCGCTTATTACGCCAATCTTGCGCAGGGCTTGCTATGGCCGGTCCGAAGGGCCGCGGGGGCGTTATGCGACCCTCACAAGGCGCGTCAGCTCAAAGGGAAGATCATACCCGTCCCACACGAAATCGAAGTTGAGCGCCGTGCCGACCGGCGTCCAGCGCATGCCTCCTGGCGCCGCGCCGGAACCGGCGACCGTGAAAATGGCCTCCGGCTCAAATCCGAAGTGGGTCACCGTCTGGTCGCGTTCGTGCAGGATGCCGTTCACGGCGTCCAGGGCGGGAATGAAAACCACATTCAGAAAGCCGCTTCCAACCCGCAGATCGGCCCGTTCCTGGCGGTCCGTCACCGTGCTCGTCAGCATGGCATCGCGCCAGCTCACCTCGCGCGACCAGCCGGATGCGGCCGAGGCGAAGGCCTGCACCATCTTGGAAATCTGGTGTCCGGTCGCCCACGATGCCCCTCTCTCCGAGGCAACCTCGCCCAACGTCTGCAGGAGCGCCTTGACGCCTGCGAGGTGCGTGCCGGCATCGCCCACGACGTAGAGGGTGTGCGGCGAGGAGCAGGCCATCTGATCGAAAACGAAGATGTCATCGTAGAGACGATGCGCGAGATCGTGCCGCTCGGCGCCGTTCAACGCCGCGACCTTCTCGCCGTCGAGCACGCAGAGCGATGTGCGGTCGCCGAACCAGATGGCTTTTCCGCCGCCGCGCAACGGCAAATCTTCGAACGCCTTGATCTTGGCATCGCCGCCCCAGACAATCCGCACGTCGCTCTGCGCCGAGATCAGGCGGCTCCCCTCGCTGTCGGAGGGATAGCGAACGAAGAATTGAGATCCGTCATCGTTCTCCTCGAAAGCGGCCAGGAACAGATCGCAGATCCCGCTCAGCTCGGCGCTCACGTCTTGGGACAGGCGCACGACGTTGGCATTGCCGGCCAGGAACGAGAGAACCCATGAATAGAGGAAAACCGTCTCGACATTCCTCGGCGGCACATGAAACACGACCCCCCGCGGCCGCGACACCGTAGCGGAGGGCCGCCGGCGCTCGAAATCCTGCGCCAGAGCCCGCAGGTTCGCTCCTCTGATCCAGAAGCCGAAGTGTTTGACGTGGGACGAAATCGCCGACTTGCTCTTGAGGATCGCATCGCCGACACCAGCCACCAAATCCATCCGTTCGGCTGAAAACGGCGTTACCAGCGCTCTGCGAGCGGTGTCGAGGCGCGCTTCCAGCGTCGCCATTTCGATCGGCGCCTCCGCGCCGTTCAATCCAAGGGATGTGAGATGCACCGTCACGATGTCCTTGCCCCTAGGCCGCTCGGGTCGTCGCGACGACATCGCTGCAGCCGCGCAACTCCGCCTTCTCGACACGGCCCGTGACGGCGATCGCTTTGCCGAAACGGTTCTCCGCGCCGTTGTCGACGGCCAGGATTCTCCCGGTATCCTCGGTCAGCACGCTGTGGCCGGGGTACGATCCCGGCAGGAGCGAGACGGCCTGCAGGGCGCCCTCTTCGCCCAGGTTCGCCGGTTCCCAGCTCCCTGCTTTGCGCACGATCACGTCGGTAAAATTCGGCGGATAAAGCAGGCCATCCGGGCCTTCCACGAACATCGAGCCGATCTGCTCAACAAAGCCGTAGAAGTTATAGATCCGCGTGAGATTGAAGCGCACTCGGAGCGCCTCGCGGAACTCGGCATTGGGAACCTTCCGCTCCTCCATCTTTTTCCATCCCCCCGAATGGACGAGGATCGCATTGGAGAGATCGAGCTCTCCATCGCGGAATTCCTCGTACAGCTTCGTCCAAACCAGGAAGGTGAAACCGAACATGAGGAACGGCGCGCCGCCCTGAGCCGCCACGAAATCGCGAACGGTCTTGCGATCCGTCTCCAACGTGGGCGATAGGGCGAACGTCGCCTTGGCGCCGAATTTCATCATTCCGAGGACGCCCGCGCCCCGGGCCGTGAGGTTCGTCGGTTTCAGCACATCGCGCGTGTCGATCGCGAGGAACGGCAAACGCCGGTCTCCCAGGATCGGCCGGAAGGTTGCAATCAACGCCCGAGATTGACGCGTCGACGTTTCGGGGTCGACCACGATACGACTCGGAACCTGGCCGCTCGTCCCGCTCGACTGGAGAACGATGTGTGGCCCATCGGTCGACGACAGCTCGCGCTCCTTGAACAGGCCAACCGGGAGGAACGGCACGTCTTCGATCGCGCCGTAGGAGCCGAGACCGCCCCACGCCGCATCGAGGATGCGCGCATAGTCGGGGCACTTCTCGTAATGAAATCGTGTCAGCTCGTTGAGCCCCGCGAGAAGAAGGCGTTCCTTCTCGCCTTGCCGCAGGGAATAAGGTGGGGCTTCGAGCAAACGATCAAACATTTGCGATTTCCTTCACCCGGCCGTAGTCGATCTTGCCGTTCGATTTGCGCGGCATCTGAGCGAGAGAACCGACCGCAAAGCTGCTCGAAGGGATTTTCGCGGACAGCGCGATGGTCTTCAATCGTGACTTTGCGTCCGCCGGAACATCGCCTTCGAACATCACGATAACGCGTTCGGCCCGATCGATACAGGCGACGGTGCCGAGCTCCGACACCTCTCTTTCGATATCATCGAGGCTGATCCGGAGACCGGCGATCTTCGCAAAGCGCGCGGTGCGGCCCGAGAGAAAGAGATAGCCTTCGCGATCCATCCATCCGAGATCGCCCGTCTCTAGGCGCCCACCCATGACATCGCCGAGCGCCAGATGCTCACGATTTTCCGCATACCCCATCATGACGTTCGGCCCTTGGTAGACGACAGCGCCGCTCTTCCCGCTGGCCAAAGGCGCGCCGTCCGCATCCACGATCTGGATCCTGCCGTCCGGCAGCGCCACGCCGACCGAGCCCAGCTTTTCGCGCAAACGCGCGTGAGGCACGGTCGCGATGCGCGGGGACGCCTCTGTCTGTCCGTACATCACGAACATTCGGGCGCCGCGCTCTTCCGCTTTTTGCAGGATCAACTTTTGCAGATCCGTGCCGAGATGTCCGCCTGCCTGGGTCAGCGTGTCGACGGACACCGGCACGACGCCGAAGCCCAGCCGCGCGAGCACGGCGTAGTGGAAGGGAACGCCCGGAAAGTGCGTCCCGCCGCTTGCCGCCACCTTCTGCCAGAAACTTTCCGACGTGATCGCGTCGTCCATCAACGTGATACGCGCGCCCGCCGCGAGATGCGACGTGACGACGGACAGGCCATACGAATAATGAAGCGGCAGATGAGCGATCGCGACGCTCGAAGGCTCCAGGGAAAGACTGAGCGCGATCTGCTTCGCATTGGCGGCGATCGCACGGGCGGAGAGACGGACGAATTTCGCGTTTCCCGTCGTGCCCGACGTCAGCAAAAGCACCTGCAGATCCGGCGAGATCGCGGGGGCCGACACGGGCGTTCTTCGGCTGGCCACAACGAGCCCGGATTGCTCGCCTTCCGCAATGTCCCATTCTCCCGGCCGGTTCGCTGCCTCGCGCAACCATTCCACTTCTCCGCAGCCGAGAACAAAATCCGGAGAGTAGAGAGCGCAAAGGTTGTCGATCCTGTCCACGGCAAGGCCAGGATCGATCAACGCGACCGCGTGCCCTGCCGTTATGGCCGCAAGAAACGCGACGAACACCTCGGCGCGATTGGAGGCAAGGAGAAACACCAGTCCGTTGCCGTTCCGCTCGAGCTGCCTCGCAACCGTCATGCACTGCGCGCGCAGCTCACGCTCCGTCAGCCAGATCCGGGTTCGATCGTCCCACAGGACTTGCCGGTCGGGCGTGCTGCTCCAAAACGGCAGCAGGTTCTTGCGGTCAGCGTTCAAATGATCATCCCGCCATCGACGCCCAGGATCTGCCCCGTGACGTAGCGCGACATATCCGACGCCAGGAAAAGAACGGCATCGGCGACGTCGTCCACGGAGCCCGGCCGCCCCAAGCCGATCGCCTCGAGCGCCTGCGCCCTCGCTTCGTCTCTAAGCTGCGATGTCATGTCGGTTTCGATATAGCCGGGCGCCACGGCGTTCACGCGAATGCCTTTTGGAGCAAGCTCCTTCGAGGCCGCGAGCGTCGCACCGACAATTCCTGCCTTGGAGGCTGCGTAGACGAGTTGCCCAGCGGCGCCCTTCACCCCAACGACGGACGAAACATTGACAATGCTGCCTCCCGTGCGCGCCATGAGACGCGCAGCCGACTGGGTCATGTGAATCACGCTGGCGAGATTGGTGTCGAGCACCTCGGCGACATCCTCATCGGAGATCATTCCGATCAACCCGGTTCGCATGATGCCGGCGTTGTTGACGAGAATGTCGAGGCGACCGCTGCTGGAGAACACCGTTCGCACGATGTCGCGCGCCGTGTCCGGCCGCCCGACGTCTCCCGGCAGGATCCTGATCCTCTGCGCCTCGTCCTCTGCGAACGTGCCGAGACTCTCCTCACCGATCTCCCGCGCGTTGAGCAACACGGTGGCGCCCGCCGCGGCGAAACGATGCGCAATCGCGAGTCCAATTCCGCGAGACGCGCCGGTGACCAAAGCCACACGATCGGAGAGATCAATTGGCGGCATATCGGGTCATAATCTCCACGGCTTTGTCGAAGCTGCTCATGGCGAGAATGTCATTCGTATCGAGCATCGTATCGAACTCCGTCTCGAGCGCCGCCACGAGCGTCATGTGCCCGATGGACGTCCATTCGGCGTAGTCGCGATAAACGAGACGCGAGCGGTCGATCCCATCCTCGACATCGAGCGCTTCCCTGAAGGCCGCGAAGACCCGATCCTGCACGCTCATCGCTCCTCCTCTTCAATCGGTTCGTCTTGCCGGAGCATCCTGCCCGGCAGGATTTCAAGCGCGGGCGGCCTGGAACTCACCTGGGTCCAGAAGCCGTTCAAAAAGGAGCACGTCGTGCTGCTTTCCTCTCGCATCCGTGAAGTGGGCCGCAAGCGTTCCGACGATGCGGTAGCCCGCCATCAGGTTCAATTGGATCGCCGTGAAGTTGTCGACCCGGATCTCGGCCATCAGCTTCCGGAGGCCGAGATCGCGACATGCCGCGCGCATCAACTCGCGCATCGCGATCTGTCCGATCCCCGGCAAGCGCGCGGTCTTAGAGACGGCGATGGCTCCGTAGCCGGTGCGGTTCCGTCGATTGACCGGACCAACCTGAATGAAACCCATGGCCGGGTCCGTTTCCGAGCTCGCGATGACGCGGAACAGTCCACCCGGCTCCTGCAGACGCCGATGGATCCATTGCTCCACGGCACCGTCGTCGGTCGCGTCCGGAATAGCCATCAGCATCGCCTGCATGGACGGATCGCGGCGGATTTCCGCAAGGACGGAAAAATCATGATCGCTCGGTTGTCTGAATATCATGACCTGTCTGGCCGCGCCCCGTTCGCCGGGCCTAGAGCCGTTCCGATTTTGGTGGAATCGCGGAACGGCTCTAAGCTTTTGCTTTATCGTGCTTCTTATCGGACACTTCGCGCTGCATGGCTCCGCCATGACCCGGTTCCCACTTTTCCGGAAGCACCCTATGCCGAGCCTGCGCTGCGAGCTTTCCCGCTCACAAAGAGCCGGCAGCGCACAGAACGCCCCGGAAAATAAGCGATTCTCGCGCTCGTAAACACTTATTGCGCCGTGGCGCGGGAGGAGCCGCTACGAGCACGGCAGCCCGGGGCCGCTTCCGCCTCGAAGGATGGCGAGGCGGATGGGAATCCGATGAATTCACAGGCCTTTATCGATTCGAGCGTGAGGAGGGACGCGTCATCTCGATCTGGAACGGCTGCCCCACTTTTATTCCGGGACCGGCTGGCCGACGGTCGCGGTCGGATCTTTTGCGCCCGATCCCTCCGCTTTTCCGTCGCCGACCTCGTCTCCGGTGATCTCGGCGACGACATCGGCAGCCATCGTCGCCAGAACCTTCAATTCCTGCTCGTCCAGCGCGCGCGGCTCCTTGCCGAGGATACACATCGCCCCGAAGACGAGGCCATCGGCCGTGCGGAGCGGCGCACCGGCGTAGAACCGGGCGTTCCACATCTTGAGGGTTGGATTGTCCGCAAAGCGCGGATCGCGATCCGTATCCGCGACGACGAGCGTGTCGCCGCTCGCGACCACATGATCGCACACCGCATCCGCGCGTGGGATGACGAGCATTCCGTCCGCCTCGGCGCGTGTCTCTCCCGGAAGCTTCCGGCTTTGCCCGATGATGAATTCCTCGTCGGCATCGATGGCGGAGATTACGGCAAGATCCACGTTGAACACGTCCGCGGCGCGAATCGCCATCGCGTCGAGCGCCTCCCGCGCGTTGCCGGATAGCACGCCAGTGGCGTGTAGCGCGGCGACGCGATCGGCCTCGTTTTCCGGCGGCTCGGGCACTTCTGCCGCTTCCGCTTCGCCGGGGGCGGCCATGCGGTGAAGACGGCCGACCGCCTCCTCGATCGAGGTCACGATCTCGTCGACGCCGAGATCGCGAAGCGCATCTCCTTCGAGCAGTTCGGCCGGCGCATCCCACAGCGCGAGGACGATCCGCACGTCCGGCCATTTGCGGCGAAGGCGGCGGCAGAGCTGGCGCGCCGGGATCACGGGATCGGCGCTGAAGTAGCTCAGGCACACGATCTCACCCTTGCTCAGCTCCAGATCGGCGAGATTGCTGGTGCCCAGGGTGGATGCCGCCCGCGCGCCCGCTGGCAATCCTTCGAGCTCGAGCGCATGAGCGAGCATTTCGGCCGCGATGGTATCCATCTCCCACTTGCCGCCGATACACAGGATCGGCGCGTGCGCGACGGGCTCGCCGTCCGGCTGGAACTCCTCGCGTAAATCGTCGAGCAATTCCTCCAGGCCGTTCGATACGCGCAGGCGGTGCTCAGGCGTAGCGTGACGAAGGTAATCTTCGCTCGCCAGCCGCAGAACAGGAATGCCGACGTCGTTGTAGAATTCCCTCACCGACGACGTCTCGATCTCCGTCGTCGCGATGTCGATGGCTTCGTCCGCATCGTCGGCAATCAAGCGCTGATAGATCCGCGTCGGCGTGTCGAGCGCGGGCATGGAGCCGAGAATCGTGTCGAGGAAGCGAAGCTGCGGGACGTTCTTTCCCAAGACCAGCAGGCATACCGTGAGGGGCGTGGAGAGGATAAGGCCGACGGGTCCCCACAGCGCCGTCCAGAACGTCGCCGCCGCGATCAGAGACATCGCCGAAAGGCCGGTGCTCGTGCCGTAAAGCACGGGCTCGACGATGTTGTTGCTGATCAGCTCCAGCACCAGGATGAGGCCGATCGTCCAGAGAACCATGCTCCACCCCGGATCGACCGCGAACGCCAAACCGATCGGGAACACGGCGGAAATGAGCGGGCCGACATACGGCACGAACCGCATGATCGCAGCAACGGCCCCCCACAGCATCGCGCCGGGCACGCCGATCAGCCATAGGCCGATAGCCATCGGCACGGCGTAGGTCACGTTCACGATCACCTGCATCAGAAGGTATTTGCTGATGCGCGTGCCGGCTTCCTCCAGCGCATCGGTGGAGCGATGGAGATTGCCGCCGAGCAGCCTCAGGAGCCTGTCCCGCAAATCGCTGCGGTCGAGCAGCGCCAGAAACACGAAGACGAAGACGATGCCCGCCGTCGCCAAGGGCTGCAGGGACGGCGCGAGCCACTCGGACGCCATCTCGATCGGCTCTTTCGGACGCGGCACGACCTCCACGCGCTGCGGTGCGTCCGCCTTCGCGGCCGGCTCGCGAGGCGGCGCCTCCTCCACCGCGCCGATCGGATCCTCCAAGACGGCGGGCACTTTGAGCTGGCCGCGCATGTCCTCGATCTTCGCGCGGATGGTGGACCGATAGGTGGGCAGTTCCTCGCTCAGAGAGCGCAACTGCGCGCCGAGCACGACGACCAATCCGCCGATAAGCACCAGGACCATGGTCATGACGACGATCACGGCCCCGATGCGGGGCAGTCCGACGCGGACGAGCCACGACACCAGGGGATGGAGCGCAAAACTGATGAGAAAGGCGCACGCCAACGGGATCAGGACGTCCCGTCCGAAATAGAGCGCGCATATGATGATCGCGGCCGACACGAGCGTTGCGGCCACCCGCACCGCGTCGTGCGGCTTGGGATCGACCGTGTCGGCACGTCCGGCCAAGACCGGTTGCTCGATAGGATTTTGAGACATAGCTGCTAGCCGATGCCGACACCGCCCCGAACGTCGGCAGCGTAACGCCGTTCAGCTGTCGGAGGTTCCCGTTCGGCCATTCCCGGACGGCGCACTGCCTCAATAGGTGCGGGCCAGCGTGAGGTAGAACGCGCGGGCATCGCCTGGGGCCACGCGCCCGCCCAGATAGAAATGAGAGACGAAATAGTCCTCATCCAACAGGTTCTTGGCGGACGCGGTGATTTTCCAATCGTCCGTCGCGTAGGAAATCTTGGCGTCGACGGTCATGTAGCTGTCGGTGAAAAACAGGTTCAGCGGATCGACGGCTTGTCCCGACGCGGCGTAGAGCCCGGCGCCGACGCTCCATCCCTGGAGAGCCGGCGCGTCGAAGGTATAGTCGATCCAGAGCCGCCCCGAGTGCTCGGGAACGCCGATGCGGCGCGCGCCGGGTTGGATCAACGCTGTCGCACTCACAACCTCGGTGTCGATGAACGCATAGGAGCCCAGAATCTTCCAGTTGGGGGTCGGTTGCCAGATCACGTCCAGCTCCGCGCCGCGAGCGCGCTGGTGGCTGGTGCCGATCATCACTGCGTCGAAACCCACCGGGGTGTCGTATCTGTCGAGCTGAAACAGCGCGGCCGTTCCGGTCAGCCCGCCGCCAAGATCGAATTTGAGGCCGCCCTCGACCTGGGACGACATCTCCGGGGGCGGAAGCCCGCGAAGCCCCACCAGGGCGTAGCTCGTAAGGCCTTCGCTATAACCGGCGAAGACGGACACCCGATCGGTCACATCCAGCAGCGCGCCGATGCGCGGAAGGAGGCGCGTCTCGCGCTCGTTCGCGCGGGTGCCGTCGATGAAATCGGTGAAGTCGATGTCGATATCCGCAAGCCGCACACCGGCCACGATATGCAGCCGGTCGGCCAGCGTGCTTTCGAGCTGGACATACGCGCCCTGCGACACGACCACTTCGCGCTCGTCCATCACCGCGGTGTCGAGCGCTTTCGGCGGACGCACGAAGGGAAGCGGTGCCGGGTTCTTCAAGTCGATGATGCCTGCTCCCCCGCGGAAAACATCGAGCACGATCGCGCCGTCGGCGGCGAGCCGGCTGTAGTCCGCGCCAACCAGCAGCGTGCTTTTGTGCCAACTGCCGGACGACCGGAACCGCGTGTCGCCCGCGATGAGAAACTCGTCCTGGTTCTGGTCCAAAAAGCCGTTGGTCGCGAGCCAACGCGAGGGCGGAAACATCGGGATGTTGGCCATGAGGCCGTCGCTGCCGACCAGGATCTGGCCGACCTCCGCCAGATCCGACCGGGTCCACCGGGCTTTCAGGGTCGAGTCGATGTCGCTCGAGAATGCGTGATCGAGCGTGACGGTCACGCTGTCTCGTGCGCTGTGGGCGTCCGGCGCCTCCCGCGCGCCCGAAAAAAGGCTTCGGTCGACCCTGAAATCTCCGGCCACGGTCCCGACCGCGGGCAGACCCTGATACTCGGGCTGCTCCCAGCGCGAAACATGGCCCTGGATCGTCAGGGTGGTGGCGTCGCTTGGACGGAGCATCAGCGTCGGGTTGAGCGCAAACGCCTGGGTTTCGATGTGATCGATGAAGCTTCCGGCATCGAGATATTCGCCGGTCAGCCGGAACAGCACGGTGCCGTCGGCGGCAATCGGCTGGTTGATGTCGAAATAGGGCCGATAGTAGCTGTCCGTCCCGATGGTGGCGCCGAACTCGGCACGCGGCGCATCGAACGGCATCTTCGAGACCACGTTGAGCGCTCCGCCCACCGGCGCACCCAGGCCGCCGCCATATAGCACCGCGGTCGGGCCTTTCAGCACCTCGATGCGCTCGATATTCACGATGCTGTCGCGAAAGCCCGGATTGTAGGTCACCGGCAAACCGTCCAGGCGCTGCTCGGAGAAGAAGCCGCGGATCTTGCCGCTGTCGTAGGCCGGGGTCTGGAGCCGCAGCGTGCCCAGCACGCCGCTGACGTTGCGGGAAATCTCGTCAATGCTGATCGGCGCCTGGTCGTCGATCACCGATTTCGGGATGACCTGAATCGATTGCGGGATTTTGTCGATCGGCCGTTCCGTCTTGGTGGCCGACGTGGCGGTCAGCGCCCGATAGCCGTCGACGGGGCCGGCCGTCGTCTCCGTCACACCCGGGCCTTGCGGCGAGGGCCCCGGTTCCGTCGCCGTCGCGGCGGGCACCGCGGGCGACGATCCCTGCGCCTGTTGTCTGCGTGCGCTTTTCGCGGCCGGGGCAGATGCCGCCGGAGCCGTCACCTCGATTTCGGGAAGCTCCGTCTCGGCCGCGTTCTGCCCGAACGCCTTTTGGAACGCCCCTTGGGCGGCGAAGACGGCGATCAGTCCGCCGGCAAGCGAGGCGGCCGACGTCAAACTCGTAACCCGAGGCTTCGGAGACGGCGGCTGCAAAACGAGGTTCCGGCAAAATCCAGGGAGCGCCATCTCCGATGCCCGCTCCCTGGCACGGAGTCAATTTCAGGACGCGCTGTTTTCGCCGGCTGCCCGCACTTTTCCGACGGAGCGTGGCCCGCGGCGTACCCTCACTCGCCTAGAGCCGTTCCGATTTTAGTGGAATCGCGGAACGGCTCCAAGTTTTTGCTTTATCGTGCTTCTTATCGGAAAATCGGTTCCCACTTTGCCGGAAGCACTCTAGTCTCACGGGCAATTCTGGTAGACGATCGTGGCGCCGATCTCGCGGTCGCGGCTCGTCATCACCAGCATCTTGTGCTCGTGGATGGTCGTGAGCAGCCAGATTTCCGATGTCTTATAGCTCTCGCCTTCCGCGCCGCAGGACATCGCCACGTGCGCGTCGCCGAAATCGCTGGTTTTCACCGACGTGAACTCACACGCACCCTCGGCGAACTGCAGCCCGCCCTGCGTGACACGAATGTGTGTGTCCGTATGGTTCGGGCCGTCCCAATCCGAACTTCGACAGCTCGCCGCGCGGCCTTCCATGTTCATCCAGACCCCTTGATAGGTGTCGGGCATGGTCTTGGCGCTCGCGGATACCGGCAGGACAGCGGCCACCCCCGCCAGCGCCGCAAACCCAAGGCGAATGGCTGCGTTCCGAAAACTCATCATGTCTTCCCTTCGTGAGATACAGTGGGGGGACCGGCTTCCCAGTCCGGCGCCCGTCGGCAGTCAAATCATCCGAACGTGTGCTCCGAACGTGTACAGAGGCAAGCTCCATGCCATCGGATGGATGGTGATGCATCCCGACGGCGCTCCGACATCCTACCGGTGCAATACTGAGCACTTGCACACCGACCGTGTTTCGGCATTCCGCGAACTCAAGTAACGTCGCAGATACCTCGCACTGGGGCCAGACAGCCGCAGGCGGCGGAGACGATCCACGACTGAACCCTCGGTCTCGCGTCACGTCCAAACGGAGGAAGGCATATGGCTTTGGAAGCCCTTATCATTTGGCTCATCATCGGTGCCATTGCTGGCTGGTTGGCCGGCCAGATCATCAAGGGCGGCGGCTTCGGCCTCGTCGGAAATATCGTGCTCGGTATCATCGGTGCGGTGGTGGCCGGCTGGCTGTTGCCGAGACTCGGCCTCTACATCGGTGGCGGCATTCTCGGCGACATCATCAACGCCACGATCGGCGCACTTCTGATTATTTTCCTGCTGAGATTGGTCGCCCGTTAACAAGCGACCCGGCTCGGGCGAAGCGATCTGCCGCGCCCGGGCAGGCTGGCCATTGCGCCAGCCCCCTTCCCCCGCCGGCTTGCCGGCGGGTTTTTTTCGCTTCGAGCGTGCCCATATCCAGCGGACACACCGCCCGGAGCGCCCATGCCTCAGAACACTCCCATCGACCCGCAGGTCCGCATCGGCCACGTCCACCTCAAGGTGGCAGATCTCGACCGCGCCATCGCGTTCTATCGCGACGTGATGGGCTTCGAGATCACCCAGCTTTACGGGCGCGAAGCCGCATTTCTCTCGGCGGGCGGCTATCACCATCACATCGGGCTCAATACCTGGCAGAGCAAAGGCGGCAGCCCGCCGCCACCGGGCAGCACCGGCCTCTTTCACACGGCCATCCTCTATCCGACCAGAGCGGCGCTCGCGGACGCTGTGAGGCGCGTGCGTGCGGCGGGGATTGCCATCGACGGCGCGAGCGATCATGGGGTCAGCGAGGCCGTCTACCTGCGCGATCCGGACGGGAACGGCGTGGAGCTCTACTGGGATCGTCCGGAGGACGAGTGGCCGCGAGCTGCGGACGGATCGCTCGTCATGACGACCCAGTACCTCGATCTTGAGGCCCTCGCCGCCTCGTAGCGCGGCGAACAACGCAACATGCGCCCGCCGGGAAACCGGGGGCGCATAAAAACTTCAAGCGTTTCCAAGGGATTGCCCTAGGCGGCAGCCGTCTTTTCGGCGTTGGCCTTGGCGATCTCGCGCTTCAGCTTCTGGCAGTCCGGCGAGAGATCCTCAGCCTTGGCCTTGGCCAGGAACGCGTCGAGGCCGCCGCGATGCTCCACCGTCTTCAGCGCGTGGGCGCTGATGCGGAGCTTCACCGAACGCGCCAGCGTGTCGCTGATCAGCGTGACATTCACGAGGTTCGGGCGGAACTTACGCTTCGTCTTGTTCTCGGCGTGGCTCCTGAGCTGGCCCGAAAGCGGCAGCTTGCCCGTCAATTCACAGCGCCTGGTCATGGTCGCGAAATCCTTCTCGGCCCCCATGGCCAGCCGGCCGCCCCTGAGCGGGGCCCGAAATCACGGGGAAAATCAATGAAAATGGCCCGCCGATGGAGACCGGCAGGACCGTTGGGCCCTTCTATACGCGAGCCTCGTTCCAGGCGTCAAGCATCGCGCACGACGCGCCCATGATCTTCGCGCCACAGAACAGCCAAAAAATGCTCCAGGGAACGGAATAGAAGATTTGTGGATTAACGGGCGGGGCGTGTGTTTCGGTTCAGCTCGCCCGTGAGCGAATTGTTAAGCCTTCCAAGTCAGACTGGGTCTCGACAAAGAGTTGTAACCTGTAGTGACCCCCCAATGCCGCGTTTCCGGCGCGGCGGGGTAGTGAGTGTGTGATCATGTACCAGTCGTCTCGTCGCGTCGCGTCATGCGTTGCTGCCCTGGGCTCGGCCGCTCTCGCCGCCCTCTCTGCAGGTCCCGCAGCCGCACAGGCCATTCCGGCCACCCTCTCCTCGGCATCTGTCGATGCAGGCTACCGGGTCACCCTCAACGGGTTCGATCTCGGCACCTTCTCTTTCAAATCCAACGTCGGCGACAGCGAGTACACACTCCATACCAACGTCGAGCTCTCGGCGCTGCTCGGCGTGTTCCGCTGGAAGGGCGTCACGCAGGTTTCGGGCTCGGTCGGTGACAAACGCCCCGCCCCCTCCGATTTCCGCTTCGACTACGAAAGCTCCGTGCGCAACGGCTCGGTGATCATGGGCTTCGACAAGAACAACGTCGATCACGTCACGGTGCTGCCGGTCGTGCGGGAACCCGAGGATACGGTGCCGCTCGAGCGCAAGCACCTCGCCAACGTGCTCGACCCCTTGAGCGCCATCCTCGTTCTGACCCATAGCGATGCCGCCACCCCGTGCGGGCGAACCGTCGCCATCTTCGACGGCAAGCAGCGCTTCAACATCAGTCTCCACGAGGCGCGGAAGATCACCCTCGCTGGCACCCAGGGCGAGCGGGCGACCGTCTGCCGCGTGAAGTACACGCCGCTCTCCGGCTATCGCGCCAATGCCGAAACGCGCCATCTGGCCCAAACGAAGGACATCGAAATCACCTTCCGCATGGTGCCAGCCGCAAAGCTGATGGTGCCGCAGTCGGTCTCCGTGCCGACGGGCGCAGGCACGGCACGCATCGACCTCGAGCGGATCAGCATCCAGCTTCCCGAGCGCGGTCGCGTCGCGTCTGTCGACTAGAAAAGCTCCAAGCTTATCCTCGTTCCCAGAGCGCCGCGGGCTTTCCCTCGGCGCTCTCCGCCATGGCACCATCCGCTCTCCTGAGCCGGCCCGGACTTTTTCCCACGGACGCTTCCGTTTCGCGCAACCCCAGCATGCGGGGGATGGCCACACGAAAAGCTTGATCTTGAACCCCTTGGATGCAATGCCAGGGGGCTTTTCCCGCATATCAGGGTATCCAGTATGGTCAGCGACCTCGAAACGCGCATTCGCAACGTGACCGCGGTTCTCGGGCCCACCAACACCGGCAAGACACATCTCGCCATCGAACGCATGCTCGGTCACGAGACGGGCATGATCGGGCTTCCGCTCCGGCTGCTCGCGCGCGAGGTGTATGACAAGATCGCCGCGCGCGTTGGCGCCGACAAGGTCGCGCTCATCACGGGCGAAGAGAAGATCAAGCCCGAGCGCGCGCGCTATTGGGTGTCCACCGTCGAAGCGATGCCGCGCGACGTGGACGTGGATTTCCTCGCCATCGACGAGATCCAGCTCGCCGCCGATCCCGAGCGGGGGCACGTCTTCACCGATCGGCTGCTGCATGCGCGCGGCCGCATGGAGACGCTGCTGCTCGGCGCGCAGACGATGCGCGATGCCATCGCGGATCTCATTCCCGGTGCGAACTTCATTTCGCGGCCGCGCCTCTCGCGCCTCAGCTACGCGGGCGAAAAGAAGATCACGCGATTGCCGGGCCGCACGGCCGTCGTCGCCTTCTCGGCCAACGAAGTCTACGCCATCGCCGAGCTCATCCGCCGCCAGCGCGGCGGCACCGCCGTGGTGCTCGGTGCACTGTCTCCGCGCACGCGCAACGCGCAGGTCGAGCTTTATCAATCGGGCGACGTCGATTTTCTCGTCGCGACCGACGCCATCGGCATGGGCCTCAATCTCGACGTCGATCATGTGGCGTTCTCGGCCGTGCGCAAATTCGACGGCCACACCTTCCGCAATCTCACGCCCGGCGAGATCGGGCAGATCGCGGGCCGCGCCGGCCGGCATATGAACGACGGCACCTTCGGCGTCACGGGCAATTGCGAGGCGTTCGATTCGGATCTCGTCGAGCGCCTCGAAACGCACACCTTCGACAATGTGCGCGTGCTTCAGTGGCGCAACCGCAGCCTCGACTTCGGATCGCTCGACCGGCTGCGCGACAGCCTGCGGGAAATCCCCAACGCGCCGCGGCTCGCCCGCGCGCGCATGGCCGACGACGTCATCGCGCTCGAGACGCTCGCCAACGATCGCGAGATCGCGCGCCTCGCGTCCGGCACGGCCGCCGTCTCGCGGCTGTGGGAAGTCTGCCAGATTCCCGACTACCGCAAGATCTCCTCGCAGAACCATTCCGAGCTGGTCGGCACGCTCTACAGCTATCTCATGGGCCCGGACGGGCGCGTGCCGGAAGACTGGTTCGCCAAACAGGTCGCGTTTGCGGATCGCACCGACGGCGACATCGACACGCTCGCCAACCGCATCGCGCACATCCGCACGTGGACGTTCGTCTCGAACCGCGCCGACTGGCTGCGCGACCCGCAACATTGGCAAGGGCGCACGCGCGAGATCGAAGATGCCTTATCCGATGCCCTGCACGCCTGCCTCACGCAACGTTTCGTCGACAGCCGCACGAGTGCGCTCATGAAGGGATTGCGCGACAAGGAAGAGCTGACGGCCGAGATCGGCGAAGACGGCGCGATCCGCGTCGAAAACCATTATGTCGGACGGCTCACCGGTTTCCGCTTCTCGCCCGAGACGCAGGCCGACGGCATCCACGGCCGCGCCACGCGCAATGCCGCCGCGCAGGTGCTCTCGCGCGAGCTTGCCATGCGTGCGCGCCGCGTGGCGGCCGCAAAGAGCGAGGCATTCCGCCTGACGCGCGGGGCCCGTGTCCTCTGGCGCGACGAGGAGATCGCCAAGTTCGAAGCCGCGGACGATCCGCTGAAGCCGCTCGTTGCGATCATCGCCGACGAGCACTTGTCGGCGCCCGACCGCGAGAAGGTGCAGACGCGCCTCGAAGCCTGGCGCGACGAGATCATCGCCGAGCGGCTGAAACCGCTCGTGGACATCGCGAAGGCGGAAGACGTCGCAGGGCTGGCGCGTGGCATCGCGTTCCGCCTCACCGAGAGTTTCGGCATGCTCAAGCGCGAGCTCGTTGCCGACATGATGAAGCATCTCGACCAGCAGGCACGTGCGGAGCTGCGCCGCTATGGCGTGCGCTTCGGCGCATTCAACATCTTCTTCCCGTCGCTCCTGAAGCCCGCGCCCGCAGAACTCGCCGCAACGCTTTGGGCGCTCAAGCACGGTCCCGCACAGGGCCTTTCTCTCGACGCGTTGCCGGAGATGCCGCGGGCCGGATTGACGTCGGCGGCAGCGATTCCCGACGTGCCCGAAGCGCTCTACCGGGCGTACGGCTTCCACGTCTGCGGCCCCCGCGCGGTTCGCATCGACATTCTCGAGCGGCTCGCCGATCTCATTCGCCCGCTGCTCGCATGGCGCGCCAACCCGGACAATCCGACAGCGCCTCCGAAAGGGGCGACGGGCGACGGCGGCTTCGTCGTCACGCCGGAGATGATGTCCATTCTCGGCTGCTCGCCGGAAGAGCTGTCCAACGTGCTGAAGGTTCTGGGCTTCCGGCTCGACCGCAAGACGGTGCCGCGGCCGGTCGAACCTGAGAAGGTCGAGGCGGCGGCCACGTCGGACGAACCGGCGTCGGCGGCCCCGTCTGCCACTGACGCGGCCGGAGAGACGGCGACTGACGAGCCCGCGCCCCAAGAGGCGCCTGCCGCCAGCTCTGCCGAGGCCCCAGCCGCAGAGGCTTCCGGGGACGGCGAAACTGCGACCGTGCCCGACGCCGGTGGCGAGACGTCTCCTCAGACCGACGCCGCTGCTGCTGCCGCAGAACCGGATGCGTCCGTTCCCAGCGAGCCGGACACCGTCGTGATCGAGATCTGGCGTCCGCGGCGCCACCGGCATGGAGAAGGTCATCGTCACGGAGAAGGCCGGGGCGAAGACCGCCAAGGCCCTCGCGAGGGACGACCGCACCGTGGACGCCGGCGTGGCGGGCCGCCACGTGGCGAGGGGCAGCCGCAGGCTGCACAAGCCGCGGCGCCGGGCTCGACCGCGCAACCTCCGGCAGCTCCGAACGGAGAAGCCGCGGCAGATGCGCCGCGTGGACCGCGCGATCGCGGCCGGGACCGCCCGTCTCAACGCGGCCCGGGCGATCAAAGCGACCGCGGCCGTCCCAGGGGTCCGCGCTCGCGCGACGGTGCGCCCGGCGGAGACCGGCGGCGCGACGAGCGACGTCGGCATGAAGACCGCCAGGGTCCGGCCATCCGCTCCGCGAGCCCGCCCAAGAAAGTCGGGATCGATCCCGACTCGCCGTTCGCCTCCCTCGGTGCGCTGCGCGACGAGCTCGCCAAGCAGGCGCGGGAGAAAAATTCGTCATGACGCGGCCGGC
>DAOMQQ010000013.1:0-31634 GCA_035445405.1 Hyphomicrobium sp.
GTGGCGGGCGAAAAGCTGGAGCCGATCGTCGCCAACGTCGGCGTCAAGGTGGCCGCGCTGATGACGACGGAGATCGTCGAGCGGCGGCTCAAGCTGCCGGAGGCGGCCGACCGTGTCGTGATGCCGGGGCGCTTCCGTGGCGACCTGGAGCGCCTCTCCGACTTTTTCGGAACGCGGTTCGAGCGTGGGCCCGACGAGGTTGCGGACCTTCCCGAATATCTCGGCCATGCGAGGGGGAAGGTCGATCTTTCGCGGCACAACTGCACGATCTTCGCCGAGATCGTCGATGCCACGCTGATGACGCCCGACGAGATCGTGGCGCGCTCGCGCAAGCTCAGGGCCGACGGAGCCGACGTGATCGACCTCGGCTGCCTTCCCGACAGCCCGTTTCCGCATCTCGAGGACGCGATTGCCGCGCTTCACGCCGATGGCGCGAAGGTGAGCGTCGATTCCTTCAACTCGGACGAGCTTCTGCGCGCCACCAAGGCTGGCGCCGACTACCTGCTCAGTCTTTCGGAAAAAAATATCGGCATTGCGGACGAGGGACCGGCGGTTCCGATTCTCATCTCGGCAGGTGCGGCCGATGCCGCGAGCCTCGACCGGGCGATCGACATCATGATCGCCAAGGGCAAGCCGTTTTACGCCGATCCCATTCTCGATCCCATCCACTATGGCTTCGCGGCGTCGGTCGCGCGCTACGTGGATCTGAGGACGCGGCGGCCGGACATTCCGATCTTGATGGGCATCGGCAATCTCACGGAGCTGACGGACGCCGACACCACCGGCATCAATGCCATACTGATGGGCCTGTGCTCGGAGCTCAACATCACGGCCGTGCTGGCTGTGCAGGTGAGCCCGCATTGCCGGACGGCGATCCGCGAGTTCGACCGTGCGCGGCGGGAATACTTCGCAGCGAAGGAGGCGGACGCTCTGCCGCAGGGCTTCGGCGGTGGTCTGATGGCGCTGCGCGACAGGCGGTCGTTCGCGACGACGCCGGACGAAATCACGAAGCTTGCCGGCGAGATCAAAGACCAGAACTACCGCATCGAAGTGGCCGAGGACGGCATCCATATCTACAACCGCAACGGCCATCACGTGTCGGGCGATCCGTTCCAGCTCTTCCCGCATCTCGATACCCGCCAGGACGCCGGGCATGCCTTCTATCTCGGGGTCGAGACGGCGCGTGCGGAGATCGCGTGGCGGCTCGGCAAGCGCTATGCCCAGGACGAGCCGCTGTCGTTCGGCATCGTGGCGGAAACGCGCGGCTCGGCCGAGGATGCACATCTCATGAAGTTCAAGGAGGCGGGTTCGACCTTCGCGAAGGACAAGAAGAAGGACGCGTCCGGCCAGGCATAGTCCGCTACGGTTTCCGGATCCGCTCCGACGGAGCGGGATGCTTGCCAGCCCTCGGGTTTTCCGTGACATTCCGCAGGCAATCCAGGAAGGGACGCGGAAACCATGGCGGCTGAGGGTTTGGCGCAGACGATCGGCCCCGTGGTCGTGCTGATGGGGGCGGCCGTGGCCGCGGTTCCGCTGTTCCGTCGCCTGGGGCTCGGGTCTGTCCTCGGCTATTTCATTGCCGGCATGCTGGTGGGGCCGTCGTTTCTCGGGCTCTTTACCAATCCGGGCTCGATCCTGCATTTTGCCGAGCTTGGCGTCGTCATGTTCCTGTTCGTGATCGGACTCGAATTGCGTCCGCAGAAATTGTGGGCGATGCGAGGGCAGATTTTCGGTCTCGGCCTCGTGCAGGTTGGCGGCTGTATCGCGCTGCTTACGGCAGCAGCGGTCTATCTCTTCGATCTCCCTCCCGCAGTCGCTTTCGTTGCGGGCGCGGGTTTCGTCATGTCGTCGACCGCCGTGATCATGGCCATTCTCGCCGAGCGGGGCGAGATCGCCAGCGCCAACGGCCAGAAGTCGGTGGCGATCCTCCTTTTCGAAGACTTGATGATCGTGCCGCTGCTGGCGGTAGTCGCGTTTCTGTCGCCCGCCGCGCAAGGCGAGGCCGGGCCGGAAGGTCTCGCCATCGCGTTCGGAGCGCTGGCGCTGCTCATCGTCGCGGGGCGCTATCTGCTCGATCCTTTCTTTGCGCTCCTCGCGCGTTCCGGTGCGCGGGAGGTCCTGACGGCGGGCACGCTGCTCGTCGTGCTCGGATCGGCGCTTCTGATGGAGGTCTCGGGGCTGTCGATGGCGATGGGTGCCTTCATCGCGGGCGTCATGCTCTCGGGGTCGAGCTACCGGCATCAGATTGAAAGCGACATCGAGCCGTTCCGCGGGCTTTTGATGGGGCTTTTCTTTCTCGCGGTCGGCATGTCGCTCGACCTCGGCGTCGTGGCGGCGGACTGGCCGCTCGTGCTGGCGCTGCTGTTGACGTTCATGGTGGTGAAGGCGGCTGGCGTCTATGTCGTCGCCCGGCTGTTCGGATCGTCCAATATGGCCGCTCTGCACCGAACGTCCGTGTTCGTCCAGGGTGGCGAGTTTGCATTCGTGCTCTATCTGGCGGCAACGAGCGGCGGACTGTTCACCGACCACCAGAACGCGATCTTCTCGACCGTCGTCATCCTGTCGATGGCGCTTACGCCGCTGATCCTGATCGCGGCCGACCGGTTCCTGCGCGAGACGCCGTCGCTTGACGGCATGGAAGCGCCTCGGGATCTCAACGGTCAGGTGCTGATCATCGGGTTCGGCCGCTTCGGGCAGCTCACGTCGCAAATCCTGCTTTCCAAGGGCGTCGACGTCTCGATCATCGAGAACGATCCCGACATGATCCGGGCCGCGGAGCGCTTCGGATTCAAGATCTTTTTCGGCGATGGAACGCGGCTCGACATCCTACACCACTCGGGCGCGGAGGACGCGGAGGTCATCATGGTCTGCGTGAACGATCCGAAGGCGGCCAACCAGATCGTCGAGCTGGTGAAGCACGAATTCCCGATGGCGCGCCTCCTCGTGCGCGCATTCGACCGCGAACATGCGATCGACCTGATCCGCTCCGGCGTGGATTTCCAAATCCGCGAGACGCTCGAATCGGCATTTCTCATGGGCGCTGAAAGCCTGCGGGCGCTGGGCTGCGACGAGGACAGCATCGAGGAAGCCGTGGCCGACATCCGCGAGCGCGACGCGGAACGCCTGACGATGCAGGTGCAGGGCGATTTCATGTCGGGACGCGACAGGCTGCATACGAAGCCGGTGCCCGAACCGCTCACCAACACGCGCCGATCGACGGAGACGTCGAGCAAGGCCGCGACCGCCGGGGACGCGAAATCCTGAGACAGCTTCCGCTCAAGATCATGGCGCCCCCCTCCATAAAGGGCGGCGCCATGATGTTCATTTCACTTGCTCGAGGATCTCAGTAGAGACCCGGCACGTAGAGGTCGTCCGGCACGGGCTTGCGCTGGTAGTCCGGCTTATGGATCCGGTCCGGCAGCTCCACGCGAGGCCGGCCGATCTCGTCGTAGGGGATTTGGGTCAGCAGGTGCGCGATGCAGTTGAGCCGCGCCCGCTTTTTGTCGACGGCATCGACGATCCACCACGGCGCCTCGGCGATGTGGGTCCGCGCCAGCATATCCTCCTTGGCCTTGGTGTAGTCTTCCCACCGCTGGCGGGATTCGAGATCCATCGGCGAGAGCTTCCACTGCTTCAGGGGATCGACGTTGCGCATGTGAAAGCGCAAATGCTGCTCGCGGTCGGTGATCGAGAACCAGTACTTGATTAGGATCGTGCCTGAACGGACGAGCATGCGCTCGAACTCCGGGACCGAGCGGAAGAACTCCTCCACTTCGTCCTCGCTGCAAAACCCCATGACACGCTCGACGCCGGCGCGGTTGTACCAGGAGCGGTCGAACAGCACGATCTCGCCGCCCGCGGGCAGATGAGAGATATAGCGCTGGAAGTACCATTGCGTCCGTTCGCGGTCGTTCGGCGCGGGCAGCGCCGCGATGCGGCAGACGCGCGGATTGAGACGTTGCGTGATGCGCTTGATCACGCCGCCCTTGCCGGCCGCGTCGCGTCCCTCGAACAGCACGACGACCTTGAGCTTGTTATGGGCAACCCAGTCTTGAAGTTTGACCAGTTCGCCTTGGAGGCGAAAAAGCTCGCGAAAATACGTTTTGCGGTCGAGTTGGCCATCGGGTTCCGGAAGATCGTCGCCGGACAGCAATTGATCCATGCGGTCGTCGTCGAGCTCCATTTCGAGCTCTTCGTCGAACGATTCGATGGCTTCGTCTTCAAGACGTTGAGACAAATATGTTTTTTTGGTCGTATCGTCTGACATTCTGCCTCCGATGCACTGAAGCGATCTCTTGAACGCAGAATGTTCTCGGCTTTGCTACGGTTTCATGACGGCGGCCTTTTTGCGCGTGGCCGAGGGTCAGGCGACGTCCTCGGAGGCTGGAAGCGGAGACAGCTCACTCGCCTTCTCTTTCCGCCCGTTCTCCGCATCGGCGTTCGGCAGCGGCGGCTTCTTGCCGGTGATATTCGGCCAGAGGTCCGCATATTTGCGATTCACTTCGAGCCAATACGCGGTGGCCTGCGGTTCGACGTCGGAGAAAATCGCGTCGGCCGGGCATTCCGGGACGCAAACACCGCAGTCAATGCACTCGTCCGGATGGATGACGAGCATGTTCTCGCCTTCGTAGAAGCAGTCCACGGGGCAGACTTCCACGCAATCGGTATACTTGCACTTGATGCAGTTTTCGGTGACGACAAAAGTCATTGGGCCTTCCTTCTCTCCTCCAGATATGGAGCCGCCGCGGGCCGTTTCTCGCGTCTAACCGTCATCGTGCCATGTGTTCCAGCGAAAACAGGTGCTGCGTATCGGCAAGTGGCGCGTGGCATTGCCTGCATGCATTGAGGTCCTTCTCCAGGCGCTTGCCGTCCGGACTGAATATGGCGAAATCCCAATCGCCGTTGCGCAGTCCGTCGGGAAAGGTTGCGCCCCATCCCTCTTCCTTTTGCATCACGGCAACGGCCGCCAGCTTATCCCGAATACGCAAGCCCAGGCTGCTTTTCTGAACCTTGCCCTCGTTGTCCTTTTTGGCGGCATAGATCTCGCCAACGAGGACCGAGCCGTTGGGCAGCTCCTTCCCCGCCTGAGCCGCTTCGAGGGCGATGTCGTTGGCAAACAGATGGATAATCTGATCGTCGTTCTGCACGCGGTCGAGGTTGAGGTAGTTCGTGAAGCTGCTCTTGTAGTCGGACGGGAAGGAAATGCGCGCGTCCTCCGCCAAAGCCGCACCTGTCGTCAAGGCCAGCGCCAGAATCCATCCTGCTTTCGACATCGGAAGTCCTCGTTGCTTTATGCCGCTGTACGGATGCGAACCCCCGTGGCACCACGGGTTGAACGTTGCCGCATGCTGCGCTCCGGTTTTATAAGATATAATGATAATGCATCTTTAAGCGTCCTGAGTCCACATGAGCGGGTTGTTCTGGCATCACTTCGTCGTGAGGGTGGAGTTGAGGATATCGTGTAATTCTGGAAGCGTTAGGGGTGAGGTGGCGCAACGTTTATGGAGTTAACCGAATGAGCGTGCGGGCCCGAAAACCTACAGACCGTCCGGAGATCCAGCTCAAGCGCGCCTACGCGGCGCCGGCGGGGAGTGACGGGACGCGCATCCTCGTCGACCGCATCTGGCCGCGAGGACTGCGCAAAGAGAACGCGAAAATCGACTTGTGGCTGAAGGACATCGCACCGAGCACGGAGTTGAGGCGGTGGTTTCACGAGGACGAGACGCGATGGCCTGAATTCCAGCGCCGGTACCGTCGGGAAATCCGGGGCAACGAGGAAAGTCTCAACCTCCTGGAGCAACGCGCTCGGACGGGACCGATCACGTTGCTGTTTGCGGCGGCGGACGTGGAGCACAACAATGCCGTCGTGCTGCGGGGCGTGATCGCGGCGCGCCTGCGTCGACGCTGAGGGCGAAGCTCCGTTGTCCGGCATCGCGTGCTGCTACCAGATCCTCACGGCGAAGAAATGGATCAGCAGAAATCCGGATATGAGGACTGCGAGGAAGATCGCCGTTTGGACGGGGTCGTCCCGGTTTTCTTCCGTGTCCTTTTTAGGCTCGTTCGTCATGAGATGCTCCGGTGAGTTGAGTGCATTCCGGGGTATGCCGGGACGCAAGCGGCGCCCATCCAACGCCCAAGCGCGAACGCGATATAGAAGAGCGCGAGGTTGGCGATCAGGTGTGCGAGAACGCGCTCGGTGTCATAAGTCCAGGACAGCGCGGCGACCAACGGACCGCTTGCGGTAAACAGCGCGGCGGGCGCCACCCAGTGGGATTGTACGAAGCCGAACCAGAAGAGAAGGAGTGCCAGGAGCAGGGCCACGATGGCGACAAGCATGACGGTACCTCCCTGTTCGGGCGCGGAGGGGCATGACGCCCGCTCCAGCCAGCGCCAGTTTTCGGGGCCTGGACCGTTCCGATCGGCAGAAAGCCTCTGGCCCTTGAGACTTTCTCTGCCGTAATGACCGCTACGGCGGTGTCGAATCGGGTCTTTTGGGCCGCCTCGGCGCGGTCCAACTCGTCAACCGCCGGAATCGGTGATCGCATTCCGATCCTTCTCAATATTGCATCGTTATACGATATATTCAAGGTTGAAACCATGGCCAAGGCTGCGCGCATGAAATTTCCGAAGCAGAGCTATGTCGCGCTTGCAGAATTCCGATATGCGTTGAGGCAGTTTTTTGCGTTCAGCGAGCAGGCTGCGGGCGAAGCCGGGCTCAGTCCTCAGCAGTATCAGGCCCTTCTGGCCATCAAAGGCTCGACGGAGAGCGCCGAGTTCGGCATCCAGGAGATCGCGGCGCGGCTCATGATCCGTCACCATAGCGCGGTGGAACTCGTCGATCGGCTCGAGAAAAACGGGTTTGTCGTGCGCGTGAAGAGCAAGCTCGATGGGCGGCGCGTCCATGTGCGGACCACGGCCAAGACGGAGCGGATCATGGATGCGCTCGCGGCCGCCCACCTTCGGGAACTCAAAGGGATCCGGCCCGTCCTCGATCAACTGCTAGCCCAGTTCGATTCCTCGTCGGGATCGAGCGAGTGATGCAACGCGTGCATGGGTCCGCCATGACGTGAGCGCATGGTCTCCCCGTCGCCGACGCTCCGACCCTTTCGGACGCACGCTCAGGCTCAGGGCAGAGCGACGCGGGGCTGGTCCGTCAGGAGATCGTCGAAATATTCGATCGTCTTCATGAGGCCGTCCCGCAGATCGACCGACGGCGTCCATCCCAGCTCCGCCTTCGCGAGAGAGATGTCCGGACACCGCTGTTTGGGATCGTCTTCGGGCAGGGGTTTCAAGACGAGATCCGACTTCGATCCCGTCATCTCGATGATTAGCTCGGCGAGCGCGAAAATATTCAACTCGGTCGGGTTCCCCAAATTGATAGGCCCGGTGAACGCAGGGGGCGTATCGTTCATGACGGCCGTCATCCCCGCAATGAGATCGTCCACATAGCAGAACGAACGCGTCTGGCTGCCGTCGCCGAATACGGTGATCGGGTTTCCCGACAGGGCCTGGATAATGAAGTTGGAGACGACCCTGCCGTCGTTCGGCTGCATGCGCGGGCCGTAGGTGTTGAAAATGCGAATGACCTTGATCGGCAGGCGATGCTGAAGGTGGTGAGCGAAGAACAGCGTCTCCGCGCAGCGTTTCCCTTCATCGTAGCACGCGCGCGGGCCTATGGGATTGACGTTCCCCCAATAGCTCTCGCTCTGCGGATGAACCTGAGGGTCGCCGTAGACCTCGCTCGTGGACGCCTGCAGGATCTTCGCGCGGGAGGCGAGCGCCAGATTGAGCATGTTGCTCGCCCCGATCACGGATGTCTTCACCGTCTCCGCGGGATTGCGCTGGTAATGAACGGGCGAGGCCGGGCAGGCGAGATTGTAGATCTCGTCGACCGAGAGCATGATGGGCCGCGTGACATCGGCCTCGATCAACTTGAATCGATCGCTTGTCAGCAGCGTCGCGATGTTTCCGCGGTGGCCGGTGAAGAAGTTGTCGAGGCAGGTGACCTCATGCCCCTCGGCATGGAGCAGCTCGCAGAGATGACTTCCGATAAATCCTGCACCGCCGGTCACAAGGATACGCCGGGGCGTCCGACGCTCCTGGTCGATCATGCCCACGGCGGATTGGTCGTTACGCATAGTCAGGAGAACTCCCAGATCACGGGTTGAGTCCGTTTGCGATCGCTCAGCCATGCGAGACCGCAGCCGAGGAGGAGGCCGCCGATCAGTGCGATCGCGAGAACGATGAGCGTGGGGGGGTACGCCACGCGGAAGGCGGCAACGGCGGGCGAAAGAATCCGAAAATTCGTGGTCGACAGATCTTCCTGCTCGCCGCTCTGCTTGGCACGCGCCAGCACGGCTTCGAGCACGCTGCGGGCCGCATCCGCATCCCGCTGCAGGGCTCGAAGTTTGACTTGCGCGTCGTTGTTCGTGAGCGTCTGCGTCTTGACTTTTTCCAGATCGCCCGCAAGAGCGGCTTCGTCGCGCCGTGCGAGATCCAATGCGTTCTTCGCCCGTTCGACGGTGACGCCTATTTCGCGCTCCAACTGCTGTAGGATCGCTGCGCGCTGAGCTTCGAAACTGCGGCGATCCGGATGGCGCGGGCCGAGCTCGGACACGATTTTCGCGTGCGCGCGGTCAAACCGCACGAGGCTTTCGCGCAGATCGACGATTGCCGGACTGTCGAGGCCGTCGGCGGTCGACGCCGCGCCTGCACCTCTGAGGGCCATGCGACGCGCCTGGTCGTAACGCGATTGCGCTTCATCGCGCCGCGTCCGTGCGGAATTGAGACGAATATTCAAATCCTGAAGACGCTGCTCTTCGAGCAACACGCCTTGTGCGTCAATAAGGTGGTTGGCCTTTCGATAGTCCTCTACGGCTTGCTCGGCCTGCAGCACATCCTGGCGCAGCGCCGACAAACGTCCGACGAGCGTTTCGGTCGTTTCCTTTGTCGAGCTGGAGGTCGCGCTCGACTGGTCGGAAAGATAGGCCTCCGCAATCGCGTTGGCGATCAGGGCCGCTTTGGGCGCATCGCGCGAAAGCATGCCGATTTCGATGACGTACGTGTTGCCGAGCCGCTTTACCCGCATCAGGCGGCGCAGGCGCTCGAGCGCGAGATCGACCGGCGTCCCGATCGGAGGATTGTAGCCGAGAGCATCGCGCAGGCGGCCGAGCGGGCCCAGGCCGCCGCCTTTGGCGAATTCCGGATCGCGATCCAGGCCGTTGTCCGCGATGACCTGCCGCAGCACGGAGTCGGATTCGACGATCTGAACCTGGCTGTCGACGAGGAGGCTGTCGGCGCCCGCGGCGGACGATCCGAGGCCGGTCGGCACGACCTCGGTTTGGAGGACGCGCTTGGCCCGCGGGTCGATCAGAAGCTGGGTCTTCGAAAGATAGAGAGGTGTAGAAAGAAGGATGAAGGTTGTCGCAATCGCCAGTGCGAGCAGGACGGCAGAGGCGATGATCCACTTGCCGCGCCAGAACGATTGCAGCAGTGCAAGCGCGTCCCGCGTGAAAGCGTCGAGACCCGTTTCGTTCGTTATGGATCTTGCTCGGTGGTCGAGCTCAACCATCAGCTATGCAGCTCCTGTGCCGTCGCGAAACGGCATGTCCTCAAACGGGACGCACTCGCGTCGTTTTCGGTTTGAGAAGCAAGTGGGATGCCAGGGTATAGCTAACGGCGGAGCATCCTCTTGAGGCCTGCATGAAGCGCCGGATGGCGGCGCACGAATATCTTCAGACGCCAGAGTGTCGCAGGAAGGCGACCGCGCGTGCTCAGCGGTCGGACGACTTCGAAAAGCTCTCGATTGTCGACCCCGAACAGGTCCTTATAGGGCTCGTCGCCGATGGTGAGATCGAAATACGTGAGCCCGGCTTCCGTGAACGTCTCCATTCCGCGGAAGATCAACAGCATGCCCGGGCTGTATCGGCCAAACCGTTCCATATCGAACGACGGAATGAGCAGCAGGAAGGCGCCGTCGTGGATCAGGCCAAGCGCGCCGGCTACCGTATCCCCGCCCGATGTCAGTTCGATCAAGCGTGCAAACGGATGCGCGCTCCGGCCATGCACCAGATCCCGATAGAAGCCGGCCCACATTTCATCGGCGAGCGCGTCATCTCGCTCGAGTTTCGAGAAGCGCGAGCGGCGCATCTCGTAAAGCGTCTCGAACACGCGCTCTGCGTCCGGGCCGCCGTCGTGTGTCTTGAATTCCACCGCACCGCAGCTTTCCAAGTTTCTCCCCTTGCGGCGGAGAGACTGGCGCTGCTTCCGTGACAGCAGCGATTGGCAACACCGGTCCCACGGCCGGCTCAGCGTCGCGCCATGGGCCTTCACGTGGTAGGGCGCGCACGGCGATAGCAGGAGCAGGGGGTTTATGGAATTTCCGACGTGGTGCGGAAGCTTGCTGAGGTGGAGCAGGTCGCTTGGGGGCAATGCCTTTTCGATGGCATTCCACAATGCCCGGAAGGTGTCGGCATCCGGCCGAAAGCTGGACGCCATGATTGGAGCGCAGTAGTCGGCGACGCGCAGATCGGCGAAACCGATCACGCGGTTGCGGCCGACTTTCGTCTCGCATAGCGGCAGGATCATCATGAGGTCGCCGGATGCGGCCTCGCGCACGAGCACGATCAGAGGCTCGGCGCGCCGGTGCTCGCGGAAGGCACTGTAGAGAGGGGCGACGAAATCGTAGCACTGAAAGGCGGTGCATCGCCCGCTGCTCTCGAGGGCGCGCCACTCCTTTTCCAGCTCACGGATGTCCCGGTGCACGTCCACCGTGAAGTGTTTCGGATCGGCTTCGCTCATGTGGGGCGAGCCTCCATCGCGGCGGCTATCGCGGCCCGATAGCGCGCAACGGTGATGTCGGCATCCAACCTATCGTAGAGGATGGCGGCGGCTTCGGAGATGTTGCGCCGCAGGCGATCATTCTCCCGTGCGAGCCGCAAAAGCCCGCGGGCGATGCCCTTTTCGTCGCCCGGCGTGACCGCGACGCCCACGTCGAGGCCATCCAGATAACCGTCGATACCCGTCTCGGCTCCGTAGAGAATGGGGGTGCCGGCGAAGAGCGCTTCGACGAATGCCATTCCGAACGTTTCGTTGTGCGATGGCATGACCATCGCGAGTGCGGTCGGCAGCTCTTCCAGAAGCGTGTCGTGCGGCAACGCGCCCCGTGCCACGACGCGGTCACCGAGACGGTGCTCCGCGATGAGCGCGACCACGCGCTCGCGCGTGCCGGGCGGACCATCGCCGATGATCTCAAGCGAGATGCCTTCGAGTTCGGATCGTATGGAAGCGAAAGCGGCCAGCAGCTCGGGGAGGCCCTTCTTGTCGATGGCGGCGAGCGTCATCGCGATGAGGAAACGCGGTTTGGGGGTGACGGTCGCGATCGTCTGCCGGGTGTTGAAGACGATGTTGGGCAGAAGATGGGTCTTGGCCGGATCTATCCCGGTGTGCCGCTCGAAGCCGGTCTTGTACCACGCGGACACGTAAAAGACGCTTGCGGCGTCTCGCGCCATTTTCCGGAACAGCGGCCGGTAGGTCGGCTTGGTCGCGAACACTTTCTTTTCGACTTCGCCGCGTACCGAAAAAAAGAGGGACGCTGCGGTTGCGCGCGCGACCATCCAGGCGGCAATCCCCTCGAACGTGAAGCGATGACTGTGGACGATGTTTGGGCGAATGTTCTCTTCCTTCAGGAAGGCTCGGATGCGCCGTGCGAGGCGGACCTGGCACCCATACATCCCAATGCCCAAGGGAGGCGCGAAGTAGCCGTGCGCGATGAGACGTCGTCCATTGACGATGCCAAGATCGCGCCAGTACGTGCGGCGCGGATCGCTTATGCGCTGCAGCGAGACGACGACGTGATCGCAGTCCGTGATGCGATCGACCAAACGTTCGACGGCATTCGTCGTCGGCGTTCGGATCGGGTTGGGATAATCCGATGATATGTGGAGCAGGAGGGGACGCGCGGCCGTCATGTGCTGGCCCGCGTGCGACGCTGAAGCATCTCGCGGCCGACGAGCCCAATCAGCGGGCCGACGCCGAGCACGTACCGCCGCCAGAGCCGCCCCGGCTCGCTCAGAAGCCGGTGTAGCCATTCCAGGCCGAGGCGCTGCATGGTCTTCGGGGCGCGCGTCTTCATGCCGGTGATGAATTCGAGAGCCGCGCCGATGCAAAGGGCCGTGCCCGTGGCCTCGCCCGTCTGCGCGATGCGGCTGGCCAGTTGCTCCGACTGGGGAGCGCCGACGCCGATGAACAGGAAGCGCGCCCGGCGTTCGATTGCGAAGCGCAGGCAGGACTTCACCGCATCTGGATCGTCGATGAACCCCATCGGGGGAACGGTTGCGACGATGTCGAGCGCGGGGAAGCGGGTGCGCATCGCGGATACGATGTCCGGCCGCGCCGCTATCAGCGCAATGCGGTCACCCGGTTGCAGGACGTCCTCGAAAATCCGCTCGACGACGTCCGTTCCGTTCAGATGCGGCAACCGCAGGCCGAACATAAAACCCAGCCGACGGACGATGTGGCTGTCGCACCAGCTTTGCCAGGCCCCTGCGTACACGGGCAGGAGCTCCGGACGCTGACCCAAATGATTGAGATGATCGACGTTCGGCGTCACGATATAGCGGAATGGGTCGGCGGGAGTGCGCGCCTGAAGCGAGCGGATCACCGTCTCCTTGGAGGCGAGATCGTAGGGCGCGCCCAGAAAGACCACGCGACCAGGGTTGGGGGCTGTGCCGGGCATCTTATCGTTCGAATCTGCAGCCGGCGGAATGTGCCGATTTGGTGTGTCGTTTTGGAACAGAAACGCCTTGGGCGCCTCGCCGTATGCCCGTTCCAGGCACTATTCGTGCCATGAGAACGCGCCTGGGACGCGAAGCATACTGGCACAGGACGTGCTCCGCAGTGGGATGTCGCGCGAAGCTTAACGAGGAGCAGTCAGGTTCATGCGTAGGGCGATGACGCTCTCTCTCATCGACCAAGCCCTATTGAGTGCCTTCAATCTCGGCTTGTCCGTGCTGTTGATCCGTTTTGCGTCGCCCGCAGAATTCGGATTGTTCAGCTATGTGGTGGCCGTGTTGATGATCCTGAGCTCGGTGCACAACGCGCTCGTAGCCACGCCGATCAGCGTGTCGATCCCGGGGCGGCCCACCGAAACCAAGAAAAAGGTTTTGTCGGTGCTGCTGCGGGTCGATCATCTGTTGCGCGGCGCATTGCTTGCAGCCGCCGCCCTTCTGGTCGTGCTCGTTTCGACGGACGTCGCCTTTCTCGCGGCTGCTGCATCGGCATGCTTTTTCTGGCTTTGGCGGGAAACGCATCGCGGCATCGCGTTTGCGGATGGAGATGCCGCAAGGGCGCTGCGCATCGACACCGTTGCGGTGCTCGTTTCGATCGCGGCCGTTGCTGCGTTGTGGCGCGTCTTTCCTCCGACCTTGTCCGCTCTGAGCGGGATTGCCATCGGAAATGCGCTGGCCGTGCTGCTTCAGGGGACGCGCCATCATTTGCGGCCGATCGCTCAGGCAATCGCGGATTACGGCGTCTTCTGGCGTGAAGCGCGCTGGAGCTTGTTCGGAGCCGCGACGACTGAGGCGCAGTTTCGTGGCTATGTCTTTGCCGTGCAGAGTTTCCGCGGCGCCGATGCCCTGGGTCATGTGCAAGCCGGCCGCACGCTGATGGGGCCCTTGCCGCTCCTCGCCTCCGCATGGGCGCGCGTTGCGCGCCCGGCGATGAACCATGCGTTGACGGAGCGGAGAACGGGCGATGCGCACCGGACGCTCTGGCGCGGAACGCTGGGCGTTCTCGGTCTTTCGGTCGTCTATCTTGCCGCGCTCTACCTCGCCTGGCCGCTCGTGGAGACCCACCTCTACCAGGGACGCTATCCGGATATCGGCATCATAACGATCGCATGGGGCATCGCGACGTTCTTCAGCGTGTCTCACATCTGCCTCGGCACGTACCTGCAGGCGGCGCGCCGCTTTCGCCCCCTTGCATTCGTGTCGCTCGCCGCAGCGGCGTGCTCGGGAACGGCTTTGCTCGTGCTCGCGACGAGCGTTCCGGTTTTCTATGCCATCGGTGCGGTGGCCATCGGGGAGTTTGTGGCTCTCGTCTACACGCTCGTCCTCATTTTTTGGCAGCCCGTCCGCGCCGCCGATCCCCTTGAGGAGAGCCTGTCATGACGGTTGCGGTCGGGTTTCCTCGCCGCCCACTCCATGGAACGGCGTTATGGGCCTCGCATGTGGCGCGGTGGATTCCGGCGCTCATGCTGGCGTACGGCATGCTGATATGGCCGCTGATCTATGGGCGGAGCGTCGACGGCGGGCCACCCGTGCAGATCCTGCAGAATGAATCGAGCGCGTTGAGCCAGATTTATTTCCCGTTCCTGCTGGTCGTTTCCGCGTTCACGTGGATCGCGACGCGGTACGGTCGGGGATCGCCCATCGCGAGCGGTGCGATCTTCGTGATCGCGCTCGTGATCGCATTGAGCAATCTCTCGGTGCTCTGGTCGATCGCGCCGGAGATCGCCCTTCGGCGCGCGATCCTCCAGACGGCCATCGTGGCGACGCTCATTCTCTCGGTGCAGGCTGCCGACGATCCCGACGGCGTTGTCGCGCGGATCTTCTGGCTTCTCGTGGCGATCATGGCCGTCAATCTCGCGGCGATCGCGATGAAAGGGCCAGGCCCGCTCGGCTACGAGGGGGTCTATCCGCAGAAAAACGGACTGGGAGCCGCGGCGTCGTTGGCGATCATCGTGGCGCTGTATCAGCTCTTCTCAGGCCGCCCGATCACGCGGGTCGTGGCATGCGGCACGATCGTTCTCGCGATGTTTCTCCTCGTGCTCAGCAAGTCCAAGACCTCCTTCGGGCTCGTGCTCCTGGTGCCTTGTCTCGCGCTCGGGATCGCCGTAGCCGCGCGCGTGATGCAGGTGTCGGCAGCAACGCTCATCGCGACGATGCTCGCGATCGCGTTCGCGGTCTATCAACTGGGCGTGGCCAGCTATGTCTGGGATTTTTCTACCGTAGCCGAAGCTCTGTTCGGCGATCCGACGCTGACGACCCGTACGGACATCTGGGATTTCGCGATGCGGATGGCCGAGCGCAGGCCCCTTCTCGGATACGGGTTCGAATCTTTTTGGCAGGCCGGGCCTGAATCTCCTGCCGCACGGGAAGCGCCCGGGTTCATCGCGCGCATGCCTCATGCGCATAACGGCTATATCGACATTCTTCTGCAACTCGGGATGGTCGGTCTGGGTCTTGTGATCGTCATGCAATTCGCTGCGTTCGGCGCTGCCGACGCGGCCTTGAGGCGCCGCTTCGGGCTGGGTTGGCTCTGCCTGTGTCTGATGCTTTTGGCGGGCCTCCGGAATTTCATGGAAAGCTCGTGGTTCCGCGGGTTCGACATGTTCTCGATGATCTTCGTGATCATGGTGGCATTGGCAGCGTCCATTCGGGAGCGCCGCTCGTGGAACACCTGACGATCGGGATTGCGAGCATCGGACGGAGCGGGCTCTTAAAGATGCTCTCGTCGCTCGACGAGATCGACGTTCCGGCGGATCTTTCGGTGGAAATTCTGGTGGCGGACGACGACCCGGCCGGCGGCGCCGTGAGGCTGCTTTCGGATCGCAAAGGGAAGCTTCCCGTTCGCGTGCTCTCGGTCGGTTCGCGCAACATCGCGACGGCGCGCAATGCCTGTCTCGATCATGCGCGCGGCATGTGGATGGCCTTCGTCGACGACGACGAGATCGTGGCACGGGATTGGCTGGTGCGTCTGTTCGCGGCGATGAACGAGTTTCGCGCCGATGTCGTCGTCGGGCCGGTCTATCCCGTTTACCCGCCGGAAACACCCGATTGGCTGCAGCGGGCGAACCCGCTCTACGTCGACTGGGGCCGGCGGGGTGCGCTCGTCGATACCGGACGGAGCGGCAACGTGCTGTTCCGGCGCGATGATGCGCGTTGGAGCGCGCTGCGCTTCGATGCAGCGCTCGGGCGTAGCGGCGGCGAGGACACGGATTTCTTTCACCGCTTGCATCGCGCCGGAGCGGTGATCGTCGTGACGGACGACGCGCGCATCGAGGAAGAGGCGCCCGCTGCGCGGCTCGATCGGGGCTATCTCCGCAGGCGTGCGTTGCGGTCGGGCCAATCCTATGCGCGTTTCCGGCTTGGCGGAGCGGGGCGATACCGTCCGCGCAGCCTGGCTTTCTACGCCTTGGCGCTCGGGAAGGCCGCAGTCGGATTTTCGTTCGCGCTCGCGCTCCGCCCTTTCGACCGTGGGCGCTCTTTCGCTCTGATGCAAAAAGGCTGGCTGAACGTCGGCAAGCTCCGGCACTTCGCAGCGCTCGAACTTCCGACGATGTATTGAGTCCGGGCCCTAAAGCGCGTTCAAGTAAAATGGACGAACTTTGCGGAGTTCACAACGCAGTCCCTCCCCCCTGGGGGAGGTGAGGAGGGGGGATTGCAGACCGTCTGCTGCCGGGCTCCCCCCCCACCCCTAACTCTCCCCACAAGGGGGAGGGGAACGATGCGATTCTATATAATTTGGACGCGCTTTAGAGCGGAACGCCATGTTTCCAAGCGCGGATCGGCCCTTTGAATGCGGCTTCGAGGCGTGCTTGCCAGCCGTCGAGGCGGCGGATCAGCGTGCGGGCGGAAAGGTCCCGGCGCACCGTATTGCGGGCAACGAGCCAGGCGCCACGGGCCGCAATCCCGCCGGATGACGTGTGAACGCTGCGGTAGCCCGCCGCGGCAGCGAGCTTAAGCGTCCGGGCGTCGAACGCGCCGAACGGCACTGAAAGTTTATCGATTGCGATGCCGGCGGCATCCTCGATGCGAGTTCTCGCGTCGTAGAGCTCGCGGTGCATCGCCTGAGCTGATGCGCGCGTCCAGTCGATGTGATCGGCGCCGTGGCTTCCCACCGTCATGCCCTCCGCCACGAGGCGTGCGAGATCGTGCGGGCTGAGCGAGCCGGGTTCGCCCAGGCGGCCGGCAAGGATAAAGAAGGTGGCCGTGGTGCCGGCGTCTTTCAGCAGAGGCAACGCGATCTCGACGTCGGAGGCATTCCCGTCGTCGAAGGTGATTTCGATCTTACGATTTTCTACCGCCGCAGCCACGGCGTCGGAGAAGGCGGCCTCGCTCACCCAAAAAGGATCTTCGCCCGAGGCAAGCGGACGCCGTGGCGTTCCGATACCGTGAAACGTCAGGACGATGCGCTCCGGCACGAACCTCTGCATCAGGGTCCGGTTATCCGGCATTGCGGTAGGCCATTCTCGAGAAGACGGTCATGAGCAGGATCTGGAAATCGAGACCGATGGACCAGTTTTCGATGTAGGCCAAGTCATATTCGACGCGAGCGCTCATTTTCTCGATCGTGTCGGTTTCGCCGCGAAGCCCATGGACCTGAGCCCAGCCCGTGATGCCGGGCTTGATGGCATTCCGGCGCGCATAATGCACGATGCGGGAATCGAAGCTTTCATCGAGCGCGACCGGATGCGGTCGCGGTCCGACGAGCGACATCTCCCCCGACAGGACGTTGAAAAGCTGGGGAAGCTCGTCCAGGTTCGTCCGCCGCAAGACGTGGCCGATCCGCGTTATGCGCGGATCTCCGGTGCGCGCCTGGGTGACGTCGTTCCCGTCCTCCATCACCGACATCGTCCGAAACTTGAAGATGCGAAACGGCTTCTGGTTGAATCCGTGGCGGGTTTGGCGAAACAACGCCGGGCCGGGGCTTTGAATGCGAATGGCGAGCGCGATGGAGACGAGAATAGGCGCAAGAGCGACGATCAGAATGCTCGCGCCGGTCAGGTCCAGCGCCCGCTTGAGGATACGCTCGGACGTGGCAAGCGGCGGCCTCATGAGCGGGATACCCCGTGCGCCATACATCGAGCCCGCGCGCAGCGCACCGAGACGGCCGCTTTCCGGCAGCAGTTTCATGCCGGCCGGTATCACGGCCAAGGCATCCGCGATGCGATCGATTTCGTCGGCTTCATCGGAGCGAAAAACGAGCGCGATCTCGTCGGGTTCGAATTGACGCGCGGTCGCCACGAGTTCGGAGAGAGGCCCTGACATTTCGTTTACCGCCACGTCTCGTATTACGACGGGGGCGGCGGTATCACTCAAGCGCGTTACGGCCTCGCTAGCTGTCGCGGGGTTGGACGCCACGATCAGCACGCGCCTCGCGCGAACGCGCCCTCGTCTCTCCAGGCAGCCGAGGCTTCGCATGCCGATTTCCCGGCTTCCGATCAGGGTCAGAAATCCGAAGCCGTACAGCAGGATCGTGGCGCCTCGGGACACCTCGACGCTGGCCTTGAGGAGAAACATCTCGATGACGACAATCGCCATTGCGATGGTCCAGTTCACCCACAGATCCATCGGGCGTCGAGACGCATGGCGGTAGGCATCGAGGCCATAGTCTCCGCGCAACGCCGCCACGACGACGAGGGTCAACGCGACCGTGCCGCCCCAACCCAGATGGCTCCAGACCGGCGGCGTGCTGTCGAGCGCGACGGCGTAGTAGATCGCGCCGCAAGCCAGCGCTGCGATGGTGACGGCCATGAAGTCGAGCAGCGCGGCCAACGCCGATACGGCAGCCTGCGATAGCGCGCCGGCTGGCGGGTCGGCGGGTCGGGTGCGTGCGGGTGGGCTCGATTGAATTGTGTTCGACATGGCTTAGGGGCGTTGCGTGGCTGATCGGGCCGGCGCCAGGCGCGGCCGATACACAGAACGCTACGCCGAGCAAATCTCAGGCCGCGGTGCCGTGCCGATTTGGGACAGTCAGCGTTCCGACGTCCGACGGATCGCCTCGAGCGTCATGGGAACGTCGCCCCCGAGAAAGTGGCTGGACCGACTTGGATCGGGCATCGTGGTTGTCGGCACGAGCCGACGATAAGCGGGCAGCCATGCGAGGTTCCACGCTGCCGGCGCTTCCTGATCGGCATGAGCCGCTGCGGCGAACGCCTGCGGGTGATCCAGGCTGGAAAGTATGGCGTCGCCGAGCCGCGCCAGCGCCGCTTTGTCGTAGGTCTCGCCACGCGTCTCGGCGATGTAGGCCAAGAGCACGAGAGGCCCGGCGGCGAACGCGTGGTAGCTGAGCGCCCGCGAGCCGCGCTTCAATTCCTGTGGCAAGGTTCCGTCGCGGGAAACCGCGCCGAGCCCGTCCCTCAAGATGAGATGCGCCCGGTCCATCAGCGTCTCGGTTTCCGTTGCGAGGCCCGCTGCCGTAAGCGCCAATCCCGCCCAGTAGGCGAGATTGTTGCCCGGTATCTTACCCTCTTTGAGCGCCGCATTCGTGCCGTCGCTCATGCGGCGTAGCCAGTCCTGGATCTGCGTGCTTTGCGGCCCGTCGGCGAGCGGCTTCAGCTTCAGATAGGCAAGCGCGAGCCCGGCCAGATACCAATTGCGTTCGTATTCGGCCTGTTTGCCGTCGACGGGTCCGGTGAGCGGGGATGCGGCTGCCCACGCGGCGAGCTGGCGCAGAGCACACTGTCCCGCCTTTCGATCCGCGCGCGTCATGAATGCGTCGGCTCCGGCTTGCACCCGCCGGACGACTTTTTCGTAAACCGCAACCGCGCGGTCTCTCTTCTCGCGGCGCGATGCATCGACGACCGTGCCATCGCGGTCGGCGTAGAAACCGTCGAGCGCGAGGGCGGTGCGCGGCGCGGGTACGATTGGACAGGCGGCTATGGCGCCCGTCGAGGAGAGCATGACAGCAAGACAGGCCGCGCCGAGGAATGGTTTAGCCATGGCGATTGTTAGAGATTGACCCAATGATCGGCTCATTGTTTATGGCGGCGCGTGGCGGGCGTGTCACGGGTGCGAGCTCCGTTCGAGGCTGAATGACGTTGCGTAGCGTAAACCTTCCTGGAACGGATCTCCATGCGTCGGTGCTCGGATTCGGCTGCGCGTCGCTCGGCTCGCGTATCGGCCGCAGGGCGGGCTTGCGAGCGCTGCATGACGCTTTCGTTAACGGTGTCACGTGGTACGACGTGGCGCCACCCTACGGCGCTGGCGAGGCCGAGACCATTCTCGGCGAGTTCTTGCGCGGCCGGCGCGACCGCGTTTTCGTTTGCACGAAGGCGGGCCTGCTCGGGCCTGCGCATGGCAATCTCGTCAAGCTCGTCTATGCGCTGGCGCGCCCCGTGGTCGGTCAGGCTAAAAAACTTCGTCGCGGTTTCCGGTCGGTGGCGGCAACCCGCTATCGAAAGGATCCGCTCGACCGGGCGACGATCGTCGCGTCCGTGGAACGCTCGCTGCGGCGGCTCGGAACGTGCCACGTCGACGTGTTCGCCCTTCACGATCCGCTGCCGGAGGACGTCGTGAACGACGACGTGCTTCGGGGCCTCGAAGACATCGTGACGTCGGGCAAGGCGCGATACCTTTCCGTCGCAGGCACGCTTGCCCCCTGTCTTGCGGGTTTCGAGGCCGGACGGCCGTACAGCATCGCGCAGATCGCAGACGATCCACTGACCGGCGCGCTTGCAGAGCTGCGGGCGCGCGCAATCCGGCCGCCGGCGAGTATCACGCACTCCGTATTCGGCGTCGACGGAATGCACGAGCGACTGGTGCGGATGATCGACGAGGAGGCCGGCATTCGGAAAGACCTTGAGATCGCGGGCTACGCCGGCGCGCCATCACGGATGGCAGCCGACTTGCTTCTCGACCGCGCTTTCGCATCGAATCCGAATGGTGTCGTGTTGACGTCGATGTTCGGCGCGCAACATCGTCAGGCGAATATTGCGCGCGCAGCGCTGCCGGTAAATCCGAGCGCGGTCGGCATTCTCACGTCCGTTCTCGAAAAAGCCAAGAAGACCGTATGATCTTCGATCATCTCCAAGGACTGGACGACGCTCCGCGCGATGTGTGTATCGTCGGAGCCGGCCCTGTGGGGATCACTCTGGCGCTCGAGCTGGCGCGGGCCGGAAAGTCGGTCCTGCTCCTGGAATCGGGAGGCCGGTCGAAGGCGCCGGAGACCGCGGAGCTTTCGGGAGCGCACATCGTCGATCCCGCGCGTCACGATGCCATGGACATCGCGGTCGCCCGTCAGATCGGCGGAACGTCCAACCTCTGGGCCGGGCGATGCCAACCCTTCGATCCTATCGATTTCGAGCCGCGCCCCTCCGTTGGCGACGCACGCTGGCCGTTTCCGCGCGATACCCTTTTACCGTACTACGCGCGTGCGTGTGCTTATGCCCATTGTGGTGGGCCGGTCTTTCGCGCGCCTCCAGCCGCGCCCGACGTTCGCGATGATACGTTCGATGCGGATCGGATCGAGCGCTTCAGCAACAAGCCGCGCTTCTATCGCGCGTATGGCAACGAGCTCGAGCACAACACGAGCATCGACCTTCGGCTCAATGCGACGGTGGTCGATGCCGCGTTCGGAGTGAACGGGTGCGTCCATTCCGTGTCGGTAAGCCGTCCGGACGGTGCGCGACGCAAGATCGAGGTGAAAACGCTGGTTCTGGCGTGCGGCGGTTTGGAAACGACCCGTCTGTTGCTCGCGTTCGGACGGGACAATCCGCAGCGCTTTGGCGGCGCAGGTGGGCCGCTCGGCCGATACTACATGGGCCACGTCATCGGCGAAGTTGCGGATATTACGTTCGTCCGCGAGGGTATGGATGCGGCCTACGATTTTTATGTCGACGAGCATGGATCCTTCGTTCGCCGGCGCATCATTCCGTCGGATGCCCTTCAGCGAAGCGACGATCTTCCGAACGTTTCGTTTTGGCCCGTTGTGCCGCCGAGTGCCGATCCGAGGCACGGAAATGCCATTCTCTCCATGGTCATTCTGGCCCTCTCCATCGGCCCGCTCGGTCGGCTGGTCGTTGCCGAGGCGATCCGAAAGCGTCACGTTCCGGAGACACTCGACCGCTGGCCTCACGTGATGAACGTGTTGCGCGGCCTGCCGGCCTCGATGTGGTTCCTCGGAAACTTCTTCTACCGCCGGCATTTTACCGCCACGCGCCTTCCGGGCTTTTTCGTGCGCAACAGCGCCCGCACTTACGGTCTCTCCTATCATTCGGAGCATTTTCCCGACCCATCGAGCCGGGTGGTTCTTTCGAGCGAAACAGATCGGCTGGGGTTGCCGCGCCTGTCGATCGATCTCCGCTTCTCCGAGGCCAACGCGGACGCGATTTTGCGGACGCACGTCGCGCTCGACGGCTGGTTAAGACGCAACGGGCTCGGATCGCTCGAATACCGGCAACCATTGGCGGCTACCCAGGACGCCATTCTGTCCAAGGCCGCGCACGGCACCCATCAAATCGGCACCACGCGCATGGGGCTGAGCCGGTCCCAGGCCGTCCTCGACGGTAACCTGAAATGCTTCGACGCCGACAATCTCTATGTCGTTTCCACGTCTGCCATGCCGACATCCGGGCAGGCCAATCCAACGTTGACGGCATTGGCCCTTGCGGTGCGTCTCGCCGACCATTTGTCGGCGGCAAACGCGCAGGGCTCTGGCGCTTCGTGAGCGACCTGCGGCGGCGACGGCGTCGTCAGCCCGTGTGCAGGTTGTCGCGCACGCTGTTGATCGACACGAGGCCGAAAAAGATCAGCACGATTCCGAACGTAATCGGATACCAGGGCGAGTAGTGCGTCGTGACGGATTCGCCCAGGAACCCGGCCCGGAACATCTCGTAGCAATGGACGGTGGGGTTATAGAGCGCAAGATCGGCGGCGAACTTGGGCAGCCAGGCGACCATGAAGAACGCTCCCGAAATCGGCAGCATGAGGTATTGGATCGGCTGCACGAAGCGCTCGGCAACCTCCGAATATTCGGTCCCGATGGCGAAGATCATTCCCATGCCCACCGAGAGGATCGCCATCGACAGCCAGCCCAGGACCGCCAGTCCGGGGTCTTTAAGGGGCTCGACTGCGCCGGCGAGGGCCAGCACGCAGTAGACTAGCGTTAACGATCTGCATCTGTTGAGGACTTGATAAAAGGGATGCGATTGTCGATCTTGGGAGAAGCGGAGCGGATGCGATCGTTTTAATCCTGTCATATTTGCTGATGCTACTCGATCGTCGTTACGATTGCGGTCCTTCATGACACTCCATCGATCCGGTATGAAGCCATTTGCTTTGTATAGCTCCGAAATTGTTCCGGTGATTCTGTCTGGCGGCTCGGGGACACGGCTTTGGCCCCTGTCGCGCGCCATGTATCCGAAGCAGTTCGTTTCCGGATTGGATGGAGCGTCGGGGAGTCTTTTCATCGCAACGCTATCGCGTCTCGCGACGACAGAGGGCATCGGCGATCCGGTTATCGTCTGCAACAATGCGCATCGCTTCCTCGTGAGGGAGCAGGCCGCGGTCGCGGGCGTTTCACCCTCTTCCATTGTGCTTGAGCCCGTGGGACGCAATACCGCGCCTGCGATCGCTGTCGCTGCCCTGTTGGCTATGGAAAGAGAGCGCTCGCCTGTGCTTGCCGTGATGCCGTCGGATCACTTCATCTCTGATGGAGAAGCGTTTCAGGCCGCCTTGCGCCGGGGTGCGGCTCTTGCCGGGGGAGGCCGCATCGTGCTCTTCGGCATTCCTCCAACGGGGCCAAATACAGGCTATGGCTACATTTGCAAGGGCGCGCCGCTTGCGGCAGACTCTGCGGCGGCCTTCGAGGTTGAAAGCTTTGCCGAGAAGCCGGACGCCGAGACTGCCGCTTGTTACTTCGCTGACGACAGGTATCTCTGGAACAGCGGGATTTTCGTCTTTCGCGCGGATGTCTTTATCAGCGAGCTCTCGCGTCATGCCGAGCACGTGCTCAACGCCGCACGCAAAGCGCTTGCGGGGGCATCGCGGGATATGGGCTTTCTGCGCCTAGACCCTGACGAGTTCAGTCAGGCGCCGAACATCTCCGTCGACTACGCGGTCATGGAGGCGACGGACAAGGCGGTCGTCCTGCCGCTCGACGATACGTGCTGGAGCGATCTCGGTTCGTGGGAGTCTCTGTGGGATACCACGCCGCGCGACGAGGCGGGAAATTCGATCCATGGCGATGTGATCGTTGAGGATACGGAAGGCTGCTACATTCGCAGCGAACGCGCGCTTGTTTCCGCGATCGGTGTCAAGGATCTCGTGATCGTGGAGACGCCGGATGCCGTTCTCGTTGCGGATCGGTCTCATTCGCAGCATGTGTCGCGGCTTGTTGCCCAGCTCAAAACCCAAGGCCGCAAGGAATACGAGCAGCACGTCAGAAGCTACCGCCCGTGGGGTTATTTCGAGACGCTGAATATCGGGGCGCGCTTCCAGGTCAAGCTGCTGCACGTGGTCCCGGGTGGCATTCTCTCGATGCAAATGCACCACCACCGTTCGGAGCACTGGGTCGTCGTAAAGGGAACTGCGCGCGTCACCGTGGATGGCAAGGAGACGCTGGTCCGCGAGAACGAGAGCGTCTACATCGTCGCCACACAGTGGCACCGTCTCGAAAATCCCGGCAAGGTTCCGCTTGAGTTGATCGAGGTCCAGATCGGAACGTACCTCGGCGAGGACGACATCATCCGGAGCGACGACGTTTACAAGCGCGAGGCCGACGAAACCCGTTGAGGCGCGCGGAGCGGCCACCTCGGCTGCACGGGGGCGGGGCTCAGACGTACTGCCCGCCCGTCGTCGCCGTGCCCGCCGCGGAGCCGGGGAAATAGTTCGCGCCGCCACCGTTGGTATGAATGACGCTGTTCGTCGAGACCGCGTACCGAGCTCCTGTTGCGCTATCGCCCGTGTAGGTGTTGCCGTTGGCCATGATCGCGGAGCCGAGGTCTGCCACCGCGAACTGCGAAAAGACGGGAGCGTTCGACAATGTCACGGTTTGACCGACAATTGTCACCATGCCGCCCCGGGACGATACGATGTGCCGCGCGGCGTTGCCCAGGATAGCATAGCTGCCTGCGGCTTGAATCAGCCCGCCGCCCAGCACCTGTATGTGGACGCCGGTCGTGGCGCCGAACTCGATGCTGCGGAAGAAGACCGTGCCGAACCCGTTGACGTAGAGTCCATGCCGGCCTGTGCCGGGATTGAGCCGGAAGCCGCGGATATCGAGCAGGCCGTCGCCGGTCACTTGCAGGCAGTCCGACGTGCCTGCGATCACGACGTTTCCAGGGTTCAGGAGATTGCCTTGCAGAATGACCGCGCCGCTTCCGAGGCGGGGTGTCCGCACCATGAGGTTTTCGGCGTAGGTTCCGGCCGCCACGAGGATCGTGACGTTGAACGTTGCCATATCGAGCGTGCCGAACGTCACGTCCAGGGCCTTCTGGATGGTGGCGAAGGCGCCGCCCGAGGTGTTGGCGAGACCGGTGTTGCTGTCAGATCCATCGGGGCGGACGTGGTACGTCCGGTTTGCCGCGAGGACCTCCCGCGCGCCGCCGGACGGAAAACGGATGCGTCCCGAGGTGCGATCCACGACCAAAGCTTCATGCCAGGCACTTCCGTCGGGAGAGACCTTCACGTGCCAGTCGTCGTCGCCGGCAAGGCCAAACTCCGCGCGCCCTGAGAATGCGGTTTGAAACAGGACCGAGGCTGTATCTCCGGCTGTGGCCTTGTTGACCTTGAGCTGCATTCCACCGGCGCCGGGTGTCACGTCGTCGTGGCTGAAGAGCGCCGCATCCGACTTGACCGCAAGCCGGTTGACGGGATCCGCTGCCGTGTTGATGCCGATCATCGAAACGGGGCCGCTTCCCGATCCGCTCGCGGCCTTCGCCCAGGTGCCCCCGTCGAATACGAAAAGAGCGTCTTCGGCCGCCACCCAGGCGATCCAGCCTTCGCGCGGAGCATAGAATGCCCAACTTCCGTCTTGCCAGGCCGCGATGCTCCCTTCTTCGGTTGCCCATGCTCCTGTCGCTCCAGCAGGCACGATGTATCGGTCGCCTTCGGAGGGCGAGCCCGGGGGTGAGGCAAGCGCACGATCGATTGCGCTTAGTTGCACGATGGCGTCGAGTGCGCGGATCGCTTCGTTGTGCGTCACGTGCTTTTGGGCCTGCGCCGGCATAATGTAGGGCAGCGACAGATTGGTTGTGCTCTCCAACGTGACTCTCCTGTCCATCGCGCCGATCACGGCGCCCCGCAAACGATACCGCCGTCCATCGGCGCGGGGACAACAGGGAAACGCGCGAGCCCTCCGTGTTTCAGGTGTCGCGCTGGTGCAGCTGCCGTCCGGCGGGCGAGGGACACAAGCCTTGACGCCGCCGCTAACCTGCTCGTAAATCGCCTAAAAATTCGGCTCTATCATACGGCTATTGGTTTCTCTCATTCTTGTTTGGATGTTGATCGCGCGATGGGTATCGTAAATATCGTTACGTCGGATCGAGGCTGGATCCTGGAAAGGCTCGCGTCCGAAATCGCCAAGCGCGTTCCCTTCGTACGTTATGGCGACGCCGTCGATCCTCTCGCGGATCTTCAGTACTACGTCACATATTCGACATGGAAAAAGCGGGTCTCCCCCATCGAGGTCGCGTACTTCGCGCATCTCGAGCGCGACGAGCAGACGGCGAACAAGTTTTTCTCGGTGGCCGGGAGCGTCGATTACTGCGTGTGCCACTCTCGCATGTACGAGGACATCATCCGCGGCCGAGGCATTGACACGGTCGAATCCATTTCGCCGGGCGTGGATCTCGAGGCTTTCACGCCCGTGGTCAAGATCGGGGTCGTGGGGCGCACGTATCACACGGGGCGGAAGGGAGAGGCGCTCGTCCAGCAGGTGATGGACGTGCCCGGCATCGAATGGCACTTCACGGGCGACGGCTGGCCGGCGCCGGGGCGCCATGTGCCGGACGGCAAGCTCGGCGACTTCTACAACCAGATGGACTACATCGTCGTGCCGGCGTTGTACGAGGGCGGCCCGATGTGCGTCGTCGAGGCGCTGGCGTGCGGTGTGCCGGTGATCTCTTCCAAGGTTGGATGGGTTCCGGAGTTCCCCCATATCGAGTTCAAGAACGGCGACGCCGCGGATTTGAGGCGCGTGCTCGAAACCGTCGTTGCGGAGCGGCGTGCGCTGCGGGCGACCGTCGAGGATCGCACGTGGGATCGCTGGGCCGAGGGGCACGAACGTCTGTTCCGACGCCTTTTCGCCGAGCGGGGCATCAGCGAACAGACGGCGGTCGTTCAGGCCAAGAGAGCGAAGGTCGGCAAGGTCGCGTTGTTGACCCATGGCTCGGAGCGCTCATCGCTCGGCGGGCCGACCGTCCGCGTGCCGGGGACGGCGCGCCATCTGCGCGAGATGGGCTGCCAGGCCGAAGCTCTTCACTATCCCGACCCCGGGATGCGCGACGCAAGCGTTGTCCATGGCTTCAACATCTGGTCGCCCCAAACATCCTCCGCACTCGCGCGCCGCGCAAAGAGCCTCGGCAAGCCGTACGTTTTTTCTCCCATCTTCCTCGATCATTCCGAGCAAGCCCTGTGGCGAGAGACGATCCCAGGGCTTTATTCCGAGCAGCGTCCTCTCGAGCAGATGGACTCGGAGATTGCGGCAGCGCGGCAGGCGTTCGTGCGGGATCAGGCGGCAGGCCGCGTCAGCTCCGAAGCGATGCCGGGACATCACGCCGTGGTGCGCGAAACGATCGGCCTTGCCGATCACGTCATTCTGCTCAGCGAATGCGAGCGCCGAGCGCTCGAACGCATCGGGGCCAAGCCGGCGGCGAGCAGCATCGTGCGTAATCCGGTCGATCCGGAACGCTTCGGCAATGCGGATCCAAGCGTCTTCGCGGATGCCTATGGTGTCCGCGACTACATCCTCTGTGTTGCGCGCATCGAGCCGCGGAAGAACCAGCTCCTTATGCTGCAGGCGTTGCACGGCCTCGATCTGCCGATCGTGCTCATCGGAGCCGTGTCGAACAAAGCCTACGGCGCGGCCATGGAGCGGTTCGAGGGGTCCAACCTGCACAAAATTGGCCGCATCGAGCCCGACAGCCCGCTTATTCCCTCGGCGCTTGCCGGAGCCCGCGTCGTTGTGCTGCCGAGCTGGGCGGAGGGCGCGCCGCTCGCGGCTCTGGAGGCTGGAGCGGCGGGCGCCTCGATGGTGCTCTCGAACCGCTCATCGGAGCCCGAGTATTTCGGCGACTTTGCCCGATACTGCGATCCGGCCGATCCGGCGTCCATTCGTGAAGAAATCCTGGCCGCCTACGATAGTCCCTTCGACGCTACACGACGCGCCGAGCTGAAGGCGCACGTAGCGGACAACTACAGTTGGTCACGCTACGCGGAGGCGACGCATAAGGTTTACGAGCAGACCCTGGCGTCCGCGCATGTCGGCGTCGCGAAGGACGCGTCGAATGACGCTGAAGAGGCCCGTGCTCGGGCGATCGTCGCGAGGTCCGGTGGGACGACACCGACTTCCGCAGGGCCTCGCCACATCGTTCTCGATGTCACGACCTCCGCCAATCACTCCGGTCGCTGGACGGGAATTGCCAGGTTCGAAATGGCATTGGCCCGCGCGTTTCTCAACGACAAGTCGACGGACGTTTCGTTCGTCGCGTGGCACGATCCGACGCGACGCTTCGTCCACATCTATCCGACGTCGATCGAAACCGGCGATGTCGCCGGCAATCTCGCGATCTCCGGGCAACGGCGTATCCGGCCTCGCCTGCCCGAGCACGCCCGGGACTTGATTGTCGGCGGTAGCGCATGGATGCAGAACACGCGCTATGTGGAGGCTCTGAGCGACTTCTGCTCCGGTAGAAGGCTCAGCCTCACCTCGGTGTTCCACGACATCATTCCCGTCAAGTTCCCTCACTGGTTCGAGGAAGGATACGCCCCTCGTTTCGCCGCGAACCTCAAGACGCTTCTTTCGGCGAGCCGGGGCATCGTGTCCGTCTCCGAGCACACAAAGGCGGACATCGAGGACTTCGCGTTCGACAACGGTTTGTTCCTGCCGGCGTTGAAGGTTCTGCGAGAGGGCGACGATTTCGAGGTTTCGAATAGCGCGCACTGCCCGGAGCCGAGCGCAGACATCCTTGCGGCGCTCGATGGCCGGGACTTCGTGCTGACCGTGGGCGCCGTCCATACGCGCAAGAACTACGGCCTTCTCTACAGCGTCTGGAGACGACTGGCCGAGGAGATGAAAGGGAAGTGCCCGCGGCTCGTTATCGTCGGCGGCGTTGCCTGGAATGGCGGCGAAACCTACCGCGCCTTGTCGCAGGATCCCATCCTGGCCGACAAAGTCCACGTGCTGGATAAGGTCGACGACGCCTCGCTCGATTGGCTGTACGAGAAATGCATCTTCACCCTTTACCCTTCGCTTTACGAAGGATGGGGTTTGCCGGTCGGCGAAAGCCTGTCGCGCGGAAAGATCTGCATCGCGACGAATGCCTCCTCCGTGCCGGAGATTGCTCCGCGCATCACAGATCTGATCGATCCTCTGGACTTCGCTGCCTGGCTAGCGCGGATCAAGTTCTATGTCGGGAGCAAAAGCGCTCGCGAGGCCCGCGAGGCGGAGATCAAGGCAGAGTACCGGCCTCACCTCTGGCGCGAGACGGCCGCAGAGCTCGGTGCCTTGGTCGCCGACGGCCACCGCCTTCGCAGCGAATTCGCGGGGTATCTGCCTGGAACGATCGCTACGATCGCCAGTCCTCCCGCGGACGGCATCGAGCTCCAGGGCTGGCATGGCCGCGAAACGTGGGGCACGTGGAGCGCGCAGGAGGCCGCCGTCGTCCGCGTTCCCCTGCGTGTCGCGGTTTCGGGCGGAGTACGCCTGGCTGTACGGGCCCGCGCACTCGCGAACGAGGACAACAGGGAGAACTGCGTCGTTACCGTCAATGGGTGCGAGGTCGGCACGATCCGGTTCGTGGAGAGCGAGCTCAGGCTTTACAGCTTCGACATTCCCGCTCACTGCATCGAGGATCGAGATGAAGCCTTGGTCGGCTTTGGAATGTCTCGCGTCTCCATGCCGCTCGCATCGAACACTAAAGATACGCGCCCAGTGGGTATCGGTTTAAGCGAGCTTTCCATCGTTCCGGCTGCATTCGGGTTCGCGCCTGAGCTTTACACCCCATCCCCGGTCGATCGTCATGCCGTCGTCTCGCTCGGGAAGCCCGTGGATCTCCGTGCGCCCGACATCGGTTCCGCTCTGCTGCGAGGCAATCCCGCCATAGATTCCGCCTGGGGCGCGCGCCGTGAGGGGACCTATGCGGCGCTCAGGATCATGCTGCACGAGCCGGTCGACGAAGATCTCGACGTGACGCTCCGCTATCGAGCGGTCGCAAGTGCGGATGCGCCGTTCGCCGCGGATGTCGTCGCCGATTTCGATCGAGTGGTCGGCCAGTTGCATTGCGCCTCCGACGACGTGGCCGTCAGCACCATTCGAATTCCGAAGTCGGTCTATCGGAACGTTCAGCCGCTCGTGCTCGAAATCGTAGCCCCCACCAATCGCTCGCCGGAGAAGCTTGGCCTGGGTCACGATGGCGGTGCGTTCGGGGTCGGCCTGCTCGGCTTCACAGTGAGCAGAGCCTGTGCGGAGCATGCAAGCGATGCGGCCGGAGAGGTTCCGAACGCCGGAGATGCGGTCGCGTATCGCCTGGGAGACCGCATTCCTTTAGGTGTCGGCGCGACGCACTGGGCCCATCCTTTGGCTTCGCAAATGCTCGACACGCAGGGCTGGCATGGAGCCGAGGATGACGGGCGCTGGATCATGGGGCGTGAAGGGAGCTTCGCGCTCCGGCTTCATGAGGCTCCCGAAGAACCAATCGCGATCGGTATCGTCTTCAGTGTGCCCGGCGAGTTGATCGACTCGCGGCCCGAGGGCGTGACGGTTTCGCTGTCCCTCAACGGATGCGAGATCGCGCGCGAAACCTGCCATTCGGGAGCCATCGAGAGTCTTATCGCGCCCATTCCTCCGGGGCTCATGGAGGGCGTTGATCGCACTCTTCGCTTCACAATTGCGGCGGATGCCGATTGCGTTCCCTATCAGCTTTCCAATGCGTTGAAGGACGATCGGCGTTTGAGCGTCTTCGTTCGCGAGATCATCGTCTCCAGCCGGGAAAGCCTTTCGGCGCTCGGGAACTCTTCGCGGCTGTATCAGCTCGGGCAAGTCATTCGATTCGGCGCTGAACCCATCGAAAGCGAAAGTGTATCCGCGGACGGTTTCCTCGACGATGCGAGCTGGCATGGCGCGGAGCCGATGGGCCGTTGGAGCCAGGGAGCCGTGGGTCGGCTCGACCTCGTTCTGCTGGAGCCTGCTGAATGCGATCTCGAGCTTGGCCTCGTGGTCGGTGCGGGCGCCGGTGCGGGGCTCACTCAGGGTCCGCGCCGGATTTCGCTTCGCGTGAACGGAACACCGATGGCATCGGTGCTCGTGGTGACGGGGCGGGATGTTCCGCTCAGCGGCGTGCTGCGGAAGGCGGATCTCGGGGACGAGACGAAGCTTCGAATTGAAATCGAGATCGATCGCTGTTTTCGGCCGTCCGATCTTTCCGGCAGCTACGACGATCGCGAGCTCGGCGTCTTTGTCAGATCCGCCACGCTGCGAGCCGCAAGCGCCGCAGCAGGCCCGATGTTCATGAACTGGCTTCGCTCCGTGAACCAGTCTGGCTAAGCGCTCCTGCAAAAGCGGCAGTCACGGCACCGCCTTCGTCGCGGAATAGCTATGGTCGCATGGCTATCCCGCCGACGACCTTGCGGCCCTACGCGTTCACTCGCTCTCGGTCGAGGGGCCTGCGACCCTTGGCGTCTGTCCGCCGCGAA
>DAOMQQ010000014.1:0-30987 GCA_035445405.1 Hyphomicrobium sp.
CGACGTGCTGGACCAATACCAGCGGCATCGCCGCTTCCTCGACGCGGTGCGATAGAGGTTCCCTCAATGCGAGGAATATCGCCACCTTCCTCCCGCCAACGGCTCACCAGAATATCGGCGTATTTCCGCAGCAGACATCCTGCGCGGGCGCCCACCCGCCGAGTATTGACCATGTGAAGATCCGGGGAGATCGATGTCGCTCGAACTGTGCATCCTTGCCAGCGGCTCGGCAGGCAATGCGGCGGTCGTACGCTCGCCGGGCGGCGTCGTGCTCGTCGACGCCGGCATCGGTCCGCGCTCGCTCTCCGAACGCCTGGAGGGAACCGGCGTCGATCTGACCGACATAAAGGCACTTTGCCTCACTCACCTCGATGGAGATCACTTCTCTCCCCGATGGTCTTCGACCCTCCTGCGCCTGAACATTCCAGTGCATTGCCACGTCAACAAAGTCGCCGGCCTCGCACTAAGTTGCCCGGAGCTCATGCCGCTCATCCGGTCGTTCGATACGGCCCCCTTCTCGCCGATCGACGGTCTCACGTGCGATCCGATCCATTTCGCGCATGATACGCTCGGGTCCCATGGCTTCGTCATCGACGGCTTCAGCTATCGCATCGGCTATGCCACCGATCTCGGACACGTGCCACGTTACCTGTTCGACCGTTTCCGCGATCTCGATTGTATCGCGCTCGAGTCCAACTACGATCCTCAGATGCAGGCGAACAGTGGTCGCCCATGGTTCCTGAAGCGCCGCATCACGGGTGGCCGCGGCCATCTCTCCAATCCTCAGGCTTTTAGCGCCATCCGTACGATCCTCGACAGCGCACGCCGGCTGCCAGACCACATCGTGCTGCTGCACCGCAGCCGGGAATGCAATTGTCCGGATCTCCTACGAACGCTTTTCAGCGGCGATGGCCGGATCGCTCCGCGCCTCACGCTGGCTGAGCAGCACGACCGCTCGCCTTGGCTGGGGCGCAAAAATCGGGCTCCGATCGCGGGGGAGCAATTGACACTCGCGTTCTGAGGCGCAGGGCCGATCGATGATCGCCTTGTCCCGGGCTTGGTGGTGTCTGCTTTCACAAGGAGAGCAGACACCACAGGTCGCAGCCTTTCCAAGGGACACAAGCAGGATAGGAACCTCCTGCGGTGCCGAACGTGCGAGACTTCCTCCTCATCCCTATTCTTGGTCAGAAACGGATATGGGCATAGCCTTCGAGCTGAAGCTCGATCAGCCGCTGATACGCGTTGGCTGCCAGCACGACGTCGGGATGGACATCGCCTTTCGACCAGCCGTTTTGAACACGCCGTGAATCGCACAGCTCGACGGTTACTCCGAGTTGCGCAAGCTCCGCGATGATGTCCCGGCTCGGATTGCCGCCTGTCTCCTTGCGCCATCTGTTCCAGGCCTCGTCGGTGAGGAGATGGTCGGCGGCATCGCCATGATACACGGCGCGAAGATCGAGCTGCTTCGGGTCGATCCCAGCGGCGACGTAGCTCTTGTGCATTTCCCTCAAAGCGAACAACCCCTTGTGCACGCCATCCGTCGTTTCATCTTTGGTGATCTGGAAGACGGCCTTGATGGACCCAGCGCGCTCGATCCCGAGGACGGCGCGCTCGCTGGCAGGTGCCGCCCCCGCAGGCGCCCACGCCGATCCTGCCACGACCACGAGAAGAAATGCGATCGCGAGCACGAAGGCGACAGCGGTGGCGATGAGATGGGAGGCCGACGTATGCCTCGCAGATCGGCTGTTCAGCGTCTTAGTGGTGGTCATTGGCGATATCCTTCTGAAGCTGATCCAGGGTCTGGGAACGAATGATGCCGGAGCAGTCCGTGCAGCGAATGCGCATGAGTCCCGACGTCCGGATCGGCGAGTGCAGCCGCAGATACCGTTCCACGGCGTCGTGCGTCGTGATCGACATGTGCCGGATGAATTGACACCCTTCGACCCGGTGAACGGAGTTCTCCGGAGCGCCTTTTCGGCTCCCTGCGGCAAGCGTGTAGGTCTTCTGCGGCTGCACCGGCGCTCCGTCGATGAGGAGATCACCGACGCGACCGCCGACGGGATTTTGAACCGCGACGTTCAGAGTCGTGCCCGCGGAGCGGGGCATCCACCCGCCGAACAACCTTTGTGGATCGCGGGAAAAGACGTTCTCGAGCTCGGTCTCCCAGTATTCCTTCAACTGAGCGCCCGTGGCCTGCCCCGTCTTGAGCGCAAGCGGAACCGGCAGCCAATTCCAGAGATCGGCTTCGGTGATCGGCCCTGGCGCGGTCGGCGGCGCAAATCGGAAGCCATTGCTCAGCGCGACATCGGCGCCGGTCGCGTCGCGGATGGCACTGGCGACGATGTTGTCGAGCGGTGTGTTCAGCACCTCGTAGCGGGCGAGCCAGACGTCGGTGTAGCCAATCACACGGTTCATCCGGGCACGGTGAGGGGCGAGCGCATCCTCAACGACGCGTTTCACGTCCGGGTCTTCCGGGAACAGCTCGGGACGCAGCTCGATCAGGCGCCAGGCGCGGTCGACAACTTTGCCGACCCCATCGACGAACAGGTCGAGCGTCCCGACGAACGAACCGAACACGCCGGCTTCCACCACCCACGTGTCGCCGCGGACGATCGGCTCGTACGTGCGCTCGTGCGTGTCGGCCGATAGGACGACATCGACACCGACGAGCGTCTCGGCCAAGTGGGTTGCCTTGGAGAGGCCGATATGCGTGGCGACCACCACGACGTCGACGCGATGGCGTTCACGCAATTCCGTCACGAGAGGTTGGAGAACCTCGGTTCCGCGAAACGAGAGACCTTCGCTCATGTGGGGTGGCTGGCGGGTCGGAATGTCCGGCTCGGTAAACCCGATCAGGCCGATACGGACGCCGTTACGCTCCTTGATGACATACGGCTCGAAGAGCAATTCGCCGGTTGCGGCATCGAGCATATTCGCTGCGACGACCTGGTGGCTGAACTCGTTGGCGCGCTCTTTCCAAGGCCCGGCGCCGTACGCAACGGCCCAGTTCCCGGGGACGGCGAGATCGAGCCCGAGTGCGTTCATGGGCTCGACCACGACTTTACCTTGTGTCCACGCTGCCGGGCCCGAGCCTTGGATCGTATCGCCACCGTCGATGAAGAGCAGCTCGCCCGGCCGGCTCTCGCGCAACCGCTTGAACACGGTCGCGATGCGGCTCACTCCGCCGACATCGCGGACGAACTCGTCGCGTCCGCTGGACCAGAAGAGCTCGGGATGAGGTTCGAGCTGAGCATGGACGTCGTTGATGTAGACGAGCGACACGCGTCGCAATTCGTGCGCGCGCGGCTTCTCGCTCGCGGCCGAAGGTGCGAGCGCGGAAAGCGAGCTCACCGAAACGAAGATGAGAAACAGATGTCTTGCGAAGCGGGGCACGTGGGCTCCCTCCTCTGAATATCGAGTTGGTGGGACAGGGGTTCTGACGCCGCCGAGATGCAGGATCAGGCGCGGCGCGTGTCGGACGCCCGGCCCGGCGCGGGCGGCACGATCACGTCGTAGCCAGCTTCGAGCCAGCCGCCGAAGGAACCCGGAACGCTGTAGACGTTGAACGACGCTCGTTTGAGCAGGCTTGCCGCGATGCTCGCCCGGTATCCCGTGCCGCAATAGACGGCGATCGGCTTGGACTTATCGAGCTCCGTCATTCGCTTTTGGATTTCCGGCAGGAACATGAAACGGGCGCCGGGAAGATGTCCTTGGTCCCACTCCTGCGGCTGGCGAACGTCGAACACTTGGATCTCGTCTTTGACCATTCGCTTGCGCAGATCATGGACGGAGAGTTGCGGGATCGCCGTAAAGTCCTCGCCCTCCATCACCCACGCATCCATTCCGGAAGGATGCTTGCCGACGTCGAGCACGGCGGCAAACTTCATCAGCCCGACTCGCGCCAGCCACGCAACCACCTCCCGTTCCGCGCCCTTCGACGGCACGACCAGCGCGATCGGCTGCTCGGGGTTCAGGAGCCAGCCGCCCCACATCGAGACCGACGGCGAATGGCCGATATTGATCGCGTGAGGGACATGCGCGCCTCCGAAGGCCAGCATGTGCCGAGTGTCCAACAGTTGAACAGTCCCGGACTGGACGAGCGTCTTGAACTCCTTCGGCGCCATCGCGTGGGGCGTCGGCAACTCGCCCAGGACCTCGGGTCCGCGTGCGTTGATCTGCTTCATGCGTGGCCAATAGTACGGGACCGGCGGTTGCGAGAAGAGCAGGTCCTCGATGAACTTCTCCTCGTCCTTGAACTGCAACGCGGGGTTCAGCTCGCGCTCGATCCCCAATGTCGGGATCCCGTCGCGCTGCACGATGCCCGCGCCGCACGGCGAGCCCGGACCGTGCGCCGGATAGATCGGAAGGGCGTCCGGCAACGCCGTGTATGCCGATTGAACGGATTGGTAGAGCAAACGCGCGAGCCGATCGGTGTTTTCCACGCCCATCAGGTCCGGGCGTCCGACGGCGCCGGCAAACAGGAAATCGCCGGTGAACAGGCCCCAATAGTCATTCGGCTTGCCGCGCCGCGAGGCGAGATAGGACATGTGCTCCGGCGTGTGTCCGGGCGTGTGGATCGCCTGGAGACGGAGGTCGCCGACCTCCAGCACCGCGCCGTCGCGAAGCGGCTGCACGGCGTATCCGTACGCCGCGCCCCCTTCCGTGCTGGCACACACCGCGGCCCCTGTGCGGTGGGCAAGCTCCCGCGCGCCGGACACGAAGTCCGCGTGGATGTGCGTGTCGATCGCGTGCGTGATCGTCAGACGGTGCTTTCGCGCCAGCTCGATGTAGTCGTCCACATCGCGCTTGGGATCGATGACGGCCGCAGCCCCGGTGATCGTATCGCCGATGAAATAGGAATAGTGCGAGATCCCGCCGGCCTCGATCGTCTCCAGGATCAGGCCGGGCACCTTCGTGACGGCGGTGCCTGCGCGAGCGGCAGCACCGTGCGCCACACCACCGAGACGGGTCAGGAAGACGGCACCGAGCCCAAACGCACCGGCATGTTCCAGAAATTCTCGTCGTGTAGACATCGGAGTCCTCCGTTTGCCGTTGGCTTTCGAAAACGGATGCTCAGGTCAACTCGCCCCCTGTGCACCCCGTTCGACGATGCCCGCGCCGAGCAGGCCGCAGGCGAGCGCAGCGTGTCGAACCTCCTGCGCGGTCATCGCAGGCGGCGTTGAAGACGGCGCACATTAAGGCAGGCTTAAGAGGGCGATCTCTCTGCAGTCGAAGCGCGAGAGTTTGCGTCGCCGGGCGCGTTACAGCGCGATGCGGTCGCTGCCGATCATGATCGAAGCGCGAAGCCCCGGCCCCGGTTCGCGGCGTTCGAGGCGAAGCGCGAGATCGTCTTTCTCCAGCGCCGTCTTGGCGATCGCCAATCCGAGCCCGCTTCCGATTCCGGTCTTGTGGCGCCCACGATAGAACCGCTGCGTCACGAGCTGCATTTCCTGGTCGTCGAGGCCATGCCCCGAATCCTCAATGCCGATCGATGCGTTGCCATCGGCTTCGCCCAACGTCCAGTGCGCGGACTCGCCCGGCGGAGAATGCTGGAGCGCATTTTCCGCCAGGTTCCGCGCGGCGATGTGAAACGCGTCCGGGTCGACCAGGATCCTCGTGGCTTTCAGTCTCGGGCAGACGGCGATCGCCGTTTCCCCGTCACGAGGGACAAGTTCGCGCCCTATCGTTTCGAGGTGCTCGCCCGCGTTGATCCACTCCCGGCGCGCGGGCTCCGTGTCAGCCTCGATCTCGGCCAAGGCGAGCAGCTGCCGGGTCATGCGTGTCGTCTGATCGACTGCAACGATCGCATTCCTGAGCGCGGTTTTTCGCATGTCGGGATCGTTGGCGGCGAGCGCCACCTGAACTTGCGTGCGCAGTCCCGCAAGGGGCGTCTTGAGCTCGTGGGCCGCATAGGCCGTCACACTGCGCTCGTGCTCGCGCGCCGATATCACCTTGGAGAAGAGCCCGTTCAGCGCATCGACCACGGGGCGAATTTCGCGCGGCGCGGTCCCGATGTCGATGGGGACCGTTTCGTCAGGATCGCGAGAAGCGACGGTGTGCGTCAGACGGTGAAGCGGCTGGAGCCCCTCGCGCAAGACGATCCAGAACAATCCGCTGAGAACGAAAAAGACCCCGATACCGGGGACGACCAAGCCGTAGATCAAGCCGCGCACGAGGCTTTCGCGTCGATCTATCCTGTCGCCGACAAGAACCCTGAGGCCACGCGTATCGTCCTCGTGCGCGTAGACACGCCACCGCGTTCCGCCGATATCCTGGTCGGAGAAGCCGGTCGAGGTGGTGCTCAATGCCTGTGTCGGAGCGTGCGCCGATCGTCCGACCAACTCCCCATGGATCGACCAGATCTGGCAAGCCAGCTCGAAGTCGGATTCCGCACGGCCGGCGATGGCCGTGGACTTGCCGCCGACCCTGACTCCGGACACCCCTGTCGAGACCTTGACGTCGGCATTCTCGATGAGGGAGCTGACCATCCGGCCGGCTTCCTCGAGGCGCGCGTCCAGAACGCGTTCGAGCTCCTTCTTGCTGCCAGAATAGATCCAGGCGATCCCGGATGCCCACACGAGACCCGTGGCGACGACAAGGAGGGCGAAAAGGCGCGCGGTCATTGAATTCATTCAACGGGCTCCCATTCTCCTCGACGTGGCTCGGTTGTGGGCTCGGTTGCGGGATTTTCGGTCGGGCACCTTTTACCCCGCGCCTTAAGGCAGCCTTAAGGTGTTTCGAGCATGGGCCGCCCTTTCTACACCTCGCTTGGGGAAAGCACAGCGATGCGGGTTCTTATCGTCGAAGACGATCTCGTCATACAGAACGGCCTGACGGTCGGGCTCGGGATTCACGGTATCGTCGCCGAGCCCGTCTCGACATGTGCCGATGCGCTGGCGGCGCTGGACACCACCACATTCGACGGTGTGGTGCTCGATCTCATGTTGCCGGATGGGTCCGGCTTCGATGTTCTGAAATCGCTTCGACAGCGGGGAAATTCCGTCCCCGTTCTTCTATTGACAGCGCGGGACGCGGTCGGCGACCGGATCCGCGGACTGGACGATGGAGCGGACGACTATCTCGGAAAGCCGTTCGATCTCGACGAGGTAGCCGCGCGGTTGCGTGCGCTTCGCCGCCGCGCCGTGGGTCGTGTCGACCCGATGATCACGTGGGAAGACATCTCCCTCGATCCCGTCAAACGCACCGGCACCTGCGGCGGCGTGGCACTCAATCTTTCGCGCCGCGAGTTCGCCCTTCTGCAGGTGCTGATGGAACGGCCGGGTGTCGTTCATTCGAAGGCAGACCTCGAAGCCGCGTTGTACGGTTGGCAGGAGGAGGTCGAGAGCAATGCGGTGGAGGTCCATATCCATAAATTGCGCAGCAAGATCGGCCGCCAACGCATCGAGACCGTTCGCGGCATCGGCTACAGAGTGAGGGAGGCATAGGCGATCGCCAGGAGCTTCGCAGGACACGCTGGCAGCTCTCAGCACATCCGGGTCCACCGTCTCTGCAAGGCGCACACGAACGACTATCGCGCGTCTCTTTCCTGTTTGTCTGCGGTCTTCGCCACGCCGCTGGTGTTCAGCTTGACCGGTGCCCCCAGGGCGGCAAGCTCATCGGGGATGGCGACGTCGGAGGCGGCCGGGAAGAACGCACGACCGGCACTGATCCGCTGCCCCGCATCGGAAACCAAAAACTCGAGAAACTTGACCGCAGGCAACTTGAGGCCAGCAACCGAAAAACGCTCCGAACACGCCAGGATGTCTCCCCGTTCATCGGACCGAGGAAACCTTGCCCTGGGCTACAGGCCACCTCTCGCGAGGCCATTTTCATCACGGCTTGGCCCGATGTCGGAAGAATGGCGAAGATGCCTTCGAGATCCTCCTTCTGGAGGAAGGTCGCACCGTGCGGAATGGAATTCTTGAACGCGATCGCACCGGCGACAGGCACCACCGACGATGAAATCTTAATTCGGCCGGGATCGGAAACCGGAGAAATCTCGACCCTTGACACGTGCTGCGAGAAATACTCCGACAACTCATCCTGATCGCGGCTTTCTATAGTCAAGCGTCGGAAGGCATCATCGCTTGGGGTGGAGGCACGATGACGCGACGAGTTGGTGGACTTCACACACACTGCCTAAAGGTCATGGCAACCGCACGAGCATGGTCTTGCCTGTGCACGACGTAATTCGTGCGCAGCGGGTCGCCTTCAGCTTCTACTGAGTCGAGATCTTTGATTGAATACTGTAGCAGTAGAGAATGAAAATCCGCGAAAAGCGCGACAGAGACACACCGATGCGGCACCGCAACACCGATGTGGTTTGCCCATTCGCGCGAGGTGAGAAGGATTTCCTCACCGCCGCGTCAAATCTTGCGCGCCACCTGATCGATTTCCAGAGGGCCGAGTGTCAGCAGAGGGCTCGGCATTGCGGTCACCCGGCGTTGAACGGAGTGAATGCGCGCGGTGAGCTCGCCGAGGTCAAACGGCTTGAGGACGTAATCATCGGCCCCCGCGTTGAGGCCTTCGATACGATCCCGTATCCGATCTTGCGCGGTGATAATGATCACAGGAACGTGCTGCCCCGATCCACGGATGGCGCGAAGGAGATCGAGACCATCGCCGTCGGGCAGGTTGAGGTCCAGGAGGATCAGGTCATAAGCAATAGCCTGGATCGCCTCGGATGCCGTGTCGAGGGATTGCAGCCAGTCGACGGCGTGGACCTTCTTGAGATGGGTGGCGACAGCCTCTCCCAGCAGGGGCTCGTCTTCGATCAGCAGGATCCTCATGTTCCCAATTCCCAACTCAGTCCGAAGCGGATTCCGACCGGAGAATTTCAGCACCCCGTAAAAACACATCAGTGATGAATAGGTTAGATCGCCATCCTGCGGGCGCTTTCTTGCGCCCCCAAGCCGGATCCACTCCAGTTGCATGTCGCAAGAAAACCGAAGCCGATCAACGCCGCGAAGACGGCTCCGCCGGAAACATATCCTGGGTGTCTCAAACGCGCCGGCCAAAACACTTGGGACGAGCAATACCAAGCCGGCCACGAGACGGCTATGCCCGGACTGGGCTCTGCTCCCGGGGGCAACTCCGCCGGCTATCCGGCAATGGCCTGAAACCGGGCGGCTGTTGGCGAGCGAAATCGCTCGCGGTGGCTGTTCGAAGCGTCGCGTTGCAAGACGTCACGGCCGAGCGGACGCATCGAGGGCCGGCGTGTCGGCGCCTCTCTCAGCGTACCGATGCGCTGCTCACGAGACCCTCCCGCCGGATGCCCTCAAATCCGGCGGGCGTCCGGCAGCGGTGCGGTCCGAGCTTCCTCGGAGGCCTCCAGGGTCTCGGCCTGCACAGGTGCCTTTAAGGCGCCGAGGCGCGTTACCATGAACCATGCCAGCGGTAGCACTCCGCCCAGCACGAACAGTGCGCCACCGACGATGCGTGCCCAGGTCAGCATCTGGAACAGCTCGCTTTCCACGAATGCGTGCGAGCGCGCGTGCCAAAGGCCGCTCTCCAGCACGTCGAGCAACTGCGCGATGCCCGCGGGCAGCAGGTCCAGCAACACCATCAGCATCAGGCCGATGTTGAGCGACCAGAACACCCTGCGCAGCAGCGCGCCGTTCCATCGCGCCGGGAGGACCAGGCAGCGGGCGCAGAACACCATCATCGCAATCGCAAGATTGCCGTAGACGCCCATCAGGGCTGCATGAGCGTGGTTCACGGTCAGGTAGGTGCCGTGCTCGTAATAGTTGACGATCGGCAGATTGATGATGAAGCCGAACAGACCTGCACCCAGGAAGTTCCAGAAGTTCACGCCCAGCAGGAAGAGGAACGCCTCGGATTGACCGAACCCGCCACCCGCGCCCCCGCTGCGCGACATGCGCTGCGGCGCATTGCGGAACTGCCAGGCTTCGAGCGTGAGCAATATCAGCGGCACCACCTGGAGCGTGGAGAACACGCTGCCGATCGCAAGCGTCACCACCGGCTTCGCGTTCCAGTAGAAGTTGTGCGAAATACCGAGCAGGCCCGAGCCGAGGAATAGCAGCGTCGCGAAGTACACGATCCGCGAGGCGGCCGCGTGGCTCACCAGCCCCATCAGCACCATGAAGTATGCCAGCACGGCGGTGGTGAAGACCTCGAAGAACGCCTCGACCCACATGTGGATCACGGCCCAACGCCAGAAATCGGCCACCACGAAGTTGGTCTCCGGCGTGGCAACGAAACCGAAAATAAACATCACCTGCACGCACACGACGCAATACAGCAGCCATTTCGGCAGCATCCACGCGTCACCGGACCGCCAGATCGGCCGAACCGCGCGCGCGAGAACCACGCACCACAGTGCAAACACCGCAAACAGCATCGCTTGCCAGATCTTGCCCTGCTCGACGAACTCCCAGCCCTGGCTCCCGAGCAGGTACCACCAGTCGCCAAGCAGGCCGTGCGGCCCGAGCGCGATTCCGGTCAGACCACCGAGAACGGTGACGAGAAACAGCTTGAACAGCGTATCTACGAGCCGCAACTGCCCCGCCGGCGCGTGCGGTGCGGCGGTCGAGATGGCAAAGATCGATGCGCCCACCCAGCACGCGCTGATCCATAGCAAGGCGAGCTGCAGGTGCCAGCCGCGCACGATGGGAATTGGGAGGATATTCGCCAGATCGACGCCGAACACCTTCGTGATGCCGAGGAAGTCGTGCACCGTCAGAATGCCGGCCGCAACCTGCAGCACGAACAGGACCGCGGCGGCCGCGAAGAACCGATAGGTGACATACTGGATCGCGCTCGGCCGCAGATCGTCCACCTGGACAATGGTTGCGGCTGCCCCGGCGTGCCGCAGCGTGTCCGCGCGCCCCGGCGGCCGCCATCCCGCCATCGACGAATACCGGCCGTACAGGAACAGCACCGCGCCGAGCGCGGCCACCAGCCCGAGCAGCGCGAGCACGCTCCACAGCATGACGTGTGCGCTCGGTCGGTTTCCGGCGAACTCGTCGTAGGGCCAATTGTGCGTATAGGAATAGCTCTTGCCGGGCCGTTCGACGCCGCATACCCAGCCGCCCCAGAAGAAGAACGCCGCAAGGTCGCGCAGCTCGGCCGCGTCGGTGATGAAGCCGGCGGGGTGGAACGCGTGGCTGCCCTCGCCGCGGAACATCGCAGCGACGTGGCGTTCGAGCTGGCGCACCGCAAAAGTCTGTGCAGCCCCCATCGTCACCGTGTTGGTCGCCGCATTGTAACGGTTTCTCTTGATCTCCCGTTGCGCAACGGCAAGCGCAGAGTCGGCGTCGACATTGGACGACGCGTGGTAATCGCGCATCGCGCGGGCCGTCTGGTGCAGCGCATCGGCGGTGAAGTCAGGACCGCGCCCGGCGCCGTCGCCGAACATGCTACCGTAGTTCATCAACCCGTACTTCAGGAAGACCACCTGTCCACGGGTCACCGCTTCCGCCGCGATCACCGTCGTGCCGCCTTCGTCGACGAAGCTTGGGATCGGAGGCGCATCCAGGTAGGTGCGCGCGCCCATGAACAGCATGCTTCCAATGCCGATGCCGAGCACGATGGCGAGAGGCAGCCACCAGTTGCGGCGGCTCATGACGAGGCGGTTCCAATACCGGTCGACGCTGCTCATTTCGGTTCCCCGAGCTCAGCGTCGAGCAGATGCTCGTATCGCTTGTCCGTGAGCGTCTTCAAGAACGCTTCGAGCGCGAGTATCCTGTTGTCATCGAGCGAAAGCCCCGTCTTGAGCTGAGCATGGGACATGTTGCTCGTCGTCTCGGGATCTCCCCACGCCAGCCCCGTCTCGGGATTGACCTGCCACGTGACGCGGCGGCTGGTGTATTTGTTGTAGAACTGAATGGCCGTCTTCAGATTGTCGAACACGCCGTTGTGCATGTATGGCGCGGTTACGGCGACGTTTCTCAATGTCGGGACCTTGAACTTGCCGAGTTGAGCCTCGTCCGATGCCCGCGCGCCATCACGCAACCCGGCATCCACGTAGGTCATTCCCTTTCCGTTCAACGCACGAACGTGCGTGTTCTTGGGGAGGCCGATGTTGTGGTATTCGAAGCTCGTGAACAGCTCCCTGTTGGGATCGCCCATATGCATCGGCTTGTGACAGAGGTGGCAGTTCCACGTTACGAACACGATGCGCCCGAACTCCTCCTGAGAGGTGAGCTTTGCCTCGCCGCGCAACCAACGGTCGTATCTCGAATCAAACGGCGAGAACTCACTCGTGCGCTGATAGGCGGCGAGAGCCTGGGCGACCGCGTCGAACGTCCGCTCCGGATCGCCGAGCACATCGGGACCGAAGAGCGCCTTGAGGCGGACGACATAGTCCTCTTTTTCAGTAATCCGTTCCGCCACGGACGCGGCATCCGGCATGGCCATCTCGACCGGGTTCAAGAGCGGTCCTTTGGCCTGCTCTTCCAGAGTGTTGGCGCGGCCGTCCCAGAACAGGCCTCCAACAAACGTCCCGTCATTCCGCTTCGTCAACGGCGGTGTGAAATGGGCATACATCAAAGATGGCGTATTTCGATCGCCCAACGATCGGCCGTCGTCCCCTGTCGAGACCGCCCGACCGGCTTTTGACGACCTCGGATCGGAGAAAGCAACATCCGGATCGTGGCATGTCGCGCACGATTGCTTTCTATTGAGCGACAAATCGACGTCGACGAACAGCTTTGCGCCAAGCTGCTCGAGAGGTTCCAACGCGCTCCGGCGGTCGGCCGCGGCTGGCGGCGACTCCATGAACTTGATCGAAACAAGGGCCCCAAGCGCAACAAGCGCCGCAAGGCCCACGCGCCCAAGCGTGTTGAAGACGTTGCCTCCACGGGCAACGCGCGAAGCTCCGGTGAGCATTGGTTTCCCCCTCTCTGGCTTTTATTATTTCAACCGCAAATCAAACAGCAGCCGACGGCGCTGACCGCGACCGTCAAACCTGCTTCTCGGGAGTGCCATTCCGGGGACGCCCAGCAAAATGCGGGGCGGTGTTATAGTAGTTTTCGTAAACGTAGAACGGCGTCGAAAGCCCGAGCCGATCAATCAGATAGTAATCCATCCATTTCGCGTATTGCTGGTTTGGCACCTGTCTGTTTGCCAGCTTGAAGTTCGTTATTCCAAGACCCTTGAGGCCGCCGATCTCCTCTTTGGTCAAGCTGAAGTTCTTGACGCCCTTGACGTTCTTGGCATCCTTTATATGCATGAAGCGCTCGGCATGCGCCCGCTGGCAGAAACTATTGGTGAGTTGCTCCCAGAGGTCCCAATCGTCCTCCAGGCATGCTTTGCTGATAAGCTCGTAGTGGTCGCTGCGAATGCTGCATTCCCGGAAGCACGTCTCATTGACCAAAATCTCGATACGATCCGGACCGAGCCGGGCCAGCAGCTCTTGCAGCACCTTTTCTCTGTAATTCAGATGTGGCGGTAAAACGAAAACGTCATAAAGACCCTCGTGCTCGAAGTAGTACGAAGGCTCCTTGTTGAAATGCGTCAGCGAGTGAATCAGCCGGTACTCCGGGAATTTCTCGCGAATGTATCGGGCGAGCACATGGCTTGTTACGATGACGCCGTTCCCCGGGCGATAACAGTGCTCCAGCATCCAATTGCAGCGCTTGTCTCCAAGATGCTCCTCTCCGACAAGCAAATTGCTGAATACGAGATTGAACTGTATCCCTCGGCGATTGTACTCCTGAACGACACGCGCAAATGTTTCCTTCGTTTGGCCCGCTGCGAACGAATGAGGCCTGCCGCCTGCCCATTTCATTCCGAAATGCTGGTCAAAAACACTAAAAGTGATCCCTTCCACGCCGAGGTCTTCCAGGATTGCCTTGGCCGACGTCACATGGGGGAATCCATTGATGGCGCCGCCGATGTTCCAGTGCTCGGTGCCCATGCCGTGCGCAATCGAAGGTTTTTCCTGAGACATTGCGATGTATCCTCCCTGGTATTTTTTTGTTTTGCCCGTGGCGTCTATCGGCGCCGCATAGGACGCGCGCCATCAATCCTCCAGCATCGACCTGGAGTTTCGATTTCATTCCCATATGTGAATTCTATTCGGACGGCTTGAATTTAAAAATTACGCCCAAAAACATTGACGCTCTTAACTTATGTTATGTGAGCACCTTACAAATGGCGTAAGAAAAACGTTGGAAATGGAAGGGATTAAGTGCGTGAGCAAGCTCATCCCGCCCTTTCCGATAGCCCGAGTTTCGTGTTTATGTTCAGAACGAGGTGTTCAGACGTGCGGGCGGATCGTGCCGGCACCGCCACGACCGATCGGACGATGTGATTTGCCTGACTTTTTCGAGCTTCGCCTCGTTGCGGTGCGAGGACGGCGGTTCTGATCAGCGGTCCATTCGGATGCGATCCCGCCGGAAGCGAGCAGCGATGCGCGAGCCATCGCAGACGTACTCAGAAGCATGTTTCGGGGGGAGCTGATGGCTGAAGAAAAGCGTCACATTGCAAGGGTGATCGGGACGGACAACGCCACCGCACAGAGGTTGTTCGCGGAGGCCGTGCAGCGTTGGCGTATAAGAGGCGTTCGGGTCGCGGGCGTCATTGAAGAAATCCGCGGGCTGGGCGAAAGGGCAAGCAGCGGCGGCGTGCTGCGCGATATTGCAACGGGCGAACGGCATTCCATTTTCGTCGAGATCCTGCCTGCCGGAAAAGTGTGCCATGTCGATGCCGACGGCACGGAACAGGCCGCCGCGTCCGTGCTCGCGAACCTTGCGGACAGCGACGTTGTCGTGTTGAGCAAGTTCGGCAAGCTGGAAGCGGGAGGACGGGGCCTCATGGGCGCCTTCGAAGCCGCGGCCGCCGCGGGGAAACCCATCCTCACCAGGGTCGCGAAAAAGCACCTGTTGGCATGGAACGCGTTCGCGCCGGATGCGAAGGTCATCGCTCCGAGCCTGTCCTCGATCGGACTGTGGTGGTCGGTACGGAGCTGATGCGCGCGGCGGCTCGCTGCTCGATCGAAACAAGCCCGCTCGGTCGAGAGCGTCGGCGATCGAGGCAAAGCACATCGAGGCGTGACGCGTAAGACGGGAAGCCCCACACCGTGGGCGTCAAGATCCGGATCCCTCTATCCGTCACCCTTCTCCACCTTGTCGGCGTACTCTTCAAGAGAGAGAAAACCCTGCTGGCGCGCAGCTACCTGATCCTGCGCGGTCAGAACGTCGTGGACGATCTCCAGGCGCTTCCACTCTGCGAGAGGCGCCGCACCCTTTTCATCCGCTACGTATTTCGACGTTTCGATACGTCGATACCTATGCACATAGCGAGGGCAATTGACGAAGGTCTGCGCACCATCGAAGCTAAACTATCGGAACTCGCCGAGCGCGAGGTCGCCGCGCGCGACCGTCTCAACCGCATCGATCTTCGGGCACCTCAGGGCGGCGTCGTGCACGAGCTCGCCGTCCACACCGTCGGTGGCGTGATCACGGTGGCGGAGCAGGTCATACTCATTGTCCCGGAGGAAGACGATCTCACCATCCAGGCGCGCGTGGCGCCCGTCGACGTCGATCAGGTCATCGTCGGACGCATGGCCAAGCTGAGGCCATCGGCCTGCAACCAACAGCAGACGCCCGAGCTCGACGGCCGTGTCGTTCACGTCTCGGCGGATGTCACCACCGATCCCCAGACTGGGCAGACCTACTACATCGCGCGCATCACCATGGACGAGAAATCCCGCCGCACCGTGGACGATCTGACCCTGGTTCCGGGCATGCCCGTCGAAGTCTTCATGTCGACGGGAGAGCGCACCGACCTCTCGTACCTGATCAAACCCGTTACGGATCAGATGAACCGCGCGTTCCGCGAATAGCGCCGAACGCCTGGCAGGCGGCCCATGAACGCGTGCCTTATCCCGCAACGCAGCATGAACGTTGCGTTGTATGAGCGGATCTGGGTGGTAATGTCCTGCCATTCTTTCCCGTTGTTCAGGGAAAATATCAGCCACATGTCAGGAAGCTTGGCTACGATCCAGCCCCTGAAGCCCCATGCGCCTGCACGCGATCGATGCAGCCGGTGGGAAAAGGGATGTGTGGGTGGTGGGGCACAGGTCGTTGGGTGCGAGACGATGGAGAGCAGTTGCGTGGTGCCTCTTGCTGAGCAGTCAGGGCGCGACGGCAACGGATCTCGCGGCATGCTGTGCCGATCTCGACGCGCGCGTCGCGGAATTGGAAGCCTTGTCGGCTGCAAAAGGCGTCTCCAGGAGCATTCTCACTCTTTATGGCCAGGTCAACCAGGCGGTGATGGCGTGGGACGACGGTTATGACGAGAACGCCTACTTCGTCACCAACGATGCCTCGCGCACGCGGTTCGGCTTCCGCGGCAAATCGGAGCTCAGTCCCGACCTGTCGGCGATCTTCCTGATCGAGATTGGCGTGCGCTCGGTCAACTCCAAGCGCAGCGACCAGATCTCGACCCGCTCCGGGATGGATCTCCGCCGTGCCTGGTGGGGTGCAGCCAGCAAGGGCTTTGGGACACTCCAACTGGGGCGCGCCGTCACGTCTCTGGAAGAGGTGACGGAGGCCAATCTCGCCGGCACGCACCGGGGCGGGAAATACTCGGACGTGGAAGATAGCGGGCTTGGCTTGCGCCTGCGCTCGAAGTCCACTCCGTCCCTCAGCGACGTGGCGTGGCGCCGTTTGATCAAGCATACCGGCAACCAGCCGGGCGAAGGCGATGCGCAGTCGGGGATCCGATACATTTCGCCGACCGTCGCCGGCTTTTTCGCGAGCGTATCCTGGGGCGCCGACGACATGTGGGACGCCAGCGTCGAATACCTGGGCGACATATCGGATTACACGGTCGAAGCGCGGGTCGGCTACGGTCGATCCAAAGACGCCAGCGACGCACCGAGCATCGAGTGCATGGCCACGAATGTCGCCGCTGCTCCGAACGATGCCGACTGCCAAACGGTGGGCGGATCTCTCAGCATCATGCACCGGCCAACCGGCCTCTATGCCAATGTGGCTGGAGGGTGGTTCGAAGATCGCAACGTGAAAGACGCGCCGATCTTCGCAGGTCTCGACGCCGCGGCCGAGAGCACCTTTTTCGCAGCCGAAGCGGGCCTCCAGAGACAATGGTTCGACATCGGCCCGACAACCCTGTTCGGCCAAATCTACCGCATGGAGGGCGGGGCGAACGCGCGTCTCACGGTGACGGCTGGCGATGCGATCAACTCCATCGGCGCGGACGCGGCCATCTCATCCAGCACGGTGACGATGTGGAGTGCGGGCATTACGCAGGACATCACGAGCGTCGATACCAAGCTCTATGTGTTTTATCGCCATTATAACGCAGATGTGGTGTTGGCCGGCGCCAACCAGATTCAGAACTCCGAACCCCTTGAGGATTTGCACATCCTCATGAGTGGTGCGCTCGTCAAGTTTTAGGACGCTCGCACGTCCCAGGCGCTGTCCGCAGCATTGCGGCAAAGCCCGCACACCGTAGACAGGCTCGAACTCAACGCGCCTGTCGCGTCGAATTTCGGCCGGAGGCTGCGATTAGGATACGGCCGACTCCGCCGGAACGCTTCCGGTCTCGATCGCCAGCTTCTGCTTTTCAGAATGGATGAAGAACAGGTTCCGCGCATAGATCAGGACGCCGAACTGGCCGAGGATGATCACGGGATCCATGCGGTGGATGCCGTATGCCAGAACGAGCAGGCCGCCGAGCAGACTTAAATACCAGAAGGCATTGGGCATGGTGGAGCGGCGGGATTTTTCCGTGACCAGCCATTGTATGAGCCATCGCGCCGAGAACAGCGCCTGCCCCGTCAGCCCGATCGCCAGCCAGCCGACCTGGGCGGCCGTGAGCGATTGCCACCACGTCATGAGCGTTGCAAGCATTGGCGATCCTCGCGCGTGGAAGCGTTCGAGCTGGTGAATGGCGCCCCGTCTCTGACGCCCGGCATGTGGGGCAGCGCCGTGCGGCGAATGATCCAGCGCACGCCGATCAGATCATAGAGGCCGATCAGGCCCCGTCCGAAGTTGGTGTACTTCGACACACCGGCGCGACGTGGGCGGTCGTTGACGACACGATAGCTGCCCTCGTAGCCGTAAGCCTGGAAGAGCGCCGGCAGATAACGGTGCATTCCCGAGAAATACGGGAGGTCGAGAAACACATCCCGACGGAAGACCTTCAGTCCGCATCCCGTGTCGGGGCAATCGTCCTTTAGGAAGCGCCGACGGATTCCGTTGGCCAGCCGCGATGCGATGCGCTTCGATGCCGACGCTTTCCGATGTCTGCGGACGCCTCCCACGAGAGCGATTTCCGAACGGTTCACGGATCGCATGTGGGCCAGCAGATGCTCGATGTCTCGCGGATCGTTCTGCCCGTCGCCGTCCATCGTCGCCACGATCGGCTGTCTCGCCGCTTTGACGCCCGTTCGGATCGCCGCACTCTGACCGGCTCGAAACCCATGACGGATGTAGCGGAGCTCGGGGAATTCCCCGAGAAGCTCCTGCACCTCGCGGGCGGTCTCGTCGCTGCTCGCATCGTCGACCACGATGATCTCGAACTCGGCAAGATCGCGCAGGCAGGCTGCCGTCTCGCGGACCAGGCTTCCGATGTTTCCGGCTTCGTTGAAAACCGGGATCACGACCGAGACCGCCATCATATCCGGATCCTCCGCAGCTTCATCACCGCACCGAGAGGATCGCGAAAGCTCCGCGCCGGCGGCGTTTGATCGCGCCACGCTCCGATGAAAGCGACGTGCAAGAGGCTGACCGTCAGCGCCATGAAGACGCCGGCAAACAAGACGTCGCTGAAGAAGTGCGCCCCTTGAATGATCCTGACGCCGCCGGCCAAGAGCCCGATGGTCACACCGGCCACGAAGAGCTGGCGCCGGTATCGAGGCACGGCCAGCGCAAGACCGAAAAAGAGAGCGAACATCGACGACGCCTCGCCGCTTACGAACGAGCAATTCTTCGCGCACTCTTGCGACGGCACCAGCGCCGGCGAAAACTCCTTGTTTCCTCCGAACTCGATCACGTCGCGCGGCCGCGGGCGGCCGACGTTGTCCTTCAGGATGAGATTGGCGACGACACCTGGCCCCATCACCAGAACGGCAATCATGAAGCCGCAACGGAGCTGATTTGTGCCGACGAAATTTCTCTCGACGACAAGCTCGCGAATGGCCCACGCGACGATGCCGATCGCAGACAGGATGAAAATTGCCATGAAGGCATGGCGAGCAAGGTCAACGGCGTAGGTCATGCACCACGCCGCTCGCGGGCTCGCCGGCGACACCGCGCATGCGTCTCTTGCAACGCTCGAAATCGCCAGGTCGAGATCCGGCTGCGCGACGAAGAGCACCGCCAGAACGGCAGCGATCCCCGTCGCACCTATCGCGAACTCTCGCCTGAAGCGTGTCTCGCTGGGCCCGAACGGATCGACGGACGACATGGGCTACCTCGATTGCACACGGTTGACGATGCGGGTGTGGACCACACGGTTTGCATGGCGTCCGGCAGCAACGGATTGCGTCGTTTCATGCGAGCTGACGAAGCCATCCGGGGCTGACAAGGGCGCGCGCTGCGTGACGAAGAGAACCGGATAGAGTCCGCCCGGGGAAAACGGGCGCGTCATCTCGAAGTAGCTACGGGGAGCGCCTTCGCTCCGCCACGACAGGATAGGCACGCCGACATCTCGGGCGTAGTACGCCAGCACCGCTGCCGTTTCCCGCTCGTTCGTGACAACAGATTGCAAGGGATCGCCGTTCCGCTCCGCGGTGGCCAATTTCTGCCGTACGACGTCGGCGAGCGCGCGGCTTCCAAGCGTTCTCGCGAACGGATCGCCGATTCCGGGAATGGAAAACCGTCCGGCCTGCCACGTTGCCGCGGCGATGAGAACAGCAAGGGCTCCGTTGATCGCGAACGACGCGCGCATCCAATTCCGTGCCCCGTCCCGCACCATGACTGCGGTCACAAGGATGACGGCCGCGACATATGCGGGTGCGGCCCAATTGGCGTGCGCGCGCGAGATGAGCCCCTGTGTCGTGACCAGCACGAGGATGGGGACGGAGAATGCGATCAGGAGCTTATCCGAAGCCGCGAGATCTGCGGGCTGTCTTACGGCGCGCCAGACGATTACGAGCAGCGCACCGAACAGGATCGGCCCGAACACACCGAACTGTGCGAGCAGGAACTCCAGCGCCTTGCCCGGGTGAAGGGAGATGCCCTGCCAGTTCGCATTTTCAACGGTGTGATTGACGGTCGCGAAGCCGTTGGCGAAATTCCACACGATATTCGGCAGGATAAGAAGCAGCCCACCGCCCAGCGCAAGCCACAGGGCCGGGTGCGCCAGCCTCTGCCGTCGCTCCGGCGCAAGCACGAAATACACGGCGGCGCACACGATAAAATAGGCCATCGCATATTTCGCGTTGAGGCCGACCCCGATGGCGGCCGCGAGCAAAGCCGTGTTGCCGAGCGTCGGCGCGGAAAGCACGCCCGCAAAGGCAAACAACGCGAGGGCCCAAGCGGCAAGCAGCGGGACATCCGTCGAGATGATTCCGCTCGACAGCGAAACAGCCGGCAGCAGCGCATATCCAAGGCCCGACCAGAACGCGACCTCGTCCGAATAGAGGCGCGCGGCAAGGGCATAGACGATCACTGCGGTGACCAGGTGCAGCGCGAGCGCGGGGGCACGAATGCAAAACTCGCTATCGCCGCAGACCGACGTCGTTCCGTAAATCAACCACGCGATGAGCGGCGGCTTGGAAAAATATCCGAAGGAGAGATCGCGAGACCAGGCCCAGTACTGAGCCTCGTCCATGTAGAGCTCGGTGCCGTTGAAGGCGAGCGCGACAATCCGAAAGGCGCCGATCGCACACAGGATCGCAAGAAAAGCAATGAGGCTCCGCGCGCCGGCCGCATGGGCGCCGAGCGAATGTTCTCCACGCCGGCCGATGGGCGCAGCCGCTCCTGCCTCGATCTGCTGTTCTCCGACGCTCACGTCTCAACCGCTCCACAGGCCCGGTTCTGGATCCCATGGTTCTGTCGCTAGCAGGGGCATGCGACGGATCGGCAAATGTTTGATTACGTATCAATGACACCGCGAACGGTGAGACTTCAGCGCAACGGTCGACGCGCTCCGGGCGCGCGGCCCAAGACCATTCGTCGTCGATCGGAAGTCGAACGCCGGGAAGGGGTTAAGCGAAACGCGTACCGATGCGTTGCTGCCGCAGCCAGAAACCGGGAAAATCAGCTGCGTCCACCGTCTCCCTTAGGCCCGGTTGACACCCGGCGCTCGAATGGCGAATGCCTCAATCCTCCGTATGGTTCCGGGAGCTAGGCTACGCAGCTTGGGACGCCACTTCCGACCGAGCGCAGCGCCCGAGCGTAGCGCTCCCCTCGCCTGTTTCATCGGATTGCCGACCGGAACCATTTCCAGGTCTTCGTCTTACCCTCTCAACGCGTCGCCTCCGCTCGGGCCGTGAGCGGGGCCGGACGCGTCCTGTGGATCGAAGGGCGACGGGAGTACGGAATGGCTCGCACGACTTTTCTTCTGGCAAGCACGATGCTCGCAGCAAGCCTCGTCGCCATACCCGCGATGGTCGCCCAGGCCGCAGAAGAGCCTGCGAACGGCACCTCGCCTGCAGAAGAGGTGGAAGGCTCGCCGCCCGCCGATGGAGCCGACCAGAAGGCCGCCGGAACTCCGGTGGAAACCCAGCCGCCCAATGCGCCGGACCAAAAGCCGGCCTTCGCTGGCCAGACGCGTGCGCCCCAGCCTGCAGAGATGCCCGAAGCGACCCCTCACGTCGTAGCGGAGGGATTACCGCAAGCCTGGGCCCTGCAAATCCTGCCGGACGGACGTATTCTCATCACAGCGAAGGGCGGCGACATGCACGTCGTCATGCCCGACGGAAAAGTGAGCGCGCGCATCGAAGGCGTGCCTGAGGTGGACGACCGTGGGCAAGGAGGCTTGCTCGACGTTGCGCTGGCCCCGAACTTCGACGCCTCGAACCGCATCTTTTTCTCATACTCCGAGCCCAGAGACGGCGGCAACGGCACGAGCGTGGCGTCCGCCACGCTGAAGCTCGCGGACGCGGGCGGCGGATCCCTCGATGATGTGAAGATCATCTTTCAGCAGATGCCCACTTACGACGGCGACAAACACTACGGTTCGCGGCTCGTGTTCGGCCGTGGCGGCGAGTTGTTCGTGACGGTCGGCGAGCGGTCCGACGCGGAGGTTCGCGAGCAGGCCCAGGATCTTGCGAGCGGCCTCGGAAAGGTCTTCCGCATCGACCAGGACGGCAAGGCTCTTCCCGACAATCCGTTTGTCGGCAAGGAAGGCGCTTTGCCGGAGATCTGGAGCTACGGTCATCGTAATCTTCAATCGGCCGCACTGGACGGCAATGGCCGGCTGTGGACCGTCGAACACGGCCCGAAAGGCGGCGACGAACTCAATCGCCCTGAAGCGGGACACAACTACGGTTGGCCAATCGCGACGTACGGCATCGAGTACAGCGGCGAGGCCGTTGGAGACGGCATCACAACCAAGGCTGGCACCAAGCAACCCGTTTACTATTGGGACCCGGTGATCGGTCCTTCGGGGATGGCGCTCTATGAGGGCGAGGAATTCCCGGAATGGAAGAATGCGTTCCTTGTGGGAGGCTTGGTTTCGACCGGCCTCGTGGTTCTTCACCTCGACGGCGACCGCGTCGCCTACGAAGAGCGCGTTCCCCTCAAGGCGCGCGTGCGGGACGTTCAGGTGGGACCGGGCGGCGCGGTCTACGTCCTGACGGAAGATCCCGATACTGGAACGTCGAAAATCCTTCGCCTCACCCGCGCGACGTAGCTTCTCCGGCGTTTCCACCGCCCTCGCCGAAACGCGGCCGTCATGAAGGCGTTGCGCGCTCGGCCGTGCGGACCTCGGCCTCGGTGATGTCGGGGGCGCACATTTCGATGAAGCGATAGACATACGCGCGCAGGAACCGTCCCCGCCGCACCGCGATGCTCGACGTGTTGCTCTCGAACAGTCCCGGCGTCCTGATGCAGGCCAGGTTCGTATCGCGCTCCGAGTCGAACGCCATGGACGCGATGATGCCGACCCCCATGCCAAGCTCGACATAGGCTTTGATCACGTCCGCATCGAGCGCCGTCATCGCGACATCCGCAACGAGGGACGCTTTCTGGAACGCGTCGTCGATGCGCGCACGGCCCGTGAGCCCTTCGTCGTAGGTGATGAGCGGATAGGGGGCGATGTCCTCCAGCGTTACCTTCTTCCGACGTGCGAGAGGGTGAGACATGGGAACGATGATGACGTGCTCCCAGGTGTAAAAAGGAAATGTGAGGATCTGCGGATTGTGCTCCAGGGTGTCGGTTGCAACGCCGACATCCGCCAGCCCCTCGAGCAGCACGCTTGCGATGTCCTTGGGACTGAGCTGCTTGAGCGTCAGGCGAACGTCCGGAAAATCCTTCTTGAACTCGGCGATCACGCCCGGAAGCGAATATCGCGCCTGGGTGTGCGTCGTGGCGATGACGAGCGTGCCGCACGCCCGTTGGGCGATGCTGGACGACAGCTCCTCCAGATTTTGCGTTTCGAGAAGGATGCGCTCGATGACTGCGGCCACCTCGCGCCCGGGATCGGTCAGGCCGAGAAGCCGCTTGCCGCGACGGACGAAGATCTCGAAGCCAAGCTCATCCTCGAGGTCGCGGATGTGCTTGCTGACGCCGGATTGCGAGGTCAGCAGCACGTTGGCCGCTTCCGTCAGATTGAAGCGCTGGCGAACGGTTTCCCGGACGATGCGCAATTGCTGAAAATTCATAAGCCGACCGCTCCGCAACGTTGCCACGCACGGCTACATGTCCACACTTCGCGTTTTCAAAAAAGCATTACATCGAGAGAGCGTATCCGGGCGTCCGCACCGCCCCAAAGAACATTTTCTTCTATGCATATGCCGGCGCATCGTTTGATGCGGGGCGTGGGGCGCGTTGCACACGGTCCTCGCACGTTCGGCGCAAAAGCTCCCCTGGCGCGAGGCGCGCCCTGCATAACTTATGAGTTCTTCTTCTTTCCCGAGGACTCACCGCGCTAATACAAATGTCGGACGTGAGCGTCGCGACCAAGGCCCTTGTCATGACAGTCCAAGAGAATTCGCCGCCAGCTTTCGATACGGCGGACCTTTCGATTCCGCTCGACCGGATCGTCTCCGAGCTCAGAGCGTCCAGAGACCGGGCGCGCACTCTCACGCCACGCAGCGCCTACGCGCGCGACCTGCCGAATCCCGAAATTGCCGGACGCGTCTTGAAGGAACTATTCGCAGCCCTGTTTCCGCGCCATGGCGGAGGCCAGGACGCGACCGACAAAGGTATCGATTACTTCGTCGGAAACACCCTCAACAGCGCGCTCAGGCAGTTGCGCGGGTTGCTGAGCCAGGAGCTGCGCTTCACGTTCGCACTCGAACAGCGTGCCGATATGGCCATCGACGGTATCGTCGCGTCGATCGTCCACGATTTTTCTGAGCGCCTTCCCGACATTCGCGAGAGCGTCGTTCTGGATGCGCGCGCCGCCTTCGACGGCGATCCTTCGGCGCAGAGCCTCGAGGAAGTTCTGCTGAGCTACCCCGGCATCAAAGCGATCTACTATCATCGCGTTGCGCACCAGCTCTTTCGTCTTGGTGCGCCCATCGTCGCGCGCATCGTCAGCGAGTTGTCTCACTCGTCCACGGGGATCGACATCCATCCCGGAGCCGAGATCGGATCGAGCTTCTTCATCGATCATGGAACGGGCGTCGTCATCGGCGAGACCGCCGTCATCGGCGAGCGCGTGCGGCTCTATCAAGCCGTGACGCTCGGGGCGAAACGGTTCTCGGTCGACGAGAGCGGCGCACTTGTCAAAGGCGCGCCCCGGCACCCCATCGTCGAGGACGACGTCGTCATCTATGCGGGCGCTACCATCCTCGGGCGCATCACGATCGGCCGCGGCTCCGTCATCGGCGGCAACGTGTGGCTGACGCGCAGCGTGCCGGCTGGAAGCCACGTGCTGCAAGCGCAGCCGGTGGCGGATTCCTTCGAATCCGGTTTCGGAATTTAATTCCAATATCTTGGTATTGACCGCTAATTCTATTCCGTAAATACGCATATTTACGGTAGTAATATTCTCCATTATAACAGAATTTGGGTTGAACATGGCAGACGATAAGCAAACAGCTCTTGGCGATATTTCAGCCCGGCAACTCGCCAATGCCACCAAAACCGTTCCGCAGATGTCGAGCATCACGCCGCGTTGGCTGGTGCACTTCCTAAACTGGGTTCCGGTCGAGGCAGGCATCTATCGCGTCAACAAGGTCAAGGACGCCGACAGCGTCGAGGTGGCCTGCTCGCTGCGTGACGAGCGCGTTCTTCCGCAGACGTACGTCGATTATATCGACAATCCGCGCGAGTACCTCCTCAGTGCCGTGCAGACCGTTCTCGACGTTCATACGCGCGTCTCGGACCTCTACAGCGTGCCGCACAACCAGATCAAAGAGCAGCTGCGCCTGACGATCGAGACGGTGAAGGAGCGCCAGGAAAGCGAGCTCATCAACAACAAGGAGTACGGCCTGCTCGCGCATGCTGCCGCCTCGCAGAAGATCAAGACCCGGAACGGCGCTCCCACGCCCGACGATCTTGACGAGCTGATCAGCAAGGTCTGGAAGGAGCCGGCGTTCTTCCTCGCCCATCCGCAGGCGATTGCAGCGTTCGGCCGTGAGTGTACCCGCCGCGGCGTTCCCCCGCCGACCGTCACCCTTTTCGGCTCGCCGTTCATCACCTGGCGCGGCATCCCGCTCATCCCGTCCGACAAGCTCGAAGTGAAGGCGGGCAAGACCAACATCCTGCTGATCCGCACCGGCGAAGCCAAGCAGGGCGCAGTCGGCCTCTATCAGCCCGGCCTTCCGGGCGAGCTTTCGAAGGGGCTGTCGGTCCGCTTCATGGGGATCAACGATCAGGCGATCGCCTCCTACCTCGTCTCGCTCTACTGCTCGCTCGCCGTGCTGACGGACGATGCGCTCGGTGTTCTGGAAGGCGTCGAGGTGGGCAAGTATCATGTCTACAGCTAATCTTGCACTGCCTCAGGGTCCGACGGACCTTGACGCTCTCGCCGCGGCGGCGAGGAGCCAAAGCGGAGGTGGTCTTCCACCTCCGGGGCTGCCCGATCCCGACCTTCTGACCCGCATGGCCAACGCATACTTCGCCGCAGTGCCGGGAGAGCCGTTGCCGTCGTTCCCCTCACCCGAGGCGCCGGCGGTTGCGGGCCCGTCTCTCGGCGGCGTCGGCGCCACGCCAACGGGTGCGGCTGGAGCGGTTCCCGATCCCATCGCGGCGACGTCGGAGGCTCCGTCGGTTCCGTCGTCCATTCCGGCGGCGCCGACCGCATTCTCGGTCGTAGAGCTGCCCGGCGCACCGACGCTCGCGAGCCCGAGCGTGCCGTCGCTTCCTTCGTACGGCGCCGCTTCGCCGTCTGCGCCGGGGATCGGGATCTCGCCGTCTGTCGTCACGCTGCCGGGCGCGGATTCCGTTCCGAGCCTCCCGTCGGCTGCAACCGCCGTTCCCGGTGGGAGTGCTGCTCCTTCGCCAGGGACGGCGACATCGATTCCAGCGGCGGATCCGCTCGACTCTCTCGCGCTGCAGCCGCTGATCAACGGCGCTTATCCGTCGTTGCCGAGTGTCATCGATACCAGCAGCGCCTTGAACCACGCCGGGACGATCAGCACGCCGCCGTCGGACGCGGGAGGCGGAACGACGGTGAGCGGTGCGCAAACGGGTGCGGATCAGCCTGCGCCTCCTCAGCCGCCGCCAGCGATCCCCCCTGCGCCTGTCCTCGTCGATACGTCGGGCATTTCGACGCCGCCGTCTGGCGGCATCGGCGGCCTTGGTGGTTACCCGATCGAGATCCCGTTCCAGAGGGAGCTTGACGCCCTGCTCGCGCCTCTCGCCGTGTCGGCTCTTCCGGCCGGTCCCGGGCTGCCAACCGACACAGGGCTCTATTTCCTCGACGGCGTCACCGTTCCGGGACAGGCGCATGTCTCGGGTGCAGGTGCCGCGCCGTTCCATCCATCGGAGCTACAGTCGGCTCATCCGGCCTTCGATATTCATGCGATCCGCCGGGATTTTCCGATCCTGTCGGAGACCGTGAACGGACGGCCACTGATCTGGTTCGACAACGCGGCGACGACGCAAAAGCCGAAGTCGGTGATCGACCGCATCTCGTACTTCTACGAGCACGAGAACTCGAACATCCATCGGGCCGCGCACGAACTGGCCGCGCGCTCGACGGATGCCTACGAGGGTGCCCGGCAGAAGGTCGCGCGTTTCCTCGGCGCGAGCGGTCCGGACGAGATCATCTTCACGCGCGGGGCGACCGAAGCGATCAATCTCGTGGCGGCAACGTACGGGCAGCAGCACATCGGGCCGGGTGACGAGATCGTCATCACCAACCTCGAGCACCATGCCAACATCGTTCCCTGGCAGCTCCTCTGCCTTGCGAAGGGGGCGAAGCTGCGCGTGGCAGCGGTGGACGACCACGGCGCGCTCCTGCTCGACGAGTTCAACAAGCTGTTGACCAACCGCACGAAGCTCGTCGCGTTCACGCAGGTGTCGAACGCGCTCGGCACGATCACGCCGGCTCAGACGATCGTCGAGATGGCGCATCGCGTGGGCGCGAAAGTGCTGGTCGACGGCGCGCAGTCCGTCTCGCACATGAAGGTCAATGTCCAGGAGCTGGACGCCGACTTCTTCGTGTTCTCGGGGCACAAGCTGTTCGCACCCACCGGCATCGGCGCGCTCTACGCCAAGAAGGCCATCATGGACACCCTTCCGCCGTATCAATCCGGCGGCAACATGATCCGCGACGTGACCTTCGAGCGGACGGAGATCCACGCGTCTCCCCAGCGCTTCGAGGCCGGCACGGGCAACATCGCGGATGCCGTGGGCCTCGGGGCTGCGATCGACTATGTGGAGCGCATCGGTCTCGAGAACATCGCACGTTACGAGCATTCGCTCCTGGTATATGCGACGGAACAGCTCCTGCAGATCCCCAACCTCAGGATCATCGGAACGGCGCCCGAGAAAGCGAGCGTGATCTCGCTCGTCATCAAGGGCGTTCCGAGCGAGGAGGTCGGATCGCGGCTCAACACGTACGGCATCGCCGTGCGCTCGGGTCACCACTGCGCCCAGCCGATCCTGCGCCGCTTCGGACAGGAGACGACCGTGCGGCCGTCGTTCGCCTTCTACAATACCTGCGGCGAGATCGACGTGCTCGTGTCGGCGCTGAAGGACATCCAGGCGGAAACGGGCCTCGTGCGCACGTAATCCGCGCGAGCTTCACCACACAGCAGAACGGGGCGGCCTGCACTTCGCTGGCCGCCCCGTTTTTCGGCGCATGAGACAGGGTGCTTACGAGCCGTCGATTACGATTGGCCGAAGAGATCGCTCGAGAAATACCGCTCGGCCGACGACGGGGCGAAGGTGACGACGTTCTTTCCTGCGTAGGCTTCTCGGCCGGCAACGATGATCGAGGCGAAGACATTCGCGCCCGTGGAGATGCCGCCCGGAATGCCTTCGACGTGCGCGAGATGGCGCGCGTATTCGAATGCCTTGTCGTTCGGGACCGTGATCACCTCGTCGATCAAGCTCTGGTCGAGCACGGCGGGCACGAAGCCTGCGCCGATGCCCTGGATCTTGTGCGGTCCCTTCTCGCCGCCCGACAGAACGGGGCTCGCCTCGGGCTCGACAGCGATCACCTTGACGCCCGGCTTGCGCACCTTGAGGACGCGGCCCACGCCGCTCAGCGTGCCGCCCGTGCCGACGCCCACGACGATCGCATCGACATCGCCGCCGGTGTCGCGCCAGATTTCCTCGGCGGTCGTCTGCTCATGCACGAGCGGGTTCGCTGGGTTTTCGAACTGGCTCGGGCTGACGGAGCCGGGGATCGATTCCAGAAGCTCCTGCGCCTTCGCGATCGCGCCGCCCATGCCGGCGGGCGCGGGCGTCAACTCGAGCTCGGCGCCGAGGTGGCGCAAAATCTTGCGCCGCTCGATCGACATCGATTCCGGCATGACGAGGATCAGCCGATAGCCGCGCGCCGCCGCAACGAACGCGAGACCGATCCCGGTGTTGCCGGACGTGGGCTCGATCAGCGTGGTCTTGGCGGGCGTGATGTCCCCGGTCGCCTCGAGAGCGTCGACCATCGCGACGCCGATCCGATCCTTCACCGAAGAGAGCGGATTGAAGAATTCGAGCTTGAGGAGAATGTTGCCCTGCACGTCGGCCGCCTTTTGCAGCCGGTTCAACTTCACGAGCGGCGTGTTTCCGATCGTTTCCGTGAGGCTGTCGTATACGCGTCCGCGTCCCCGCGCGGGCGTCGCGGAGAGCGTTTTCAGATCGGTGATTTCATTCATGGGAGGACATCTCGAATCGCGCCAAGGCACCAAAGCGCCGTTCGTTGGCGATGGACATGATTGCGAGGAGAGCGTTGCACGCGTCTTCGTGCGCCGGAACGAAGAAGTTCAGATTAGCTTATGCACCGTCGCGCGGAAGCGCCGGATCGAGGCGGGCCTCGCAGACGAAAGACACGGCGGGTCACGTTCCCAAGGCGGGCAACCCGGCGCGCTACGGGCTCCCCCTTACGGACATCCGCCTCCGGCTCAAAATGACTCACCTTGACGTGAGCGGATGTGAAGGTGCCGTCGCGCTGGCGTGGCGTTGCTTTCTCAGGACGCCGAGATTTCCGGCGGCGCAAAAAAGCAGAGAGGAAAGCTCCGATGACGACACCTTTCACCACACACCGACTGAAGCTGAGTGCGGCGGCGATCGTTCTCGCGCCTTTCGTCGCCATGCAGGCGATGGCGGCGCCGCAGGCACCGGGCCTCCCGGATGTCGCGAGCGACGTCATCGATCCATCCGTGATCGTGTTCGACCAAAAGGCGGGCAGCAAAGAGGTTCGCTTCAGCTTCGTCCGCCTGCCGGATGACGGCTATGTCGCCATCTACGGCAGCGACGACGACGGCAACGTCACGGGCGACGTGCTGGGCTATGTCCCCCTCGAAGCGGGCTATCATCACAACGTCACGGTCGAGCTCGACCAGGAGCTCGAAAGCGGCACGACGCTGTGGGCTTCGCTCTACCGCGACGACGATGGGGACCGGAAGCTCGACAAGAGCGAGGATTCTCCGTTCTGGCCCAACGAAAAGCCGCAAGAGAACAGGTTCGAGGCCCTCTGAGCCCTCGCCTCGCGGTCGACGAGCGTTTCGAGAGGCGGCCGTCCGGGAGAGCCCGGGCGGCCGCCTTCCTTTTCGCAATTGATCCGGCGCCTGACATCCGGTCTAATCGGTGCGTTCTTGCGCCCACGGCCTGAGTCGAGGCAGCCGATGAACGAACGCGTCAAAGCAATTCTGCTCACCGCGTTGCGCCTTCCACCGGAGGAGCGGCAGGCGCTTGCGAGCGCGCTGATGGATCATCTCGAAACCGACCCGGACGACGCCGAGCGCCTGTTCGGAAAAGCGGACGGCACCGAAGCTAAACCCGGCCTGCCCGCCACCGACGTGCTCGCCAAGTATCTCGACACCTGAGACACTTGCTTGCTTGCTTGCTTGCTTGCTTGCTTGCTTGCCCACCCGGCCTGCGCCGCTCACTCCGCGAGCGCACTCTCGGCGATGAGCTTCTTCATCTGGTCGAGCTCATATTCCACCGATGCGATCTGCTCCTCGCTGGCCGCCTGCTCGGCGCGGGCTCTCTCGACCTCGGCATTGAACTCTTCGAGCGCGCTTCGGATACGCTGAAACGCGGATTGGATGTCCATCGGAGCCTCCCGCAAGCCTAGCTACGGGCTATCCGATTCCCGATCGTCAGCAATCGGCCGGACGAGAGTTATGCTCAGAATCGCGGAAGAGTTGCTGAGGCTTGCTCAGGCCACGGCCTCAGCGCAAGAGGGCTGCCGGCGTTTCGGTATCGACGTACAGCGTCATCATCGGCTCGTCGTCGAGGATCGCCTCCTCGTAACGGCCATAGCCGT
>DAOMQQ010000015.1:0-30407 GCA_035445405.1 Hyphomicrobium sp.
AAGGTCAGCCGGCCTGTAAGCCGGGTTCTGTCAGGAGGTTTCCCTCCGCGACGGCCATTCATCTGGGACGCCCATTGCTGGACGCCTCGAGCAACCAACCCGGGTGACTGGCGTGAAGACGCGCCTCCGTGCCGGGTTTCCCCGCACGCGGCCACCCCTATTTGGTCTTGCTCCGGGTGGGGTTTGCCGTGCCGCTCCTGTTACCAGTCGCGCGGTGCGCTCTTACCGCACCTTTTCACCCTTACCGCGCCAGGCCGAAGCTAGGCGTTTGGCGGTTTGTTTTCTGTGGCACTTTCCCTGGGGTCGCCCCCGGCGGCCGTTAGCCGCCACCCTGTCTCCATGGAGCCCGGACTTTCCTCCACCACCGGAAGGCGGCAGCGGCCGTCCGGCCGGCTGACATCGGCGAATAAGGGGAAATCGACCGCGAACGTCAAGGGCCGAGACGGCTCGAACCGTCGATATTCGGCGCGCGTCAGGTGTTGGGATGGTGCAGCTTCTGGCGACGGAGCGACAGTTCCACCGCAGCCCGCGTGAGCCCCTGCACGCGCTTTGCGCGCGTGAACCGCTTCACCGGCTTGTTGGCCTGCGCGATCGGCTGCGCGAACGCGGCTGGATGCGCTCCGTTGAGCGGCGCGGACGCCGGAGCCGCACGCGCGACGGCAGGGGCGTCTTCTGCCGGAAGCGGCTTCGAAGTCGCCTCCGAGGTGCTGCCGGCCATGCGCTGGCCCATCACGATGAGGCGTGCGACGCGCTCGGCGGCATTCTGCAGATACTGACGCGCATTCTGCAGCGCGACCTCGAGCGGCATCGGGTTGGAGGTTGCGGCCTCGATTGCATCGATACCGTGATCGAACACGCCGTTCGCGTCGTCGGCGAGCCCGCCACCGATGGCGATCACCGGCACGCCGTGCCGGCGCGCGACATTGGCGACGCCCGACGGCGTCTTGCCGAACGCGGTCTGGAAATCGACGCGGCCTTCGCCTGTGAACGCGAGCGAGGCGCCCTGCATGTGGCGGTCCAGGTCGACCGCCTCGATCACGAGTTCCACGCCGCGCTTCATTTCCGCCGTGGTGAACGCCAGCAAACCGCCGCCGAGACCGCCGCCGGCACCCGCGCCGGGCTCGTTCGAAATGTCGATGCCGAGGTCGCGCTGAATGATGCTTGCGAGATGCGCGAGGTTCGCATCGAGCTGCGCGACGATCTCGGGCGTGGCGCCCTTCTGGGGTCCGTAAACGGCGGACGCGCCCTTGTCTCCGATGTACGGGTTGGTCACGTCGCACGCGACGCTGATCGAGACGTTTGCGAGCTTCGGGTTGATATACGTCGTATCGACGGAATGAACCTGATCGAGCTGTCCGCCGCCGAGCGGGCTCGTGATCGGCGATCCGTCTTTGTCGAGGAAGCGCACGCCGAGCGCCTGCGCGAAGCCTGCCCCGCCGTCGTTCGTCGCCGAGCCGCCGAGGCCGATGATGATGGTCTGGACGCCGCGGTGCACCGCGTCCGCAACCAGTTCGCCCGTGCCGAACGTGGTCGTGCGCCGGGGATCGCGCTCGGGCTTCGGCACCAGCGGCAGGCCCGAGGCTTCGGCCATCTCGATCACGGCCGTGTCGCCGTCGCCGAGGAGCCCGTACGACGCGAGCACCTTCTGGCCGAGCGGGCCGGTAACGGCGCATTTGATGATCCGTCCGCCGGTCGCGTCGACCAGCGACTGGACGGTGCCTTCGCCGCCGTCGGCCATGGGCACTTTCACGTAAGTCGCATCCGGCCAGACGCGCCGGAGCCCCGCCTCGATCTCGCTCGCCACCTCGAGCGAGGTCAGGTTCTCCTTGAAGGAGTCCGGGGCGATGACGATCTTCATGGGGATATTTCCTCTGCTTCCCTGTGCGCGCCGTCCGGACTCGTGTGGACCGGTCTCAAGGCGCGCCCCTCCCAAAATGCAACGACTGCCGCCGCGAGGCCAGGGTCACCCGCCGCGACACATGATCTTGATAGGGATAAGAGAGAGCCACAAACCAGCCCGTTTACGCGTCAAATTCAATTGAAAGTATTAATCACGCGATCCGGTCATCTTTGAGGCTCGTGGGCACCTGAAGGCGGGCCAGCGTGTCGAGTGTCGAGCGGTCGAGACGCCCATCGGGCCGCGCTTGCCGGAAGTGAAGCTGGAAGGCGCGGACCACGGTCTGCATGTCGGGATCGAAAGCACCTTCAGGATCAATTTTGTAGCCATAGGCGCCGAGCAGGGCGCGGGCGCGGCGGACATCCTCTCCGCGGGCGCCGAGCGTGAGGCCCGGATCGCTCTCGTCGACAGGCGCCGGTGCAACCCAATGGCCGACGCCGCGCGCCGCCAGCCACGCCCAGTCGAATTTCTCGCCGGGGTCGATCTTGCGTCCCGGCGCGATGTCGGAGTGCGCGAGCACGTGTCGGCCTTCGATCCCGTGGCGCGCGAGGATGTCGCGGGAGAGCGCCAGGACGGCCCGCATTTGCACGGAGGGGAAATCCGTATAGCCGAGCACGTGGCCCGGGTTCTGGATTTCGATTCCGATCGACGCCGAGTTGATGTCCGTCTCTCCCGCCCAGTAGGAGACGCCCGCGTGCCATGCGCGGGCTTCCTCGGCGACCATCTGAACGATGCGCCCGTCCTCGTCGACGACATAGTGGCACGAGACTTTGCAGTCGGGCCGCGAGAGAACGTCGAGCGCGCGGTCGACGGTCGGTAGGCCCGTGTAATGCAGGATGAGCATCGAAGGCCGCATCCCGGGCTTTCGAGGCTCGATATTGGGCGAGGGGTGAAGTCCTGAAACCAGGGCGCTGTCGGGGCGCGCGATGAGATCGGTCACGCACGCTCTCCTTGCAGCTTGCCGCCGATCAGCTCGTAGGCTGCGTTGATGGCCGCGAGCTTGACGGTCGCCGCCTTGATCAGCGCAGCCTGCGCGCCGCGCGCCGTCAGATGGTCGGGATGGAAGCGGCGAACGAGTTCGAGATAGCGCGCACGGATTTCCTGCGGCGAGGCGGCGGGGTCCACGCCCAGCACGTGATAGGGGTCGCTCATATCCTGCACGAAGCGCGCTCGGATCTTCCGGAACCGTTCGCAGCTCACGCCGAACGTCTCGCCCACCGTTCTGAGAAACGCCTCCTCGGCCGGATGCAGCACGCCGTCGGCGCAGGCGATCATGAGCAGGCATTCGAGCACGTTGATCTTGAGGTCGGGTTCGGCATCCAGCATCCGAGCGATGCTCGCCGCATAGGCCTCGAAGCCGGCGGTATCCTGGCTCGCGAGATTGTAGAGGCGCCGGATGCGCGGCAGCTCGTGCGGCGCGGGTTCGAAGAAGCGCTCGAACGTTTCGCATTCGATACGGACGGCGACGCCATCGGCCTTCGCCATCTTGGCCGCAAGCGCAATGACGGCCGCGGAGAACGCTGCGGTCTGGTGCGCGGGCTTGGGCCGTACGAGGCGGCTGAGCGCGGGCCACCAGCGCGCGACGAAGTCGGCGAGACGGACACGCACGCTCGGACGCAGGTCCGGCGCGAGCAGATTTGAGAGGCAATCGGACGACATGGTCCGAAATGTACCCGCTTCCCGGCCGCGCTAGAAGCACGTGGACTAAATTTCATGATCACCTGTTGACGCACCGGCGGGGCGCCGATAGCCACACGGGAAATCGAGGTTTTGGGAGCGGGTGGACGGATGGGGGCGAAACCCGGGCGCTGGCAGTTCTGGATCGACCGGGGCGGTACGTTCACGGATATTGTCGCGGTCACGCCCGAACGGCGCGTCGAGGCGCTCAAGCTCCTGTCGGAAGCGCCGGGCCAGTACGACGATGCGGCCATCGCCGGGATCCGCCGCTTCATGGGCCTGGCCCCCGACGCGCCCATCCCGGCCGACGCGATCGAAGCCGTGAGGATCGGGACCACGGTCGCGACCAACGCGCTTCTCGAACGCAAGGGCGAGCCGACCGTCCTCGTCATCACCGAGGGCTTCGAGGATCAGCTCGAGATCGGGACGCAAGCCCGCGCCGACATCTTTGCGCGCCGTGTCGTGAAGCCGGACATGCTCTATGGCCGCGTGATCGGCGCAGCCGAGCGCGTGCGGGCCGACGGAACCATTGAACGGCCGCTCGATACGGACCGGCTCGCGCGCGATCTCGCCGCCGCCCGCCGGGACGGCTTCGAAAGCGCGGCCATCGTCTTCATGCATGGCTATGCCCACCCGCGTCACGAAGCGGCCGCCGCCCGCATCGCGCGCGACGCGGGCTTCACGCAAATTTCCGTGAGCCACGAGCTGCCCCTCATCAAGATCGTCCCGCGCGGCGACACGACGGTGGCGGATGCGTACCTTTCTCCCGTGCTTCGCCGCTACACCGACCGCGTGGCCGGCGCCTTCACCGGCGACCTCGCCAGTCGTCTCATGTTCATGGCGTCGTCCGGTGGCCTCAAGGCGAAGGCCAACTTCAACGGCCGCGACGCGATCCTCTCCGGTCCCGCAGGCGGCGTCGTGGGTATGGCGGAGACAGCGCGGCGCGCAGGCTTCGGCCGCGTCATCGGCTTCGACATGGGCGGCACGTCGACGGACGTCTCCCACTTCGCCGGCAGCTACGAGCGCACCTTCGAGACGGAGGTTGCGGACGTCCGGCTTCGCGTCCCGATGCTGCGCGTTCACACCGTTGCGGCCGGCGGCGGTTCGATCCTCGCGTACGACGGCGCGCGGATGCGGGTGGGCCCTGAAAGTGCGGGCGCCAATCCCGGGCCGATGTGCTACCGCCGCGGAGGGCCACTCACCGTCACCGACGCCAACGTGATGCTGGGCAAGCTCGATCCTGCGTTCCTTCCGTCCGTATTCGGCGAAAGCGGCACCGAGCCGATCGAGACGGAACGTGTCCGCGCGGCCTTCGCCGAGGTGGCCGGACGCATCGGAAACGGCGGAACGGCGGAAGAGGTGGCCGACGGCTTCATCCGCATCGCGGTCGAGAACATGGCGAAGGCCGTGAAAAAGATCTCGGTCGAGCGCGGCTACGATGTCACGCGGTATGTGCTCAACGCCTTCGGCTCCGCGGCAGGGCAGCACGCCTGCCTGATGGCCGAGACGCTCGGCATGGGCGAGGTTCTGGTGCCGCCCTTGTCCGGCCTGCTGTCGGCCTATGGTATCGGCCTCTCCGCCGTGCGCGCAAGCCGCGAGCACTCGCTGGAGCGCGCCCTCGACGACGAAAGCCTGGCTGCCGCGCGAACGATGGCGGCAGAGATGAGTAAGGAGACGGAAGCGGAGCTCGCGGACGAGGGCGTCGCAGCCGGCGAAATCGCCACCGCTGTTCGCCTTCACCTGCGCTACGAGGCAACCGAGGTCGCGCTGCCGGTTTCGCTCGCGCCTGTCGCCGAAATGCGATCTGCTTTCGAAGCCGCACACCGCCAGCGCTTCGGCTTTGTTTCGCCCGAGAAGCGCGTCGTCATCGCGCTCGTGGAAGTCGAAGCGGAAGGCGGCGGCGAGCCCGAAGCCCTGCCCGCGGAGGCCCCAGGCGCAGGGCTTGGCAAACCGCACGCCCGTACTCGTTTCTATTCTCAGGGCGCGTGGCGCGATGCGGACGTCTGGCGCCGGGAGGATCTCGTGTCTGGCCAGCGCGTGGCGGGGCCGGCCATGGTCATCGAGGCGAACCAGACCGTGATCGTCGAGGAGGGCTGGTCGGCCGAGCTTTCGCCGCGCGGCGATCTCGTGCTCACGCGTCTCTCCGGGGAGAGGCGCCCGCAGGCAGCGGAACGACGCGGCCGGAGCGCTACAGTCGCTGATCCCGTGCTGCTGGAAGTCTTCTCCAACCTGTTCATGGGAATAGCGGAGGAGATGGGCGAAGCGCTGCGTGCGACCGCCATGTCGGTGAACATCAAGGAGCGGCTCGATTTCTCCTGCGCCCTCTTCGACGCGAACGGCAGCCTCATCGCCAACGCCCCGCACGTCCCGGTGCATCTCGGCAGCATGGAGAGCGCGGTCGAGACTGTCATCCGTGCGCGTGGCGATGAAGTGAAGGCGGGTGACGTCGATATGCTGAACGCGCCCTACTCGGGCGGCACGCATCTGCCGGACATCACCGTCGTCACGCCCGTGTTTCTGCACGGTGCGCCGAGGCCCGCGTTCTATGTCGCGAGCCGCGGCCACCACGCGGACGTCGGTGGCATCGCGCCGGGCTCGATGAGCCCCGATGCGAAGACCATCGATGAGGAGGGCGTCTATATCGATTGCGTGCCCCTCGTGCGCCAAGGCCGCTTTCTGGAAGACGAAACGCGCACGCTTCTGACCGGCGCGCGGTATCCGGCGCGCAATCCCGATCAGAACATCGCCGATCTCAAGGCGCAGGTTGCGGCCAACGCGCGGGGCCAGGCGGAGCTTCTCCGCCTCGTCGACGAGTTCGGGGGCGATACGGTCGCGTCCTACATGGCGCACGTGCAGGACAACGCCGAGGAGGCCGTGCGCCGTCTCATCGGCCGGCTCAGCGACGGGCGCTTCCGCGCGGAGACGGACGACGGCTGGGCGATCGAAGTCTCCGTCACCATCGATCGCGAGCGGCGCGCGGCGAAAATCGATTTCACCGGAACGTCGCCGCAGCAGCCGACCAACGTGAACGCGCCTGCGCCTGTCGCGCGCGCGGCTGTGCTCTACGTCGTGCGCGTGCTGCTCGACAGCCCCGTCCCGCTCAACGCGGGATGTCTCCGCCCCGTCGGGATCGTGATTCCGGAAGGCTCGCTGTTGAACCCGCGATATCCCGCCGCCGTCGTGGCGGGCAACGTCGAGACCAGCCAGGTCATCACCAACGCGCTCTTCGCAGCCCTCGGCGTGCTCGGCTCGGCGCAGGGAACGATGAACAACCTGACGTTCGGCAACGGCCGCGTGCAGTATTACGAGACCATCTGCTCGGGCGCGCCCGCCGGGTTCGACGCGTCGGGCGAAGGTTTCGACGGCACGGCGGGCGTTCACGTTCACATGACGAACACGCGGCTGACCGATCCGGAGATTTTGGAAAGCCGCTATCCCGTCGTGCTGGAGCGTTTTGCCATCCGCCGCGGCTCGGGCGGGAAAGGCCGCTGGACGAGCGGCGACGGCACGCTCCGCGTGATACGTTTTCTGGAAGCCATGCGGGTCTCGATCCTGTCCGGCTATCGCACGATAGCGCCTTTCGGCCTGCGGGGCGGTGCGCCGGGCGAGGTGGGCCGCAACACGCTGCGCAAACGCGATGGCTCCGAGCAGGATCTCGGTGGATCGGCGACCGTGTCCGTCGAGCCGGGCGATGCGGTCATGATCCAGACGCCCACAGGCGGCGGCGTCGGCCCGCCTTAGGGTGCTCTATTTTTCGGCGACGTCCCTATATTGAAACCATGAGCATGAGGCGCCAGAGACTCACGCGGCCGCTCTTGGCCATCATGGCCCTGCTGGGCGTGATGACGTCGGCATGGGCCGGCGCGAAGACCGCGGCCGAGCTCCGCCGGATGGTCGAGGACATCGAAGCCATGGCGGCGGACGTCGCCGGCGAAACCGGCATCGCAGCCGTGAGCCCGCGCGTGCTCGATGTCATCGCGACCGTGCCCCGTCACGAGTTCGTTCCGTCCGAGCAGAAGACGTCCGCCTACCGCAATCGCCCGCTCGCCATCGGTCACGGGCAGACGATCTCGCAGCCGTTCGTGGTGGCATTGATGACGGAGCTTCTGGCGGTGAAGGAGGGCCATCGCGTGCTGGAGATCGGCACCGGCTCCGGCTATCAGGCCGCCGTCCTCGCGGGCCTGGCGCGTGACGTCTACACCATCGAAATCGTGCGCCCTCTAGCCGAGACCGCCGCCGCCGCGTTCGAGCGTCTCGGCTATACGAACGTCCATACCCGTATCGGCGACGGCTATCGCGGCTGGCCGGAGCACGGCCCTTACGACGGGATCATGGTGACGGCTGCACCCGATCACGTCCCTCCGGCGTTGATCGAGCAACTGAAGCCGGGCGGGCGGCTGGTCATTCCCGTAGGCGAGATCTGGCAGGATCTCATGGTGCTCACCAAAAACGCCGACGGCACGACGACGACCACGACTGTCGTTCCGGTCCGCTTCGTACCTCTGACGCGTGACGAGAAGGAGCAGGATTAGCCGCGTGGCTCTAAGCCTTGGCCCGAACCTGTGGCGCTGCGGCGCTTGCGGCCAAGGTGGCGCTCGGGAATCATTTAAGCTGAGCCGAGGCGGGATGATCGCTCTCGGGGTGATCGGTAAGGGCGGCGATCGGTAAGGAAGGCAATAGCCATGATGGCTTTGCGCTTTGAGGCGAGATCGGTGGCCCTGGCGGCAGGCGTCGTCCTGGCCGTGACGCTGGCGGCCGGCCAAGCCGCAACCGGCGCCGGCAGCGCGCCTTGGTCTGCGCATGTCGCGACGGAGAACGTCTCCCCGGACGCCGATCTCACCGCGCGCGAGGTCACACGGAAGCTGTTCGAGGCCAAGCCCGGCGAGCGCGTCGACTACGCGGGCTATAAGCTTACCTACCTCGATCTGTCCGGCGTCGACTTCAAGCAGGCCATGCTGGCGCGAACCGATCTTTACGGAACCGATTTCACCGGTGCCAACCTCAAGGGAGCGGACGTCTCGAATGCGCGGCTCGACAGGGCCGTTCTGATCCGTGCGGATTTCTCGGGCGCCAACCTCCGCGGCACGACGATCTTCCGGCCGACAATCTATTCGGACCTTCAGAACAGCCTCGCCGACGCGCCTCGGTTTGCGGGTGCGAACCTCACCGGCGTGCGCGTGCAGGCCGAGCTTTCGGGCGCAGATTTTCGCGGCGCCAATCTCACGCGCGCCGATTTGAGCCCGCTCGAGGCACGCCCTGGCCAGGGCACGCTCGTCACGCTGGCGCGCAACGTTCTCAAGTCCTGCGATTTCTCGGGCGCCACGCTGCGTCACGCGGACCTGACGCGCACCGTGCTGACCCATGCCCGCCTTGTCGGCGCCGATCTCACCGGCGCGCGGCTCGTTGAAGCCGATCTCGTCCAGGTCGATTTTTCCGGCGCGGATTTGACGGGGGCGGACGTGACGGGCGCGGATTTCGACGGCGCGAACCTCGCGGGCGTCAAGGGCTTGGACACGGTGAAAGGGCTGAGCCAGGCGCTCAATCTCGACAAGGTTCGCCGCTGATCTCGCAACCCGCCTGGGGTGCGTCCGTGTTTTAAGACGCGGCAGCATACTCTATCATGCCGTCCGGAATGATCGGCAGCCGCACGGTCAGGCGTGAGCCGCCTTCCGGCGAGGAGGAGATCGTGACGTCGCCGTGGATCGCCCGCGCGATCAGGCGCGCCGTCGCGAGCGTGCTGCGACGGCCTTCATCGGAGACGCCCGCGAGCAGAACCTCCCGCGCGCAACGCGGAATGCCCGGGCCGTTGTCGTCCACATGGGCGACCATCGCGGACGTTCCCCTGTCGAGCCGGACCGTGGTCCGCGTGCCGCTGCTCACGGCTGTCGCGAGCAGAATATCGAAAATACGTTCCAGAACCGGCGGCTTGGCCAGGACGAAAAGCGGCGATGGCGCGGGAGCGAGTTGAACGCGATCTGGATCGTATCGCCCGGCGATCCGGTCCAGGAGGGCGCGGATCTCGACCGGCTCCGTCTGCGGTTCCTGGCCGTTGAGACGCGCCTGTTCCAGCACCTCGTCGAGCACCCAAATCATATGGTCGACGTTCGGTACGGCGGAGGCGTCATCGGATACGGGAGGAGGCTCAAGCGGCGCAAAAACGTCCGTCGAGCCGCAGGCGCGATCCCCGCGCGGCGGGAACGCCGTCGTCGTAAACGGATCGAAAATGCGGCTCAGGACACCCCGCCACCCGTGCATCGGGCAACTCCGGAAGATAGTTGTGATCAGTGCGCAGATTTTAATCCCACCAAGAATGACAAATGCTTACTGCGGTGGATGTTTTCCTGGGAAAATGAGGGGTCTCAGCCTTTCTTGAGCGTTACGCCGCGTGCCGTGGCGGTACATCCGTCAAAACGCAGATCTTTGCGCGCCCCGGCTGCTTCGTTTCCTTAGACCATGATCGCTTCAGGCCCTATCAGCCTGGAGCGTGACTCATCGGTCTCACCAAAGAGATAGAGCGTGATCCCGATTCAATCGAAAATGATCACGCTCTAGGTTCCCGATGAGACTTGCCACGGCGGCTTGAATTCGGGAAAACATCCCATCTCAAGCCGGGAGCCATTTTGCCCATGTCGATCTCGCTTCGCACCCTTTTCGTCCCGTCTTTGCGGCGCACGGCCGCGATCGCGTGCGCGCTTCTGGCGTGGAGCGCGGTGGCTCAAGCTCCGGCCGCGGCCCGCTCGCCCAACCTCGCCGAGGCGTGGAACGGGGCGGAAATCGAGTGGCGCGACGTGGGGCCCGGCATCCGCGAAGCGACCCGCACGGGGAAGCCCCTGGTGATGGTGTTTCACGCCGAGTGGTGTAAGGCCTGCCGCCGTTATCGGGAGGTGTGGAAGGATCCGGGCGTCGTCGCAGGCTCGCGGAACTTTGTCATGGTGCTCGTCGACGTGGATCAGCGCCCGCAGGACAACGGCGCGTTTTCTCCTGACGGCACCTACGTGCCGCGCACGATTTTTTACAGCCCCGAGGGCGAGGTCATGAAGCACGTGCGGGGGAAGGACCCGGAGTTTCCGCACACCATCGACATCGAGGACCCGACCGAGCTCAGAACGTTGATGGAGAAAGCGGCGGGCGGGGCAGCGCCTGAGCGCGAGCTCGAGCGGCGCGCATCCAACAACTGATCGGCCGGCCTGCCCGGTTGGTTCAGCGGCCGATGGCGAGCGCTCGATCCGCTTGCGTTTCCCAGAAATCCAGAACGTCCTCGCGGATCGCTTCGCGGCAATCGCCCCGGCACGGGATCCACGTCCTGCTTTTGAGCTGCGCTTCGAGCCCGAAGCGGCCCTGACGCACAGGCGCCACGAGGCAGCCGTTGCCGTGCTGGCTGCAAGCCTTTACGGATTTGGGAGCCTCGCCACGGCGCGCTTCGGCGCCCGACGCGAGAAGCACCGGGATCAGGCACACGGCAACGACCAATGCGCATCTCATGACGACAGACCTTTGCGACGATTGCAGCGCGCGGCAACGTCGGATGAGCACGCGCCGAGGCGCGCAAAACATAGATGAACCCGCCGCGTGGGCCAACAGAGCGGGCGAAAAAGGCCGGCACGACACGCATCGGCTCCTTTGAACTCTCGCATTTTAACTCCAGCGGCGGCAAACCATGAGCCTCAGCCAGAAGATTTTCATCTATTGCGAGCGCGGCCAGGACCCGGCGTTTTGGGCCGAGCCGATGAACGCCCTGACCAACGGCGCATTCATCCTCGCCGCCGCCTTCGCAACGCGGGAGTACTGGGCAGCGCCCGCGGAGCGCCGTCATATATCGACGGCGCTCTTGATCGTGCTGACTTACACCATCGGCGTCGGCAGCTTTCTCTTCCACACTTATGCGACGCGCTGGGCGGCGCTTGCGGACACCATCCCGATCGCGATTTTCATGCTGGCCTACTTCGGGTTCGTGCTGCGGCGCTTTCTCGGGCTGCACTGGCTCGTCGCAGTTGCCGGCGTCGCTGTCTTCTATGCCACGCTCTGGTATGCGGGCACGATCGAATGTCGCTACGATACCCTGCTTCCGATCACGTCGCGCACCGGGGCCCGCTGTTTCAACGGCACCCTCGGCTACACTCCGGCCTTCTTCGCGCTGGTTGGTGCGGCCATCCTTCTGGCGATCCTCCGCCATCCCGTGTGGCGCCTGATCGGGCTTGCGTCCGCCGTGTTCCTCGCCTCGATGACCTTCCGGACGCTGGATCTGGAGCTATGCAACCGAATTCGGCTCGGCGATCTCGTGGTCGGCACGCATTTCCTGTGGCATGTGTTGAACGCCTTGACGCTTTACCTGTTGCTCCGCGCCGCGATCCGCTACGGAAGCGCGGGGCGCGTGCATGCCGGGGCCGCTTGAGGATGAGATCGGTCCGGCGCATAAAAGCGGCCTCTGCGGACGTGGTGGAACTGGTAGACACACAGGACTTAAAATCCTGAGACGGCAACGTCGTGTGGGTTCGATTCCCACCGTCCGCACCAATTAAATCAATTAGTTATAAAGTTTTTGACGTGAGCGGTATTTTTCAAGATTGGCGACCACTTTGAGCGAATCAGCGACCGTTTGCAGCGCTGCAGCATGAACGACATTCGCAGGTCCACGAGTGGGCCGATTGAAGCCTTCGCTGGCTACGAGGTTGTGTCGTTGCGGACCGCTCGTATTCCCCTCTCAACCCTAGAGGGGCAGAATGTCCATCCAACGTCGGCTGCACTCCAGCAGCGGACACGAACTGCGTCGTGGGCGCTCGGCCTAACGCTCGAATTCTTGATGTCCGTTACTGGGACTCCGCAATCCTTCCCCTGATTGAGGCCGCTGGCCCTCATGCCAGCGCGTGGGACCAAACGACCGATGAGGTCCGTCATCTCGTTGCTGAATGACCAATTCGATCTCGGGCAATGCTGTGCTGTGATCCAAGCTCGTAGCCGTGCGGCGGCTCTTGCACGGCACCATACCGGCGGAGACGAGATCTTGCACATCCTGGAAGGGAAGACGAAATCACCCAACTAACGCCTGAAGGGCCTGTCGTTGCAGCCGCGCGCAAAGGCGATGTGGTACAGATCCCGGCCGGGATCTGGCATTCGCGATGTGCGAAAACACCCGTGAAGCTGATGTTTCTGACCGTCGCGGAGGGCTCCGAGGGATCAGCCACGATGCCGGAGGCCTAGCCTCGGAATGAGATTCCCCGCAACGTTTCCGCTCCTCCAAAGCGTCATCTCCTGCTTGGGCGATATGGATTGCGGGGGCGCGGTCACGAGGCATTGCGGGATGTACCCCTGCTCAGCAGGTAGATGAGGTAGGGGCCAGCGATCATCGAGGCGAGCAGGCTCAAGGGAAGCTCGTAGGGGAACGCGATCCAGCGCGACATCCAATCCGCGACGATGAGGAGGCCGCCACCGATCATCGCCGATCCCGTCAATTGGGCCGATGTGGTGGCGAGGCCGATCATCCGCGCGACGTGCGGCGCGATGAGGCCGACGAAACTGAGCGGGCCGATGAACAACGCGGCAGCTGCCGAGAGCAGTCCGGCGAGCACGATCAGAAGCAGACGGGCCCGGCGAACCGCGATTCCGATCCCTTGAGACACGGCGTTGCCGAGTGGGAGCGCGGTCAGCCAGCGGATTGCGAACGCGGTCGGTGCCACGAGGACGATGGCGGCAAGCGCAGCCATGCGCGCCTCGTCGGGCGATGCCGCGTGCGTGGTGCCGCTCAGCCAGCGGAGCAGCGCAAACGACAGCTGATCTCCGGTCGCGACGACGGCCGTGACCACGGCATTGCCCATCGCGGCAACGGCGATGCCTGCAAGCAGCAGGCGCTCGGGGCCGATGCGCCGGGACGCCGCCACCGTCATAATGAGCGCAATGGCGCCGAGGGCACCTGCCGCGAGGCCGGCAAACTGTGTTGCCAGGCCTGCCATCGGAAACAGAGCGAGCACAGCGGCGAGGCCGATGCCGGCGCCACTGCTGACGCCCAGCATCTCGGGACTGGCCAGCGGGTTGGAGGTCATGCGCTGCATGATCAGGCCAGCAGTGCCGAGCATGGCGCCGGCCGATGCGGCAATCACGATACGCGGCAGACGCCACTCCGCAAGCTCGGCGAGCAATGCACCCTGAGCGATGTGCCAGCCTTCCGGTCCGCGTCCGACAACGAGCGAAATCCCCGCGGCCACGAGTGATCCCGCGGCGATCAACGTCACGGCGAGGGCCGGACGGGCGATGCGCCGAGGCGTTACGGCGCGGTCCGTCAACGACCGCCATTCGTAGATTCGTAACCTCAGAAGCATCCACAGCAGCAGGGGGCCTCCGAGGAACGCCGTGGCCGCCCCGGTCGGCATCCACTCCACGCTGCCTGTCGCCGTGAGCTGGACGAGCTCGTCGGTCAGCCAAAGAACGATGGCACCGATGATCGGCGCCGCGATAAGCTTGTCCGTAAAGCGGCGGGCGCCGCTCAGTTCGGCCAGGGCGGGCGCCGCAAGGCCGATGAAGCCGATGACGCCAACCTCTGCCGCGACCGTTGTGGCCAATCCGACGGCCAGCGCGATAGCGAGCGCGCGCCAGAGCGTGGGGGCGAGACCGAGACTGCGGGCCCCGCTGTCGTCGAGCCCGAGGATGGCGAGCGGGCGCTGCAAAGCGACGACCGCCGCAGCCGCCATCGTCATCAGCACGAGCAGGGTGACGGCGGGGCCCCAGCCATGCTGCACGAGCGAGCCGCCGCCCCATATGAAGAGGGTGTAGAGGTACTCGCCATTGGCGAGCACCAGCGCCGCACTCAGCGACGAGGCGGCGAGCGAGACCATCATGCCGGCGAGGATGAGAGAGACGGGCTCGAGACCCCGGCGCCAGGTGAGGGACAGGATCAGAAGCATCGCGGCCATGCCGCCTGCGAAGGCGACGGCCTCCCGCCCGCCGTGAAGGAGCCAGGGCGCATAGAGCGCCGCGAGCGCCATGGCGACCTGCGCTCCGGAGAAGATTCCGAGCGTCGATGGCTCGGCCAACGCATTGCGCAGAACGCGCTGCAGGATGAGCCCCGAAAGCGCGAGCGTCGCTCCCGTCAGAACCGCTGTCGCCACACGCGGCAGCGTGGCGTTGATCAGCAAGAGCCAGCGGAGTTCATCGTCAATGGCCGTTGCGCCGTTCCAACTGGATTTGGCACGCAGGGCGAACAGCACCGCCGCTGCAAGCGCGAGAGCTCCCCAGACGAAGACGGCATGCCGCTGATGGTCATCCATGGCGCGTGCTCTCCATCTCGCGGATGGCGGCGACGAACAGGCGGGCGAAGCGGCGAGCGGAGGGGAGGCCGCCGAAATGATTGACCGGGGGAATGACCGCGACCCGGCGTTGCCGGACGGCAGGCAGCGCCTGCCATAGCGCATTGGCGGTGCGCGTGCGCTCGAAGTCAGGCGGCAGGGGAGAGACGATAACGATTGCGGCCTCCGGCCTCGCAGCCAGGGTTTCGAGGCCGACGGGGGCGGCGGCGCCGTAGCGCGTGGCGTGCGTCCAGGCGTTGGCAATTCCGAGCCGGCCCATCACATGGCCGAAGATCGAATCGTGCCCGAACGCCTGCAGGTGGCGCGCGTCTCCCATCACGACGACGTAAGCGCTCTTGATGTCGCTGGCGCCAAGCGTCTCGCGCAAGCGGTCCAGTTCCGCGTCCGTTTCGGCGATGTAGCGCCGCGCCGCCTCGGAGCGACCCGTCAACGCGCCGAGCCTCGCGACGTTGTCGACGGCCAGTGGGTAAGGCGATTGGCCTGGCTGATGCACCGCGAAAGACGCGACGCGGGCGATGCGTTCGAACCTAGGCCGGCTCGGCTCGTAGAAGTTCGAGATCAAGATGAGATCCGGGTGAAGGATGTGCAGAAGCTCGTAGCTCGGTGCGCCGCGCAAGCCCAGATCGACGACGCTCTCCGGCACCTCGGGCTCGACGACGATCTTGCGGAACTGGATCAGTTCCGTTGCGGCAACAGGTGCAATGCAGAGCGCGAGGGCCGTCTCAAGCAGTGCCCAATCGATGATCGCGACGCGTGGCGCGCCGGCGTGTGATCGGGTGCTGGCCGCCGCGGCGGCGGCTGCCGCCAACAGCGCGCGTCGCGTGATGGGAAAGCGCAGGGACGTCATCAGCGGACGTAGCTCATCGGCAAGCCGGTGGAAGGGTGAGGCATCACACCCATGTCCACTCCGTAGATTCGTTCGAGAACGGGGGCGGTGACGATGTCGCGCGATTCGCCGCGGGCAATGAGCTTTCCGCTTTTCAAGGCCAGGATCTCGTCGCAGTAGCGGGCCGCGAGATTGATGTCGTGGAGCACGATGACCACGCCCATCCCGCGCTCGCGGCTGAGATCGCGGATCAGGGCGAGGATCTCGATCTGGTGTGCGACATCGAGCGCGGAGGTCGGCTCATCGAGCAGCAGGCAGTCGGTTTCCTGTGCGAGCATCATGGCAAGCCAAACCCGCTGCCGCTCGCCGCCGGACAGCGTCTCGACGATGCGCCCGGCCATGTGGGTGAGATCGGTGCGGCGGATGGCTTCGTCGGTTTTTTCCGCGTCGCGCTCCGAGAACCGTCCGAGCGCGCCGTGCCAGGGAAAGCGTCCAAGCGCAACCAGCTCGCGGACGGTCATGCTGTTCGCCGGAGGCGGGAACTGGGGGAGAAAGGCGACACGGCGCGCGAATTCAAGGCGGCTGATCCCGGCGATGTTTCTGCCGCGATAGTCGAGTTGTCCGGCCGATGGAACTTCCTGCCGGGCGAGAAGCCGCAGCAGCGAGCTTTTTCCCGATCCGTTCGGTCCGACGAGGGCGAACATGTGCGACGCTTGCAGCGTAGCCGTCAGGCCGTGGAGAACGCGGCGCCCGGCAATGTCGAAGCTCACGTCCGAAAGGCCGAAAAGCGGCGAGGCCGCCACCGATGTCTCGGCAGCGGCGCTCGGGGTCGCAATCGTGATTTTACCAGGTGACATGCGACTTCAGTTTGATGACACGGCCTTCGCCGTAGCTGCAGACGTCCGCACCCTGGCAGCTCGACACGTACTTTTTATCGAAAATGTTGGTGACGTTGAGGGCAATGCCCCAATGGTCCCAGTCGTAGCCAATGCGCGCGTCGAACAGCGTCACATCCGGCACCTTGAGCGTGTTCTCCTGGTCGGCGTAGGACGAGCCGAGGTAGCGCACGCCACCGCCGATGGATATGCCGTCGAGGGCATTTCCGCGGAACGTATAATCGGCGAAGAGCGACGCCATGACCTCCGGCACGACGAACGGCCGATTGCTGACGATCGCGGTGTTGGTGTCCTCGGTGATCTCGATGTCCATGGCCGTGAATGCGGCCGAGGCGCGGAGCTGCTCGGTCAGGTTGGCCTTGGCCTCGATCTCGAAGCCGCGCGATGTAACCTCGCCGGTCTGGATCTGGGCGAAGATGTTGTTCGGGTTTGCCGTGAGCACGTTCTGACGCGTGATGTCGAACAAAGACGCGGTCACGATGGCGTCGACGAACCGCGGCACGTACTTGAAGCCGACTTCGTACTGTTGACCGGTCTCGGGTACGAAGAGATCGCCTTCTGCCGTGGTTCCGATGACCGGATTGAAATACGTTGCGGCGCTGGCATAGGGCGTGAGGCCGTTGTCGAATGTGTACGCGATGCCCGCGCGCCCGGACGCCTCGCCGTCGTCGCTCTTCTTCGTTTCGCCCGGGAAACCAGGGGGCGAGTAGCCGTTCGGGCGGTCATGGACGTCCGTCGTCACCCAGTCGTAGCGGCCGTTGAGCGTGATCAGCCAGCCGCCGCCGAAGCGGATCTGGTCCTGGATGTAGGTTCCGATCTGCTCCTGTGTCAGGTCCTGATCAAGGTAGCTCACGCGCGGCGTCTGCGGCACGCCGTAGATCGGGTTCACCACGCTGATAGGGGTCGTGGTACCGAATAGCGCGGATCCCTGCACCTGATCGATGTTGAAGTACTTGTAATCCACACCAGCCAGGATCGTGTGCTCGGCGAATGGGCCGCCAACCCTCCACTCGACCTGATGGTCGATCAGGAACGTCGAGACTGTCGTGTCGTGGCCGAAGTTGACGCGCTCGAGCGAACCCGACGCCGGGTCGCCGCCCGTGTAGCCGTTCGCATAGAGCTGCACTTCCTTCACGTCGGCTGCGCTGTAGCGCGCGTTCTGCCGGATAACCAGGTCGGGCGTCAGCTTGTGCTCGAACTCGTATCCGATCGAGCCCTGCTCGCGCTCGTAGGTGTCGATGTCGGGCTCCGTATAGTTGGCGTCGCGCGGAATGCGTCCGTAGGGCGCCGTCACCACTGTTCCGACATAGGGGAGGAAGGTGCCGCCACCGTGGATCTCGTCGACGTGGCTGTAGTTGGCGAGCAGCGTGAAGCTCGTCCGATCGTCGGACCAGCGCAAGGTCGGCGAGATGAAGCCGCGGAACCCGTCCTGGAAGTCGCTGTAGTCGTCGCCGCCGGCGATGCGGCCCGTTACCCGGTAGTCGATCGCCGGGCTAGCCCGATCGCCGACGTCGAAACCGAGGTACGCGTTGCCCGCGTCGTTGATGCCGGTTTCCAGGTAGCGGAGCCGTTCGCCCGTCGGCCGCTTGCTCACATAGTTGATGATGCCGCCCGGATTGCTGCCGCCGTAGAGGACGGACGCAGGGCCTTTCAACACTTCGATCCGCTCGAGGGCGAACGAGTCGATGTAGAACGAGCCGAACGCGTGATTGTAGAGCTGCAGGCCGTCGAGATAGGTTCCTTTCTGGGTCGCGTCGAAGCCGCGAATGAAGAACCAATTCATATCGCTGTCCGAACCGAACGGCTGCGTGAACACGCCCGAGGTGTAGCGCAGGGCTTCGTCGGCCTTCTGTGCGCCCTGGGTATCGATCTCGTCGCGCCCGACGACGGACACGAACTGCGGGATGTCCTCAATGGCGGTCGGCGACTTGGAGCCGGTTGTGGTGTCCGTTGCGACGAAACCGTTGACGGCGCCGGTGCTCGATGCGGTCGTGGGCCCCCGCGTGTCTTCTGCGCGTTGAGGCGGCGTCGCAGCGGCCGGTTGCGTGGCGCTCTGCGACGACTGCTTCCTGGCGGGCTGGGACTGATTCCCGGACACGGTGATCTCTTCGAGGCTCGTCTGCCCCTGCTGTGTCTGAGCCGACGCGCCGTGCGGAAGCATCAATGCCGAGATCAAAGCGACGCTTGCCGCCCGTGTAGCTCTGTCGAGCGCGTTCTCCATTGCAGTCCCCAGGTTTTCAATCGCCAGCCGGGATGGATCGGAGGCGGATATGCAGGAAATAAGTTGATCTGTTAAATCAACTTTGGGCCAGGGGATTGAACGATCCGAAACGATTTGAACGGATCGACGCGCAAAGCGGTGTGCATTCGCCACACCGGAGGGCTATTTTCGCCGCGGTGCGCTGAGGCGCGCCCAGTAGGCCGGCGTCAATCCCGTCACGCGCTTGAAGACGCGCGTGAGATGCGCCTGATCGGCGAAGCCAGCGACGGTTGCGATCTCCGTCAGCGGCCAGTCGCGCGTCGAGAGAAACTCCTGCACCTTCCTTACTCTGATTTCCTGGAGCCGCGCGTGAGGCGGCACGCCGACCGTTTCTTTGAATGCCCGGCTGAACTGAACCTGCGAAAGGCCGGTCAGGGCCGCGAGCTCGCTCAGCCGGATAGGCTCGTGGAAGTTGTTTTCCATGAACTCCATGGCAAGCTGCAACTGGTGGTCGCTCAGCTTGGCGCGTTGACGTTCCCTGGCCTCCCTGACCTCGAAGAGTTTCGCGACGAGGGCCGTCGCCAGGCTGTCACCGTAGAGGCTGTGCAGAGGCGTGGGGTTCATGCATTCGGCGGCAATCAGCTGGCAGATGGCCAGCAACTGTTCGTCTTGGAAGACCACCCTCAGCTCGTCGAGCCGCCGCTCGTCGAGGGCCGATCCGAACTGCCGGCGCAGGGTTGCGACGTCGAAATGCAGATCCAAATGGCGCACATAGGCAACGCCGTACGATTGGCTGCGCAGATATCGGCCCGCCGGAACATAGGTGATGGAGGACGAGGAGACACGCTGCGTTCCCGATACGTCGAGCGCGAAGCTGCCCGCGCCCCGCATCTGCAGGGCAACGAACAGGCGTGGATCGGGGGATTCGTACTCGCCCTCCGCATCCTGGCAGCAAACGTCCCAGACGTCCGCGACGATGCCGTTCCACGCGCGGTGGCGGGCATCGAGGACGGATATTCCGCTGAGCGTGCTCGTCATTCGGGGATGAAAGCTCATCGGGGCTCCTTACGAGATGCTGCCCAGGGAATGACTTCGGAAAAACTATACTATTTCAGTATAGTATAGCAACCCTCCGTTTCAGGTAGGAGGCCGCATTGCGTGCAATAGGAGGCAGTCCCCTGACCCGGTGCAATCCGATGGTTGCGACTCCACGGTCTTGATTTCCGATGTCGCATGTGCGCTTTCCTGCGTCCCTGGATCCTGGCGCCAGCGTCTGCGCCCTTCAAGGGGCCTGGTGAGAGCGCCGCGGTGAGCCGAGCGCTGCTCGGGTCTGGCCTTGCAACTCTTTCCGTGAAATTTTCGGACATTTCCAATGTCGGACTCGATGACCCTGCTCCGCCGCTTCTTCTCCTACTACCGTCCCTACAAGCGGCTTTTCGTTCTCGACTTCGGCTGTGCGGTCGCGGCGGGCCTTCTGGCCTTGGCCTTCCCGCTGGCGGTGAAGTACTTCATCGACGAGTTGTTGCCGGGGCAGAACTGGGGACTCATCCTGGCGTGTGCGGCCATCCTGCTCGGCGTCTACGTTTTCAACGCCGCCCTTCTGGCGGTCGTAAACTACTGGGGGCATGCACTGGGCGTCGGAATCGAGACCGACATGCGAGCCAAGGCGTTCGATCATCTTCAGAAGCTCTCGTTCCGCTTCTTCGACAACACCCAGACCGGTCACCTCATAACGCATGTGACCAAGGATCTGGAGGAGGTCGGCGAAGTCGCGCATCACGGTCCGGAGGACATCTTCATCGCCGTCATGACGTTCATCGGCGCGTTTGCGCTGATGTTCGTCGTGCATTGGAAACTGGCGCTGATCAGCGTCATCATCGTGCCGTTCATGACTTGGCTCGTCGCCCGATATGGCTCGCGCATGACCCATAACTGGGAGCGGCTGTTCAGGAAGGTCGGAGACTTCAACACCCGGATCGAGGAGAGCGTCGGCGGCATCCGCGTCGTCAAGGCGTTCGCCAACGAGGACCACGAGAGGCGGCTGTTCGCGCGAGACAACGAGAGCTATCGGCGCACCAAGCTCGACGCCTACGCCTACATGACGGCGAGCATCACGCTGAGCTTTCTCGGCACGCGGCTGGTGCAGCTTATCGTGATGATCGCCGGAGCATGGTTCGTCATCGCCGGCGAGCTGACCTATGGCGGTCTCATCGGCTTCATTCTTCTCGTCGACGTGTTCTTCCGGCCGATCGACAAGATCACGGCGGTGCTCGAGAGCTATCCCAAGGGCATCGCCGGGTTCCGGCGCTACACGCAGCTTCTCGACACCGCGCCGGACATTGCGGACAGACCGAATGCCGTCGCGGTCGAACGGCTGAAGGGCGATATCGTGTTCCGCGATGTCGGCTTCGCCTATTCGGGCCATCGGAAGATCCTCTCGGGGCTCAATCTCAAGATCAAGGCGGGAGAGACGGTGGCGCTCGTCGGGCCGTCCGGCGCGGGAAAGACGACGATCTGCTCGCTGCTGCCACGGTTCTACGAAATCGACGAGGGCTCCATCACCATCGACGGCATCGATATCCGCGACATTACGCAAGCGTCTCTTCGTTCGCAGATCGGAATCGTGCAGCAGGACGTGTTCCTGTTCGGCGGGTCGATCCGCCAGAACGTCGCCTACGGGAACCTGCATGCGTCGGACGCGGACATCGAAGACGCCGTGCGACGGGCCCAGCTCGATGCGTTCGTCGCCTCACTGCCCGACGGGCTCGATTCGATCGTGGGCGAGAGAGGCGTGAAGCTCTCCGGCGGCCAGAAGCAGCGCGTGGCCATCGCACGCGTGTTTCTTAAAGATCCGCCGATCCTTATCCTGGACGAGGCGACGTCCGCGCTGGATACGACCACCGAGCTTGCCATTCAGACGTCGCTCGCCGCGCTCGCCGAAGGGCGGACAACATTGGTCATCGCCCATCGGCTTGCCACGATTCAGCATGCGGACCGGATCATCGTCGTCGACGAGGCGGGGATCGTGGAGCAGGGCGATCACCGCACGCTGCTCGAGCGCGACAGCATCTATGCGCGTCTGCATCGCGCGCAGTTTCCGGCGGCGAGACCGACGTAGAAGACGGGCAGCATCGCCGTCGTTGGAAGGCCTTGAACCTGCTCTCGGCGTGACCGCTCGATGACGACAGACCGCGGCAGACGAGGAAGTCCTGCCAGCTTTCGTCATGGCGCGCCTCTGGGCCAGAAGTTCGCCGCGGTCTGGCGGCCCATACGGGAAAAATCACCTCCGCGATCCCTCGCGGCTGTTCCTGTGGCCAGGTCCCCACATCGTCTCTGAAAGACGGTCTCACGGGTGCAAAATCCATACTTTTATAGTATACAATGTTGTCGGCCTCTTCCGACACAGGTTTTCTTGATCGAGGCCTTCGCGGGGAGCCTCCCCGCGTCACAGCATAGATGCGCTCAAAATGTCGGTCTCGATGCCAGAACGGATGTCGGTTTCAGCTGGATTGCTGTTGGCGCTGGCATTCGTCTTCGTCTGCCTCGGCGCCGGAGACGCCCGTTCCGTGGACGCAGCCAACCACGGCGCAACGGTGCAGAAAGACGTCGAACGGATCCTCCGGGCCACCTACGAGGCGGATGCCGAAACCGTATTCGGCTACGCGCATCCCAAGGTGATCGATCTGATGGGGGGTGCCGAGCGTGCGCGGGTACGGCTTGCGGTAACGCTGGGCAGAATGCAGCACGCCGGTATGCAGTTGGAGTCTCTTGAGTTCCCAAGTCCACCGAGATTTATCAGGGGCAAATCCTCAACGATCGTTTTTGTCCCCACATTGATGACCGTATCGGGACCTAGCGGCCGAAAAGCGGAGAGCCGCAACTTCCAGGCCGGCATTCTCGAACATGGAGCGTCCCGGTGGACCTATGTCGAAGGATCACAGATCGACGCATCGAACATCCAGGTTTTCTTTCCCGAAGCTCCCCAAGGCATCGAGTTGCCTCCGGTCCACCGTCGTAAAATCGAGTAGGGTGTCACTCGAAGCTTCGAGAAGGTAGAGCTGCCCGCCGTGTCATCTTACAGGTGATCCAGGTCCAGCAAGAGATCGACGCCAAGCCGGTGATCTGTGTGTCAGGTAGTCACGAGGACTATGGCCTGCGATGAACTGTCCGAGATCGGGGTGCCTCTGGTTCGGTGTAGCAAACGGTCGTCGCCGTCTGCCGCGATGCCAGGTCATCTTATCACGCCCCGTTGAACGCCTCGGACATGGAAGAAAGCAGAAAAGCCACCCTGATCGGACTGATCGCGGTCCTGCTGTGGAGCTCGATCGTCGGCCTCATCCGCGGCGTTAGCGAGCACTTCGGTGCGACCGGCGGAGCCGCGCTGATCTACACGGTGGCGTCCGTTCTGCTGCTGCTCACCATCGGCCCGAGCAAGGTCGCCCAGTTTACCAGGCGCTATCTGATCTGGGGCAGCGTGCTGTTCGTGTCCTACGAGCTGTGCCTGGCGCTCTCCATCGGCTATGCGAACACCAGCAGGCAGGCCATCGAAGTGGGCATGGTCAACTATCTGTGGCCCGCGCTGACGATGGTCTTCGCCATTCTCTTCAATAAGCAGAAGTCGAGCCTGCTGATCGTTCCGGGATTCGTGATCGCCATTGCGGGTGTCTGCTGGGTCCTGGGCGGGGACCAGGGGCTGGACGTCGCCGGCATGCTGGCGAACATCGAGGACAACCCGCTTAGCTACGGTCTGGCCTTTGCCGGATCGGTCATCTGGGCCACGTACTGCACGGTGACCGCGAGGATCGCCGAAGGCAGGAACGGCGTGACCTTGTTCTTCATGCTGACGGCCGTGGCGCTCTGGATCAAGTATCTCGTCATGGGCGGCGAGGCCATGGCGTTCAGCGTCGAGGCGTTCGTTTATCTCGCGCTGGCGGCCGCGGCGATGGGCTTTGGCTACGCAGCCTGGAACGTCGGGATCCTGCGCGGCAACGTCACGATCCTGGCCGGCGCCTCCTACTTCATCCCGGTGCTTTCCGCCGCACTGGCGGCCCTGCTTCTGCGCACGCCGCTTCCGCTGTCGTTCTGGCAGGGTGCGGCCATGGTCTGCGCGGGGTCGCTCCTGTGCTGGATCGCCACCCGGAACAGGTGAGATCCAAGGCAGCCCGCGCGAGTCGGGCGTCCCGCGCAGGTCACGCGACGGGAATGATCGAGCGCGTGCAGCCCCCCGTTCTTGAAGACAATCTCGAAGTATGGATTGATGGCCGCTAAAAGCGCGTTATAGCGATGCCCAAAATGAATTTGGTCGCAAGAACCGAAGCGCAGCCCCACCGTCACCCACCTATTTTGCGAGAAACCGCGATGACGAAAGGCCGCAAGATGACCCGTACCGTTGAAACTCTCCACCCAAAGGGCCGGCCCGCGCCGAGCGCGGACACCCTTTATTGGAATGCCGTCAAGGCGCGCGATCGCAGCTTCGACGGCAAGCTGCTCTACTCCGTGGCGACGACTGGCGTCTATTGCCGCCCGTCATGCCCGGCTCGCCTCGCCAAGCGAGAGAACGTCGCCTTTCATGCCTCGTGCGCAGATGCGGAGGCGGCAGGCTTCCGCCCCTGCAAACGCTGCAAACCGAACGAACCGTCTTTGCATGAGACATACGCAGCGAAGGTCGCCGAGGCTTGCCGATTGATCGAAGAGGCGGAGGAGGCTCCGAAGCTCGACGATCTGGCGCGGGCGTCAGGGCTCAGCACCTTCCACTTCCACCGCGTGTTCAAAGCCATCGCGGGCGTGACTCCCAAAGCCTACGCAGTTGCGCACCGTCAAAAGCGTGTGCGCGAAAATCTGAAACGCACGAAATCGGTGACCGAAGCCATCCACGAGGCCGGCTTCAACTCCAATGGCCGGTTCTACGCCAACTCGACGGATGTACTCGGCATGACGCCGTCTGAATTCCGCAAGGGCGGCGCCAACGCGGCCATGAAATTCGCCGTCGGCGAATGCTCGCTCGGCTCGATCCTTGTCGCAGCGACCGACAAAGGGATCACCGCGATTTTCTTCGGGGACGATCCTGAAGCCCTCGTGCACGACCTCGAAGACCGCTTTCCGCACGCTACACTCATCGGGGGAGATCGCGCCTTTGAAGACACCATGGCGAAGGTCGTGGGCCTTGTCGAAGCGCCGGAAAACGGGCTGAGCCTGCCGCTCGACGTTCGCGGCACGGCATTCCAGCATTGCGTCTGGCAGGCGCTGCGCGAGATCCCCGTCGGCGAAACCGTGACGTACAGCCAGATCGCCGAGCGCATCGGAATGCCGAAAGCCGTTCGGGCCGTGGCCGCTGCATGTGCCGCCAACAAAATCGCGGTTGCCATCCCGTGCCATCGCGTTGTGCGCAGCGACGGGTCCTTGTCCGGATATCGCTGGGGCATCGCGCGGAAGAGCATGTTGATCGAGCGAGAGGGGAAGTCGTGAGCACCCACGCCATCGCAAGGCAGCCGAGCCGATCGGCTCCATGGGAATCCACGACGCGACATGATCGCCCGCGGGGCAAAGTCGAAATGAGTGTCGAAAATTAATTAAAACAGATGTTTAGGCTTCGGCGGGCGTTCGCCTTCCCCGTGCGCAACAGTGCGTCAGACCGACAGCTCGGAGAGCGGCCGCCCGCGCGTACAGGAAACCTGCGGGTGAACGGGCCTCCATGCCGTCAGCCGAACCGTCGCGAAGGGCGATCCACCCTGTCGCGGTCTCGCTTCATGAATTCGTCACGAGGCCGTTCTCCTGCTGGAACCTAAGATCAGCGCGCGAGTTAGCCGCTAATCCAGAGGGCGGTGAGAGCTGCCGCACTAAGCTCCGAAACGTTTCGTTTCGGCTGGTTTCGGCCAGCTTGGTAACGTCGGTTAGGGGGCAAGCGAAAGTCGGCGGAGCGTCTCCGGTAAGTTTTGGGATGCAGGACGAGTGCTGCGAGCCTTCACCTCATGGACGCGAGGGGCGCGTCTCGGTGCTGCGTGAGATCCTGGGCGCCTCAGCGATGCCTCGCCGTTGGATGTGAGTCGAAGCAAAGACGTGAAGGCCCGTTTGGCATATCCGCGAAGAGTGTCCATTGCAGAAGCCAGCATCCGATGCTCACCCATTCCTGACAGGCGGCGGAGAAGTCGCCGACATCATCGCGACGTTCGATTGGACCACGACGGCCCTCGGCACCCTTGACGATTGGCCGCTCAGCCAGAAAAGCGCGGTCGGGCTCATCCTTCAGTCGCATGTTCCGATCGTCACGTTGTGGGGCGACGACGGCATCATGATCTACAACGATGCCTATTCGGGGTTTGCGGGCGACCGCCATCCAAAGCTCTTCGGCTCGAAAGTCCGCGAGGGCTGGCCGGAGGTCGCCGATTTCAACGACAACATCATGAAGACCGGCCTCGCGGGGAAAACGCTGGCCTACCGCGAGATCCCGTTGACGTTGTACCGCCGTGACGGGAAGCCCGAGCAGGTCTGGCTGGATCTCGATTACTCTCCGCTCCTGAGCGAACAGGGCATTCCCGTCGGCGTGATGGCGATCGTCGTCGAGATCACGGCGAGAATCCAGGCTCAGCGCGCGCTCGATGCCGAGCGCGAAAGCCTGAAACGCATGTTTGCCCAAGCGCCCGGCTTTCTGTCGATCCTGAGCGGTCCGGAGCATCGCTTCGTGATGGCCAGTCAGGCCTACCGGGCGCTCGTTGGAAATCGCGACGTGACGGGAAAGACCGTCAAGGAAGCGCTGCCGGAACTCGTCGACCAAGGCTTCATCGATCTCCTGGATCGCGCCTATGAGACAGGCGAGCCCTACGTCGGCCGCGGGATACCCGTGAAGCTCGGGCACCCGCCCGGTGGCGAACTGAACGAGCGCTTCCTCGATTTCATCTATCAGCCGATCGTCTCCGAAGATGGAGAAACGACCGGCATCTTCGTCCAAGGTTACGATGTAACGGAGCAGTTCGAAACCGAGCGGGCGATCCGGGCCGAATCCCACAAGCTCGAGGTTTTGAACCGCACGGGAGCCGCCGTCGCCGCGGAGCGCGACATCGACCGCATCGTCGAGATAGTCACCGACGCGGCGACGGATCTCGTCGGCGCCGAATTCGGGGCCTTCTTCTACAACGTCGCGAACGAAAACGGCGAGAGTTACATGCTCTATGCCTTGTCGGGCGTCTCGCGCGACAAGTTCGACAAGTTCCCGATGCCACGCAACACCGAGGTGTTCGCACCGACCTTCACCGGGACCGGGATCGTCCGCTCCGACGACATCCAGAAGGACCCGCGCTACGGCAAGAGCGCCCCGCATTACGGAATGCCGGAGGGCCACCTTCCCGTCAGAAGCTATCTGGCCGTTCCCGTCGTCTCGCGCTCGGGTGAGGTGATCGGCGGTCTCTTTTTCGGCCATGCGGAACCGTCGAAGTTCGTTGCCGAGCATGAGGAATTGCTGGTCGGCATTGCAGGGCAGGCCGCGACCGCCATCGACAACGCGCGCCTGATCCAGGCCGCCGAGCGGGAGGTGGCCGAGCGGCGCCGTGCGGAAGCGGCGCTTCAGACGCTGAACGCCACGCTGGAGCAGCGCGTCCGGGAGGAAGTCGAAGCGCGCTCCAAGATCGAGGAGCAATTGCGTCAGATCCACAAGATGGAGGCGGTGGGGCAGCTCACCGGCGGCATCGCGCATGATTTCAACAACATGCTTGCCATCGTCATCAGCGGGTTGAACCTCCTCCAGCGCAGGCTCGCCCGGGGCGAGACGGATGTCGGCCGGTTTGTTGAGGCGGCCATCGAGGGTGCGGGCCGGGCCGCGACCCTCACGCAGCGGCTGCTCGCCTTTTCCCGTCAGCAGCCGCTTTCGCCCGAGCCGCTCGTCATCAATAAGCTTGTCGCAGGGATGAGCGACCTGCTCACCCGTACCCTAGGCGAGCACATCGACGTCGAAACCGTCCTCGCGGCAGGTCTCTGGCAGGTCAAAGCCGATCCGGCGCAACTCGAAAACGCCATTCTCAACCTGGCGGTCAACGCGCGCGACGCGATGGCGGGTGGGGGAAAGCTTACGATCGAAGCGCAGAATGTCTTCGTCGACGACAACTATGCCAAGGAGTACGCGATTGCCGCTGGCCAGTTCGTGATGATCGCCGTTGCGGATACGGGTTGCGGCATGGGCGAGGATCTCATCGCCAAGGCGTTCGATCCGTTCTTCACCACGAAGGAAGTCGGGAAGGGAACGGGGCTCGGCTTGAGCCAAGTCTATGGGTTCGTCCGCCAGTCCGGAGGGCACGTCAAGATTTACTCGGAGCCGGACATCGGAACGACCGTCAAGATCTATCTGCCGCGCCACACCGCCGAGGTCGAGGAGTCCGAGCCAGCGCCGCCCCGTCCGGTCCACCGCGGCGCGAAAAACGAAACCATTCTGGTTGTCGAGGATGACGACCGGGTGCGTGCTCTCTCCGTCGAGGCGTTGAGAGAGCTTGGCTACAGCGTCGCGGAGGCATCGGGCCCGGCTGCGGCGCTCCGGATGTTCGAGCGAGGAGAAACGTTCTCGCTCCTGTTCACGGACATCGTGATGCCGGAGATGTCCGGCCGCGAGCTTGCCGACCTCGCCCGCGGGCTGCAGCCGAACATAAAAGTGCTCTACACGACGGGCTATACGCGCAACGCCATCGTGCACAACGGTATATTGGATGCGGGCACCGGCCTGCTGACCAAGCCCTTCAGCCTGGAAGATCTCGCATTCAAGGTTCGCAAAATCTTGGATGAGTGACGGGTGCCCCCTTGATCGCGTGTGAAACGTGAGGCCGGCCGCGCGGGGTGCGGGCCGGGCCTCAGTCCTTTCGGATGGATAGCAACCAGCCGACTGCGAGAAGCGTCAGCCGCTGCAAAGCTCAATATCAACCGTCAGTTGCTTTTCGCCTGGGCCTCCACGATCTGGTCGTAGATGCCGCCGTCGTTGAAGTGGTCGGCCTGCGCTTTGGCCCAGCTCTCGAAGTGCTGTTCGAGCTTGAACGTCTTGATGGGCGGGAACTTCTCGACATTGGCCGCCAGAACCGTCTCGCTGCGCGGGCGGAAGTTGTGCTTGGCGATGATGGCCTGCGCCTCGTCGCCGAAGAGGTAATCGAGATAGGCCTTGGCGAGTGCCGCCGTACCGCGATTGGCGGTGACCCTCGCCACCACGGCCACAGGCGGCGCAGCCTCGATGCTGAGCGAGGGATAGACGATGTCGAACTTGTCTCCGAACTCGGCCGCGACGAGCTTGGCCTCGTTTTCGAACGTCACGAGCGCATCGCCCACGTCGCGCTGGGTGAAGGAGGTGGTCGCACCGCGTCCGCCGCCGTCGAGAATCGGCACGTTGGCGATGAGATTGCCCACGAACTCACGCGCCTTGTCGTCGCCCTTGAGGGTTTCGAGCGCGTAGCCCCAGGCCGCCAGATACGTATAGCGCCCGTTGCCCGAAGTCTTCGGATTGGGAATGACGACGGAGATGCCCGGCTTCGTCAGATCGTTCCAGTCCTTGATGCCTTTCGGGTTTCCTTTGCGGACGAGAAAGACGCTGGTGGAGGTATAGGGGGCAGCGTCGTGCGGGAACGTGCTCTTCCAATCGGTCGCGATCACGCCCTTTTCGGCGAGATGATCGAGATCGGTCGGCTGGTTGAGCGTCACGACGTCGGCGTCGAGCCCGGATGCGACCGCAAGCGCCTGCTTGGTCGAGGGCCCGTGCGACTGGTTCACGGTGACATCGGCGCCCTGCGCTTTCTTCCAGTGCGCGGAGAATGCCGGATTGATCTCTTTATAGAGCTCGCGCGACACGTCGTACGATGCGTTGAGCAGCGTCGTCGTGTCGGCATGCGCCGCAAGGGGGGCGACGGCGAGGGCGCCGAGGCCCACGCTGACAAGAGCTTTGCGGAAGAATGTCATCTGTTTGACCTTTCTCAGGCGGAACGGGAAAAGAAGAACGAGGGAAGGCTGGAAAAAGGGGCCGGCCCGTTGGAACGAGCCGGCCCGAGGAGAACCGCGGCCGGTGACGGCCTGGTCCAGGGAGACACACGGCCATGCAGGATGTGGCGTGACCGTTTGAAGGGCAGAAAAAGGAGAAGCAAAATCGTGTGGAAGCAGGCGGGTCCGTCGTGAATGCCCCGGCAGAGACACGCACGCCGGACCCGTGGCCGTCATGCGGCCCTCGCTTTCTGCTTGGATCGGCGGCCGAACTGGGCGATGGCCGCCCGTTCCGCGTCGCGCGGGGCAGAAAAGAGCTTTCCGTCGAGCGGGTAGTAGCGCGGCAGCGAGGCATGGAAGCGATAGGTCTTCTCGCTCTCCTGGCGCACCACGATTCCAGCCGTCTCGTTGGCAACCTCGATGACATAAGCGTCTGACATAGGTTCGTCCTTTCCCGTATTTCGGCGGGCTTAACTCGCGAAGGATGTGATGGGTTCAGATGCCGAATGCGCGGACGCGCCGGCTCACGACATCAACAACACCGACACGCGGGAGCGAGCAGAGGGCGGGCCGAGAGACGGGGTGCGGCGACATGGCCGCGAGCGGAAACGAAGGACGACATGAATGCTCCTTAGCGTTTGATGACGCGGCGCAAGCGAACCTCAAATCACCGCGGCGA
>DAOMQQ010000016.1:0-19149 GCA_035445405.1 Hyphomicrobium sp.
GCGCCCGCTTCGGCTTCCGCTGGGAGGACCAGTTCAACCTCGGCCTCGATCCCGATACGGCCCGCGCCTTCCACGACGAGACGCTGCCGAAGGAAGCCCACAAGGTGGCGCACTTCTGCTCGATGTGCGGGCCGAAGTTCTGTTCGATGGAGATCACCCGCGAGGTCCGCGACTACGCCGCCCGCCTGAACGAGCGCCAGGATGGCATGGCTGAAATGAGCGAGAAATTCCGCGACCTCGGCAGCGAGGTCTACGTCCGCACGGACAAACGACCGACGCCCGGGTAACCGTCTCTGCGTACGAAGCGGTAACGAAAACAGGAAAAAGGACGCTCCAGGGCGGAACTGTGCGGTCGAATCCAGTGTAGGATTGCTGATCTTCAGCCGAAGCACTCTCTCGCAATCCAACACGAGGGCTGAGCCGATGACCGCAATCCGAACCGCCGCCGCCCTGGGGCTTCTGGCCCCCGCGATGCTCGCCTCCGTGCCGGTGGCCGCTCCCGCCGCCGATCCTGCCGTGTCCAAGGAAGTCATTGCCGTCCAGCTCCGCAAGCAGGGCTTCGAATGCAAGAACCCTGAGAGCGCGGAGCGGGACAAGAGCGAGAGCAAGCCCGACGAAACCGTCTGGCTGCTCACCTGCGAAGGCGCGCGCTACAAGGTGCAGCTCATCCCCAAGATGGCCGCCAAGGTCGAGCGCTTGCCCGAAGAAAAGCCGGCCGCCGAACCCGCGCAAACGGCTCCCGAAAGCGCGACGCCGTAGCCCGTTCGCAAACTCAATCGACCGCAGCCGAGAGGCACGCTAACCTCCCCTCCGTCAACGGAGGGGGAGATCCATGCGCCTAAAGGGCTATCAGATCGGCGAACTCGTCGGCATCGCGTTCCTGCTCGCGTCCACCGCGACGCAGCTTTTCTACGTCGAACCCTTGAAGCGCGAGATCGAATGGCGCCTCGTCGCGTTCAACAACCAGCAGCAGTCGCAGATCCAGCTCAAGGCGCTTTACGACAATCAGGTGACGCTGCTTCAGCAGTTGAACGCCCCGGCCGAACGGATCGCCGAAGCCGAGCGGAAGCGCGACGATATTCTCGGCGCCTATAAGAACTCCGACGCTGACGTCGCCGAACTGGTGATCGGGCACCAGGAGATCGAAGGCTACCTACAGATCGTCGTCATCGTCCTGTTCGCGATCGGCTCACTTCTCGCCGGCATCGGCCGCGTCCTCGAAATGCACACCGCCCGCCGCGCCGCGGGAAGCGAGGCTTAGCCAAACGCCGCACCCGCCGCCCTGAAACCGCGTCTTCACCGGACGTTGGGTCCAAAATGAAGAGAGGCTGGGCGATGGCTATTCCTGAGATCGAGCCTGCAACGGTCACGCCCCGGCCCAGCCTCTGAGGAACTTTCAGAGCCGGAACGAGCTACCGGTCTATCCGTTGCACGGCGACCCAGACCGACACGCCCCCCGCCGTACTCGGGAGCGTATGAACCCGTACGACCTTGAGACGGTCCCCCACGTCAACCACGCCAATTTCTTCGCCTCGTCCCCCGGGCTGCTGAGGATGATGGGCGCGGAGGTAATTACCGGGCTCGAGCGTCGGCGTTACGATCGAGCCGACCAGATCTTCCGGCCGTGCGGTTGCGGGAAATGACAACAAGCGGCTTGTCCACCGCGCTCCGTCGTGGACGCCGGCAGCTGTCCAACCATCGGGGACAACGGCGGGCGAACCTGCGTCCTCAGAAACTTCGGGCTCGGATGCGACGGGCGCATTCACCGCAGATGCCGGGCTCGGGGGATTCTTCGCAGCCAGTCTGCAGTCCCAGAACCTGAAAATGGTATCGCAGTGCCTGTGGTACTCGACCGCCAAAAGCGAAGCCAGCATGGCTCCGAGAATACCGATCACGAACCCGACGGCCCTGAAGGACATGGTTCTGAACATCGCCAAGCGCCCCGCCCGAAACACCGCTCACGAACTATTCGAGCCTACTTCGGAACGCACAAGCACGTCCAGCATATCAGGGTACGTCCAGCATCTCGGGGAGATCGGCATCAGTCCAACGCAGCCTGATCCTTCGCCTTTGCAATTTCCGCCTCGACTGCACGGATCACCTTCTCGGACTCCGGCGTCGTCTGGGAGAAGAAGCTCGTCACCAGCTCGCCGTCGCGGCCGACCAGATACTTGTGGAAGTTCCACTTCGGAGCGTTGAGCCAGCCCAGCTCCTCGCGCGCCCACGCATAGAACGGGTGTGCACCGCCTCCCGTGACCTCGACCTTGTCCGTCATCGGGAACGTGATGCCGAACGTCGTCTCGCAGAAGTCCTTGATCTCGCCCGCCGCCTTCGGCTCCTGCGAGCCGAAATCGTTCGACGGCACGCCGACGACCTTGAAGCCCTGCGCTTCGTATTTTTCGTGCAGCGCCTGCAACCCCGAATACTGCTTCGTAAATCCGCACATCGAAGCGGTGTTCACGACCAGCAGAACCTGCCCCCGATAGTCCGCCAGCGGCATCGGCTTGCCGTCGATGGACGTAAATTCGAAATCCCACGCGGTCTTCGATGCTGCCTCATCGGCAGGCGCAGCCCCGGCAGCGAGCCCGAACGGTGCGGCAATGAGCGCGGCAAAGGTTGCGAGCTTCTTCATGTGCTGATCGCTCCTTCGGATTGGATCGCAGGCTGCCTTGCAATGTAGGCCCTCCGGCGCGTACCCGAAACCCCCGCCTTGCATCCGGCGCGCGGGCACCCCAAATGCGGCCCAGCGCGTCCTCAGCGTCAAATCCCACCAACACACCGGAAAATTCCCATGTCTTCTAAGCCCATGTCTTCTCGAAACACCACGCCTGCCGCCGCCGACACGGATCTCTTCGATTCCGTCGCGCTTGGCCCCTTAACGCTCGCGAACCGCATCGTCATGGCCCCGCTGACCCGCTCGCGCGCCGACGAGAACGGCGTCCCCGGCGAGCTGCAAGCGACCTACTACGCCCAGCGCGCCAGCGCCGGTCTCCTCATCGCGGAGGCGACCAACATCTCGCCCACCGCCAAGGGCTATGTGCTGACACCGGGCATCTGGACGGCCGAGCAGGCCGAGGGATGGAAGCTCACGACCAAGGCCGTGCACGACAAGGGCGGACACATCTTCCTCCAGCTCTGGCATGTCGGCCGCATTTCGCATCCCGACATACAGCCGGACGGCGCACTCCCCGTCGCGCCGAGCGCGGTGCGCCCCGAAGGTGAGGCCTTCACCAACGAAGGCTTCAAGCCGCTGGTAACGCCGCGCGCGCTGGAAACGGATGAAATCCCCGGCATCGTCGCCGACTACGCTCACGCAGCCAAACTCGCGAAAGAGGCCGGTTTCGACGGCGTCGAGGTCCACGCCGCCAACGGCTATCTCCTGCAGCAATTCCTCGCCGACAAGTCCAACAAGCGCACCGACCGCTACGGCGGCTCCATCGAGAACCGCACACGTATCGTGATCGAGGTCGTGGATGCCGTCACCAAGGTCTGGGGCGGAGACCGCGTCGGTATCCGTCTGTCGCCGCTCACCACCTTCGGCGACATCGGCGATTCCAATCCCGAGCCGGTCTACACGTCGCTCATCGACCAGCTCAATCCGTTCGGCCTCGCTTACATCCACGTGATCGAAGGCAACACCGGCGGCACGCGCACGCCCGAGGGCGGCTTCGACTTGCAGAAGCTCCGCCGCGCGTTCAACGGCGCCTATATCGCCAACAACGGCTACGACCTCGATCTCGCGCTTCAAGCACGCCGCGAGAACCTGGCAGACCTCATCTGCTTCGGCCGCCCCTTCATCGCCAACCCCGATCTTGTCGAGCGTCTTCGCGCCGGCGCGCCGCTGGCCGAGGGCGATCAGGCCACGTTCTACGGCGGAGACGCAGGCGGCTACATCGATTACCCGCGGTGGGACGGGGCCGTCACCGCGGCGTGAATCCGGCTCGCCAAGCGGTTGCAGAAGCTATCCAAAACGTAACTTTGCATTTTCGGCGAAGCATGGCAGGCTTCCCGCATCGTTCAACAACTGGAAGGAGGTGATCCGATGTCGAGTGGGATCTTGAGGACGGCGATGTCGCGGTCACTTGGGTCGAAGCCGGATCTGCCTCTGGGCGCCGCTTAAGCTCGAGCGACAAGCGGCTCCGGCGCCACAATCGCCGGCAAACGCCGCCGAAATCTCACGGGGGGCTGCCTTAGGCAGCCCCTTTTGATTTGCATTCCCTTTTGATTTTTAGGGCCTGCGCCCGAAGCATCATTTCAAGACGTCGATGAAAGCCCGGAACGTTTCCGCGCCCCGGCGGAAGACGAGTTCGGCCTGGCCGGTCTTCACCCCGCGGATTGCAAACCTCTGCGATCCGCCTGCCCCGGCATCCTTCTCGACGGACACGAGCCCGGCCTTCCGGCTCTTGCCCGTGTCGAGCGTCCAGCCGCCGCCGTCGAGGACCAGTTCCACCGTCTCGCCCACATGCACCACCGTGCCGTCTCCCGCCCGGCTCGGAGCCGCGAGCGCGAACATGAGCGCAACCACGATCAGCCAAACGACGAAGAAGGACCGAAAGCCGAAAACCGTCGAGGCCATGGCCTCTGAACTCCAAAACCGTCCGCACGAACGCGGGCACAAGTGTCGTCGCATGAGAGAGCGCGGGCGTACAATGCATCCAGGCGCAACGGCCGGAAACGGCAGATATCCGCCGCTTGCGCCTTATTCGGACGCGCCGATCACCTCGACCAGAAATTCGCGCGTCTTGCTCGGCGTCTCGTCGCCCGATCTCACGTAATAGAAGACGAGCATGGCCTCACCGGCCGAAACGCCGGTCACCTGAAACCGTTGCTTGGCGGGCGCCCCGAGCACGGGCCGCTTGCCGGGCTCCGCCTTCGCCGACGCAAAGCCCGCATCTTCCACGGTCACGATTTCGGTGTTCTCGCTCGCCGCCACATCGAGCACCCAGCGGTATCCGGTCGAGGGATTTCCGTCGAGTTCGAGCGTCGTCGTCGCGCCGACGGCAACCTGCGGATTTTCGTCGTTCGCCGCATAAGCCGCGAGACCCGACGCCACGGCCACGGCAGCAATCGCCGCGAAAATGCTCAGCCGTCCATTTCGGGTAACGCGAGTGCTGAACATGGTGCCTCCAGCCAAGCGCAAAAACACGGCAGTCCGTCGACTGCATATCGCACGCCCGCGAACACGCGTCCATCGGATAAGCGGCAAGGCTCGGCACTGCCAACCGCGCGGTACTGAACACCAAGCAATAGCGCGTGAAACCGCCCGCGCCGTGGCCACGCCGCGACAGGGCTCCTGTCATAAACCGATTAACGACAAATTTCCTCTCCGTAGCCGTAATTGGATTCATAGTGCTAACCCAGTGCCTGCGTATCAGGGGAGATTTAGCGTGTTCAGTCGCGGCTCAAATTCGGAACTGCCGAAGCCACCGTTGCCACCCACCTCAACGGAGTTGTCGCCGCCGACACCCCCGGCCGTCCCGAACGGCAACGGACGGGCCTCGCCCTTCGGTCCTGCCGTCACCATGGGCCAATCGGTAATCGGAACCGACCTCGCCATTCTCGGCCAGAAGATCATCATCGTCTCGCAGAACAAGCTGCAGATCGACGGCGACGTGCGCGGCGACGTGAACGGCAAGGAAGTCGTGATCGGCGAGGAAGGCTCGATCGTCGGCACCGTTTCCGCTGACGCCATCGAAGTTCGCGGCGGCGTCCGCGGCGCCATCCGCGCCCGCAACGTCATTCTTCATCCCACCGCCCAGGTCGAAGGCGACATCTTCCACCAGTCGCTCGCCATCTCCGAAGGCGCCATGTTCGACGGCCGCGTCCGCCGCGCCCGGGATGTCTCGGAGGTCACCCCCAATCTGGACGTCGAGAGCTACGCTAGCGCGAACGAGCAGACGTCCGGCTGATCCGACGTCCCTTTCGGAAAACGCAATCGCGCGCGGAGACCGTCTCCGCGCGCGATTGCGTTTCGGGCATGCCCAGGCAGGATCAGAAGCGCCGCCGCCCCATGCTGTTCGCGTCGATACAGGCAAGCTGGATGCGGATGTCGCGCCCCACGAAGCGGCAGACATCGCGCTTTACATGTGGATTATTCCGGACGGCCGAGCCGGACACCTTCATGCCGTGCTCGCGCGCGACCTGCGCCACAAGCTCGTCCTGGCAATAGGGCGTTGCTAGGGGCGACCCCTGCACGATCTGGTTGCCGTTCACGCATTTGATGCGCGCGTCCGCCGGCGAGACCCAAAGGGACGCGATCAGCACCCCCGCAAGCGCTGCCCAGACCCCGCGGCCGTCGCCGGAAAGCTCATATGTCATGGCACGTCCTCCTGGAGGCGTTCTCCCGCGCGGGCGCGCGCCGCCTTCCAGAAAGCTAAGCACCCCATCCGGCCGTTCAAGGCGAAAGCCCCAAGCCGCGCGAACGTGGTGAACTCCTCAGGAGATCAGCGACCATCCGAGGCTGAGGGTCGCACAAACGGCGAGCGTCTCGATGAGACCGCGCCCCCGGCCGATCAGCAGCACCGCAGCGAGCGCACACAGCACCGCCGGCACGACGTTCACGGAAGCCGGATCGGGAAGCCCGACCGACAGCGGCCCCGCTTCCACGCGGTCCACCCGTGAAAAAAGCACATGAATGGCGAACCAGACCGCCAGGTTGAAGATCACGCCGACCACGGCCGCGGTCACGGCCCTGAGCCCGCCCGCAAGGCGTGGCTCGTGCGTGATCCGCTCGATGTAGGGCGCGCCTGCAAAGATCCAAAGGAAGCACGGCACGAACGTGGCCCAGAGCGCGACCGCCGCTCCCAAAAATCCCATCAGCATCGGCGGCCCGCCGCCATGGCGCCACGCCGCGAGCAGCCCGACGAATTCGCCCACGAGAATGAGCGGCCCCGGCGTCGTCTCCGCAAGCCCCAGCGCATTGAGCATCTCGCCCGCCGTCAGCCAGCCGTAGCCGTCGACGATCTGCTGCGACAGGAACGTGAGAACGGCGTAGGCGCCGCCGAACGTCACCACCGCAAGTTTGGAATAAAGCCACGCCAGCGTGGTCAGCACGTGCGTCGGGCCGAAAACGAGCGCAACCCCGGCAAGCGGCACGATCCAGATCGCGAGCCAGATCGCGACCGTCCGAAGCGTGCGCGAGAATGGCACCGGAGGAGGCGCCGCCGCGAGCGCATCGCCCTCCGTTCTGTCCGCCGTCACGAACCCGATCAGAAAGGCCCCCGCCACGATGAGCGGAAAAGGCACGCCGAACAGAAACAGGCCGACGAAGGCCGCGCCCGCGAGACACCAGTCGAGCGTACCGACGAGCGAGCGGCGCACCACGCGGGCCAGCGCCTGCACGACGATCGCCAGCACGGCAGCCTTGATGCCGAGAAAGAGCGCCTCGACCGCCGGCACCTGGCCGAACGCCGCATAGGCGAAACCCAGCACCAGGATGAGCAGCGCGCCCGGCAGCACGAACAGCAGGCCCGCGGCAAGGCCGCCGAGCACGCCGCGCAGGCGCCACCCGGCATAAGTGGCGAGTTGCATCGCCTCGGGGCCCGGCAGCAGCATGCAGAAGTTCAACGCGGCGAGATAGCTCTTCTCGTCGAGCCAGCCCCTCGCCTCGACAAGCTCGCGATGCATCAGCGCGATCTGCCCGGCGGGCCCGCCGAACGACAGCCAGCCAATGCGGTGAAAGACACGGATCACCTCGCCCATCGACGGGCGAGCCGGGATCGACGTGCCGCAGGTCATGCAAAGCTCCCCGAAGAAAAGACCGCCCGAGAATGCCGCTTCGCATTGCGGGGACGCATCCAATATCGCACGCGCATGCGTCGGACGCGCGAAACGGCACGCCATATTGCGCCGCTTCGCGAACACATATTCGCCACATTATTCATAGGGTTGCAGCATGATCGTTAGTTACCATGTTGTGCGGCGTGCCGTCGCACATGGCATCGGTTTGAGAAAAAACGGAAGCGAAATCAACACGCGCAAAAAAGCCTCCGAACACCGTTCATCAAATAGCGTTGATTCTGCCCAAATCGGCTGGTCAGGTGCCGCCACCAGAACGGGGGGCCGCTAGGGGTCTTCCGGATTTACGCGGAGACAGGACAGGTTCTGGAATTGCGCTGAGGCTCGTTTTCTACAACGGAAGCTCGCGAACACGTTCGACCTGAGGCACCGGCCATGCCGGCCCAAGCAGCGTCTCAACGGACCTGCCTTCGAACACGAGCAACATTCCACTTGAGCCGCGGCACTGTCGCCCGAGGGATATGGAGATATCGAAGATGCGTATTCTTGCACTTGCCGCGTTGGCGGCTCTCACGCTCGGCGTGATGGACGTTCGCTCGGCCGACGCGCACCGCGCGAAGGAAGCAAAGCAGACCAGCAGCCACTACAAGGCCCACAAGAAGGCCGAGCGCCGGGCCAAGGCCGAGCGCCGCGCCGCGAAGCGCGCTGCTCGTCACCACCATCACGCCACGTCGCACCGCGCGACGAAGCACACCGCCACGACCACCCGTCGCGCAGCCAAGCGCCCGGCCGTCAAGCGTCGCGCCAAGACGTCCGGCACCGTGAGCTCCGGCGGCGGCTCGCACGGCATCGCCTCCTACTACTGGCAGCCCCAGCGCGTGGCCTCGGGCGGTTACTTCAACCCCAACGCCCTCACCGCCGCTCACCGCTCGCTGCCTTTCGGCACAAAGGTGCGCGTCACCAACAAGCGGAACGGCAAGTCGGTCGTCGTCACGATCAATGACCGTGGCCCGTTCATCAAGGGTCGCATCATCGACCTTTCGAAGCGCGCCGCCGGCGTGATCGGCATGCAGGGCGCCGGCCTTGCGCCTGTCTCCGTCGAGGTCGTCGGCCGCGGCTAAGCCCAAGCCACGATCGCAGACTTGAAGACCAAGCGGGCCGCATTCGTGCGGCTCGCTTTTTTTGCAACCGGGCGAAATCAGGCCGCCCGATGCGCCGCTTAACGACGCCGTGCTCTTCCCTCTTGGGACGACGGAAAAATTCGATATATTGCAGAAAGTTGTTATCCCGCACCAAGGGCCGCCTGCCGCCATGAAACGGACGACCAGCACGAAAGAGCGGGACGCCGCCGTCCAGCTCATGCGCACCGCCATGGTCGAGAAGAAGCTGACCCAGGCGGAGCTGGCCGACGCCGCCGACTGCCACGAGAAGACCATCCAGAACCTGCTGCACGGCAAGCCCGTCCGCGAGCAGACGCTGTTCGACGTGGCGATGGTGCTCGGCCTCGATTACCAGCGGCTCAAGGAAAGCTGGTTCGGCACCATGCAGACCGCCCATCCGATGGATCTCCGCGGCGAAGGCGGTGTCGTCGCGCCCGTTTACATGGGCGCCTACACGCGCGCCGCCGTCGACCACTACATCGGCAGCTTCCTCACCGTGCGCCCCTCGTTCACGAAGCCCGACGTCATCGTCGCCTACCGCACGGACATCGTCTGGGATCCGGAATGGCCGAGCCTTCTGTTCGAGGAGCGCGAGCGCCCCGACGCGCCCTTCAGCCACCGCGGCCGCATCTACGTGCCGGCATCCTCCATGTACGTTCACCTCGTGTCGCTGACCAAAGGCGCCATGCGCATGGTCCTCGTCTCGCAGCTCGACCAGATGGGCGAGATGCGCGGCCTCATCACCACGCTCAACAAGCAGCGCGCGATGTACGTGCCGGTTTCATCTCCTATCGTTTACGTCAAGCGCCAGGAGTTCAAATCCACCGCGCTCGGCGAGCTGACGCCGAAAAGCGCGGGCTACGATCAGCTCAAGGCGCTGCTCGAAACGTCGCTGGAAGAAGGCTACGCCCGCCTCGTCGGCCCTTAGCGGCGCCCCCACCGATGTCATCCCGGAAAGGCGAAGGCGAAGGCGATAAGCCGAAGCCTTATCCGGGACCCAGCACAAGACTCGTCGAAGACGCAATATTTTGCGACAGGAGTTTTTCCTGGGTCCCGGCTCTGCGCTCGGCATTCGCCTCGCTTGGCCGGGATGACAATGTGGTTGGATAAGCTCACCTCACGCCCGCTTCGACGAGACCGCCTCCGCATCGCGTGCATCCGCAGCGTCCTCCTCGCCATCGGGCACCCCGTTCGCAAGAAAGCGCTCCGTGAAATCGACCGTCTCGCGCCGCCCAACGTGCTGGAGGTTCTGCGCCAGCCACTTGTGCGTCTGCGTGCGCCCGGCCGAATGAAGATACGTGAGGAGCCCGAGATCCGGCTTCAGCTTGCTGTCGTCGGAGAGCGACGACGTATACCGCCCTGCCTCGATCATGTGAAAGCGATGCTGCGCGAGCGCGCCATGCGCCCCGCGCCCCCGGCCGCCGAAGCGGCGCGTGCCGACCGCCTCGCGCACCGCGAGGATCATCTCCACGTCCCGCAACAGCGGCGCATTGAACGTCAGGCGGTTGACGGCCCCCGCAATCTCACGCGCGCCCTTCGGCAATTCGCGCCGCACGAGCGGGTTGATCTGCACGATCAGCGTGTCCTTGACGGGGCTTTCCGAACCGACCGTGATCAGATCCGGGTTCTTCGAAAACCCGCCGTCCCAATACCCCGCGCCGTCGATCTCGACCGTCCGGTGCAGCGTCGGCAGACACGCCGAGGCGAGCACCGTGTCGAGCGAAATCTCGTCACGGCGAAACAGCCGCGCCCGCCCGGTCGCCACTTCCGTCGCCGCGATGATGAGCTCCACCGGCGCCTTCTCGCGCACGCTCTCGAAGTCGATCGTATCGGCCAACAGCGTCCGTAACGGATCGAAGCCGAGTGGGTTGAACTCGTACGGCGAAAGCAGGCTCGTCATCTGCGCCAGCGTCGTGACGTTGGTGAGCCCGAACAGAAACGGATTGAGCCGCAGAAGATCCGGCACGCCGGCCTTGTGCACGCCTTCCCACACCTCGCGCAGCTTCGCGTGTGCGCCCTCTCGCCCACCCTGCGCAAGCCCAGCAGCCAGCGCCACCGCGTTCACCGCGCCCGCACTGGTGCCGGAAATCCAGCCGAACGAAAGGCTCTCTTCTTCGAGCAGGCGGTCGAGCACGCCCCACGTGAAGGCCCCGTGAGCGCCGCCACCTTGCAAGGCCAGGTTGATCTTGAGCTGGCGTCTGAAGCGCAAAACGTCGGATTCCTGCTGGCTGCGGCCAAGAGCCGGAGACTAGGTCATGTCGGAGACATGCTTCCAGCATGACACGAAAGTCCTCGCGTCAATGCCCATCCATTTATGAGTACGCAGCCTAGCACGAAGCCCCGCTCCGTCTGCGCCTCAATCGGCCGCATTGCGCGTCACCGGCACGTCACATGACAAAAGCGAAGCGGCAGATCGACGGCCGCAACGTCACGTGAGTGTCACGCCCCGGGTGCCACGAGGTCACGCCGATCGAGCGTCACGATCTCGCCATCTGGCGCGGCGAGCCCCCGCGTCTCGCAATGAATGTGTGCAATGCCGCCCTCGCGGCGCAGGCGGATGAGGTGATAGCGCGCGAGCGGCTCGCCCTTGTGCGCATGCGCCGCCGACGCCGACGCGATCCCGAGCACCGGAACGCCGCGCCCCGCATGCGTGCGCCCACCACCCTTCGTCCAAGCGAGCATGTCGCGATGGTTGTGCCCGTGCAGAACGAGCTCAGCACCCGCCCGTTCGATCACACCCGCGAACGCCGCCGCGTCTGCGAGCCCGCGCCGCGGCGGCGCCTGGCCCGGCAAGGGCGGATGGTGGATCAGCACGACGCGGATCAGCCCGGCGTCTCCGAGCCGCGCAAGTGCGGCTTCGAGCTGCACGAGCTGCGCCTCGCCGAGACGCCCCGCGGCGACGAACGGCGGCGTCGGCACGGCCGAGTTCAATCCGATCAGCGCGACGTCACCCTTGATCCGGACGTATGGAAAGCGCACCGGCTCTCCCTCGCGCCACGCCTCGCTGTTCTGCATGTAGGGCGCCCAGGTTTCGAGACACGACGCGCCCCCGAGCCGGCCGGTGTAAATGTCGTGGTTGCCGGGCACGACCGATACGCGCTCCGGATCGCCGAGCGCCTGGAGCCACGCATAAGCACCCGCATATTCTCCAGGCAGCCCCAGGTTCGCGAGATCTCCCGTCACCGCGATGTGATCGGGCGCCTGGCGCAATGCATCCGCGGCGAGCCTGTCGGCCACGCTTCTCTGATGAACGCGCACACGACCGCGCTGCCAGTTGAGGTATCCGAGCGCCCGCTTGACGTTCCAGTATCTCGGGTGAAACCCTGCAATCGGCCCGAGATGAACATCCGAAAGATGGACGAGAGTAAAGCTGTCGGTCATAGCCCCTCAAGCACGTCTGTCCGCCGTGGGAGCGGCGTCCCCGTCTTCCCAAGCACAAGTCTGTCCGAGAACGAGCCGTTGCCGAGAACAATCCGGACCTTTTCGAAACGCCGCATCTTCGCGATATAAGATGGTCGCCCGAAGTCGAATGTTTCCTCGAACGGTATCGCTGGGACGCATGTTTTCCGAACGGATGATCCGCAAAGGCCTGCAACGCTACTGGCGCTACTCTCGCGGTCTTACGCTCGGGGCGCAAGGCGTGGTTCTGGATCGTTCAGACAACGTTCTTCTCATCCGCCACACCTACCGGCCGGGCTGGCATTTTCCGGGCGGCGGGGTCGAGCGGGGCGAAACCGCGGAAGACGCATTGTCACGAGAGCTTCGCGAGGAAGCGGGCGTAGAGCTCGAAAGCCCGCCCGAGCTGTTCGGCCTGTACGCCAATCACGTGCTCTTCCCGGGCGATCACATTGCGCTGTTCCTGGTTCGCGACTGGCGTCAGCCGCAGATCCCGCCCGCCAACTACGAAATCGCCGAGCAGGGCTTTTTCCGGCTCGATGCCTTGCCGGCGGAGACGACCCCGCCCACACGCCTGCGCCTGGAGGAAATTGGGGGCCGCCGTCCCCGCGCGGCGCACTGGTCGGGCCTGTGACCGGCGGAGCACGCGCCGCACGCGGGAGGCGCTGGACCGCCCAAATGCGCCATGCTAAAGGCGCGCGCATGATGAGCAGATCCACGAGGTCGAGCCTGAGACGCGAGCGACGCATGCGCACGCAACGATGCCTCGCGCGCTGACCACCTTCGGAACTCGGTCGATCCAGGATCCCCAAGACATGCTCTCGAACGTCGTGAGCCGGCCCGTCACGCCGGAGGATGTTCCCTTCATCTCCGCCCTGCATGAAAGCGTTTTCGGCCCCGGCCGTTTCGCGCGCACCGCCTATCGCGTGCGGGAGGAGCTGCCGGACGCAACCGTCTCCCCCTTCTGCCGCCTGATCGCGAACGGCGAACGGCTGATCGCCGCCTTGCGCATGTCGGAGATCAAGATCGGGGGCAAAGCGGGCGCGCTTCTCCTGGGCCCGATCGTCGTCGCCCCCGAATACGCCAATCAGGGCTTCGGCCGAAAGCTGATCAGGGAGACGCTCGACGCGGCCCGCGCCGCAGGCGTCAAGCTCGTCGTGCTCATTGGCGACGAACCCTACTACGGCCGCCTGGGCTTTCGTCCCGTTCCCATGGGCGCGATCACGTTTCCCGGCCCCGTCGATCCTGGGCGCATCCTCGCGATCGAACTGGAGGACGGCGCGCTCACGGGCTTCTCGGGCGCCGTCTCCGGCCGCTAACGACCCGACACTCAGCTTCAAGTCCGAAACGGAAACGGCTGCGTAGTAGCCCGGGAGCAAGGCGACCCGGCGCAAGTGCGCCGACCATCCACAAAGCACAACGCCCCTTGAGCGAAGCTTCTCTCAGCTTGAGCCACCCAAAAACAAAACTAATCCTCGAACGGGTCCTTCATCAGGATCGTGTCGTCGCGCTCGGGGCTCGTCGAGAGCAGCGTCACCGGGCACTCGATCAGCTCCTCGATGTGGCGCACATACTTCACCGCCTGCGCCGGCAGATCCTTCCACCGGCGGGCGCCTGCCGTCGATTGCGACCAGCCCTCGAACGTCTCCCAGATCGGCTCCACCCGCTTCTGCGCATTGAGCCCCGTGGGAAGGCGGTTGAACCGCTCGCCGTCAAGCATGTAACCCACGCACACCTTGATCTCGGAGAAGCCGTCGAGCACGTCGAGCTTGGTGAGCGCGATGCCGTCGATCCCGGCCACCTTCGCCACCTGCCGGACGAGCACCGCATCGAACCATCCGCAGCGCCGCTTGCGCCCCGTCACCGTACCGAACTCGTGCCCGCGCTGGCCGATCGTCTCGCCGATCTCGTCCGTAAGCTCCGTCGGGAACGGACCCGCGCCGACGCGCGTCGTGTAAGCCTTCGCAATGCCGAGCACGAACCCGAGCGAGCCGGGCCCCGTGCCGGAGCCGGTCGCCGCCTGCGCCGCCACGGTGTTGGACGAGGTCACGAACGGATAGGTGCCGTGATCGATATCGAGCAGCGCACCCTGCGCACCTTCGAACAAGATGCGCCTGCCTGCCTTGCGCTCCTGGTCGAGCAGTTCCCACGTCACGTCGAGGTAGGGCACCACCTTGGGCGCAATGGCGATCAGCTCCGCCATCAGGGCATCCTTGCTGACCTCCTCGCGGCCGAGCCCGCGCCGGATCGCATTGTGATGCAGCAGCAGCCGGTCGATCTTGACGCCGAGCGTCGCCGGGTTGCGCAGATCCTGCGCGCGGATGGCGCGACGCCCAACCTTATCCTCGTAAGCCGGACCGATGCCGCGTCCCGTCGTGCCGATCTTGCCGTCGCCGGCGGCCTCCTCGCGAATCTGGTCGAGATCCCGATGGCACGGGAGAATGAGCGTCGCATTCTCCGCGATCCTGAGATTGTCGCGCGTAATGGTGACGCCCTGCCCCGTCAGCTTCTCGATCTCGGAGACTAGCGCCCACGGATCGACCACGACGCCGTTGCCGATGATGGCGAGCTTGCCGGGCCGCACGACGCCCGAGGGCAGCAGCGAAAGCTTGTAAACCTTGTCGCCGATGACGAGCGTATGGCCCGCGTTGTGGCCGCCCTGGAATCGCACCACGACGTCCGCCCGCTCCGAGAGCCAGTCGACGATCTTGCCTTTACCCTCGTCGCCCCACTGCGCGCCGACGACCACGACGTTAGCCATTCCCACCACCACGTGTCATGAAATGGCCCCGGCTGATCGAGCCGGGGCCGGAACGATGAACCCTAGGTTTAGCGCCGGGACCGGCCCGGGCCAACACCTAACCTGAGGCTTGCCCTGGCAACCAGGCCAAATCCCTCTATTCCCTATAGATAACGGACTTTGCCGACGGCCAGGACACCCGGTATCCGAACTCGACGGTCTGCTCCTGATCGGGCTCCAGCGTGCCCTCCCAGACCAGCACACCGCGCTTGTTGTCCACGTCCTGCCGCGAGGGGGCCGTCCGCCCCGTCAGCTCCACCTTGATGTCCTGGTGCGCCGAGACGGGAATTTGGTCGAACACGGCCAGCGAGATCGCCCGCTCGTGCATGCTTTTGACCGACAGCAGATAGTGGCGGCTGTCCGTGCGCGAGGTGGAGATCAGCCCCGTCTCGCCGCGCTTCTGCTCGGAGATGGCGTGACGCACGCGCACGAGATCGTCGATCCCGAAACCCATCTCGTGCTCCTCGTCCGGCGACAGCAGCGGCAAATGCCCGGAGCCCACGAACGTGCCGTCGCGGAACAGCGACGCTGAGCCCGGAAGCAGCGGCGCGCCTTTCGGCACCGTAAGCTTGGCATAGAGATAGGCCTTGGCATCGACCTTCGGCACGGTGCGGACGGTCAGCGCCGGCTCCAGCGTTTCGCTGCCGAGCTGCACCCGCTTCGTCTCGCCCGTCTCGGGAATGGAGGTCCGCCCGGGCACCGTGAAAAGCGCATGGAACGGCGCCTGCACGACCTCCGCCCCGCGCTCTTCCACGACGACCGGCTCGGGCGCCGGGGCGGCCGCAACCATGTCCTGCGCCTCGTAGTCGCCCGCTATGCCACCGGCCTGGGGCGCCGCCATCTGCCGCTCCTCCGAGAAGCGCCGCGTCGTGGCAAGCGGAGGCGTGGGCGAAGCCTCGCGCTCGAAGTCGACGATCAGCGTCGAAAGCTCGGGCGCAGACGCCCCCGCCGTCGGCCGCGTCGTGGAGAGCACCAGCTCGATGTTGTCCCAGGCTTCGCCGCTTCTCTGGCTGATGGCGGCCCGGCGCGTGAGGTCGAGGCTCGGCGCCGCCGTCTTGGAGCCGGTTGCGAGCCTCACGTCATAGAGCGGCGTCCAGGACGCGTGCGCCACCTGATAGCGCACCGTGATGTCGGCATCGAGCGGCGCATGCGCCACCACGAAAACGCGCGCTTCCGTCCGCTCCGTCCGCTCCGGCGCAACCTCCCTGAGGCGCTTCTCGATGTCCTCGATCTTGCGGTCGGTCTCGCGGATTCTGACCTGCGCCGCCTGAAGCGTGCGCTGCGCATCCGCCGACGCCGACGTGATCAGCGCCAGCACCGCGGGCCAGTTTTCGTCTGCCGCGCCGCCCGCGGCGGGTGCCGGCCGCGTCGGCAGCTGCGCCAGATTTCCGATGAGCTCCTTCTGCGTCTCGGCGCCCTGCGCTTCCGCCTCGTGGATCGCGCGCTGATCGCGCAGGCGCTCGATCTCGGTCTCGAGCCTGCGGCGCTCGCTGGCGGAGGCTTCGGCATCCGCGCGCGGTACGAAGAGGCGGCGCGTATCGACCGAGCCGATCTCGAGCCGCCCCGTCGCGTTCCCTTCGACACGGATCGAGCCTTCGATGGCACCCGCCGGCAGATCGCGGAACACGATCGTGTGCTCCCCCTTGTCGACCGCGACCCTCGCCACGCGGGCGACCTCCGCGCCGACCGGAAACACGGTGACGGATTCGATCCGCGACGGCGCCTCGATGTCATCCGCCCATGCCGCGCTCACTCCAACGGATAAGATGAGAAGCGCGAAACCGAGAGCCTGCTTCACGACGGAAACCTTCTTTTCTGACAGGGATTGGGATGCGTGCGATGCGCATACGGCCGAGCGAACGCGCACCGCAAGGCGATACCTTGCGCATGGTTCGTGTGGGGCCGTTTCGCGACGAAATTAAGGCCGACGGACAGGCGCTCCGTCCCGGCCCGAAAAGCGAAACGGGGCCGGCCGAAGCCAGCCCCGCCGGGGGCCCGGACCATGATCGCTTCGGGCCCTGTCAGCCCGAAGCGTGAATCATCGGTCTCAAGAAAGAAATAGAGCGTGATCGTTTTCGATCACGCTCTACTCGATCCCACGAAGACGCAGCGCGCAACGAAACACGAGAGGCGGCCGCGCCTTCTGTTCTTTTGATGCCCTTATTTAAAGGCCACCGGATACATCGGCTGATGGCCGCCGAGACGATAGCGAGCGGTCAGCAGCAGATCGTGCGAGGTGATGTCGCGGATCTCGATACCTTGCCCCGGTACGCCACCGTTATAGGCAGCACCTGCCCCCGTCTTCACGGTGCCGAGATCGGTATAGCGATAGCCGAAGTCGAGCGTCAGCTGCGGGGTCACGTCGTAGGCAAGACCTGCGTAGAGCGCCCACGCGAAGTTGGTTGTTGTCTTGTCCTTGTCCGCCAGCCAGAAGCCATTCGAAACAACGTTGACATCCTTGTAACCCATCGTCGTGATCGTCGCGAAACCGACGCCGCCGCCGACATACGGTGTCACACCGTGCCAGGTTCCGAGATCGACGTAAGCGTTGGCAAGGCCGAGCCAAGTGCTGAGGTTGGCACTATGATCATTGGCACCGCAAAGCTCTCCCGGATCGCCGTCGTTGCAAGCCTCTCCAGGGCCGCGATTGTCATAGGTATCGTGCGCAACGAAATGTTGCTTGCCACGGTATTCACCCGTGATGTCGAAGCGCAGCCAGCGGCTGTGCTCGACGCCGATGCCGAAACCGAACAGTGGCGAGCTCTTGATGTCCTTGTGATGGACAATGACGGTACCGCTGGCGAATTCTTCAGCCCAGATTGACCCGGCATTCGAATTCGACATGCCGATGGTGCCGCGCAGATACCAGGCGCGCCCGGAGGGAGCGGGCGGCGGAATGTCCTTCACGCTGCCATAGCCCAGATCTGCAGCGCTCGCCGGCACGGCCGACATCGTGAGGAGTGCTGCACTGGCGACTGCGCCGAGCAAAGCGCAAACGCTTGAGGTTTTCATAACAGTCCCTTTCGAAATCTGTCCCGAGCGCAAGGACGGGACGCTGAAAACAAACGCAGCACTGAGTTCAAAGGGGACTGTGTCGGATAACGCTTAATAGACGTTTAAATGACGTGCCGTTTCGATCCGGACGCCTCTGAAGGCAAGCGGCCATGGCACGGACGCCACACTCGCGGCCCGCATGGAAAGGTTTCGTTAAGAAAGAGAACGAGGCCTATGCGGCGTGCGCCGCCGCCTGCACCGCCTCGACGATGTCGCCGACCACGGCGTTCACGAGCCCTTCGTCGTCGCCCTCCGCCATCACGCGGATGACAGGCTCGGTGCCCGATGGGCGGATCACGAGACGCCCGCCGTCGCCGAGCCGCTCTTTCGCGCCTTCGATGGCGCGGCGCACACGCGTGTCATCGAGCGGCTGCCCATTGGCATAGCGCACGTTCTTGAGCACTTGCGGCAGCGGCGTGAAGCGCGCGCAGACTTCGGACACGGGCTTTCCGGTCGCCACCGCGCACGCCAGCACCTGCAGCGACGAGACGAGCCCGTCGCCCGTTGTCGTGAAGTCCGAAAGCACGATGTGCCCCGACTGTTCGCCGCCGACGTTGTAGCCGTGCCGGCGCATATGCTCGACCACGTAGCGGTCGCCCACGGGCGTGCGCACGAGCGAAAGCCCCTGATCCTTGAGGTAGCGTTCGAGGCCGAGATTGCTCATCACGGTGGCGACGACCCCCCCCGCGGAGAGCTTGCCGCGGCGATGCCAGCTCTCGGCGATCACGGCCATGAGCTGATCGCCGTCGACGATCCGCCCCTTCTCGTCCACGATCACGACGCGATCCGCATCGCCGTCGAGCGCAATGCCGATATCGGCGCGCACCTCGCGCACCTTGTCGATCAGCGCCTGCGGTGCGGTCGACCCGCACTTGTTGTTGATGTTGCGCCCGTCCGGATCGACGCCGATGGCAACCACCTCCGCGCCGAGCTCCCAGAGCGCCGCGGGCGCCACCTTGTAGGCCGCGCCATGCGCGCAATCGATGACGATCCTGAGATCGT
>DAOMQQ010000016.1:19249-28374 GCA_035445405.1 Hyphomicrobium sp.
GGCGCCACCTTGTAGGCCGCGCCATGCGCGCAATCGATGACGATCCTGAGATCGTTGAGACGCAGGTTCTTGGGCAGCGTGCGCTTTGCGAACTCGATGTAGCGCTCCTGCGCGCTGTCCACCCGCGTCGCGCGCCCGATGCGGTCGGACGGCACCAGCAGATCCTCGCTCGGCCCGTCGATCAGCCGCTCGATCTCCAGCTCCGTTTCGTCGGAAAGCTTGTAGCCGTCCGGATCGAAAAGCTTGATGCCGTTGTCGTCGTAGCGGTTGTGAGACGCGGAGATCATCACACCGAGGTCCGCGCGCAGGCTCCGTGTCAGCATGGCGACGGCGGGCGTGGGCATCGGGCCGAGAAGAAACACGTCCATACCGACAGACGTGAAGCCCGACATCAGCGCCGCTTCCAGCATGTAGCCCGAGAGCCGCGTATCCTTGCCGATCACGACGCGATGGCGATGCGTGCCGTTCTGAAACAGATGCCCCGCCGCCATGCCGACCTTGAGCGCGACCTCCGAGGTCATCGGATGTTTATTGGCGAGTCCGCGGATCCCGTCCGTTCCAAAATAGCGGCGTGTCATCTGTCCCTCGCAGAAGGCAATAGAGAGCGATTTTAGGCCTCTTCCCGGCGCGCGCCAAGGCACGTCGCACCGGGCCGGCGTCTTACGCTTGGGATACCTGATACCCAAAGCCATTTCGGGCCGTCTCGGGCACCCCGGCCGGCCGGAAACCGAAGGTCGTCGGGCTACATCACGCGGGCTTCGGAGCCCGCCTGCGCCGCTTCCCACACGGCCAAGGCTTGGCGCGTCTCCGCAACATCGTGAACGCGCACGATCTGCACCCCCTGCGCCACGCCGAACAGCGCGGCCGCGATGGAGCCCGGCACGCGGTCGCGCGGTCCCTCCACATTGCAGATCTGCCCGATCAGCTTCTTCCGGCTGGCGCCGAGCAGCAGCGGTACACCGAGCCCATGATAGAGGCTGAGCGCATTCAGCACCGCCACGTTATGGTGAAGATGCTTCGCAAAGCCAATACCGGGGTCCGCAATCAGCCGCGACCTGGGGATACCCGCCGCCACGCACTCGCGGATGCGCCCCTCCAGATAGTCGAAGACGTCGAGCACGACATCGCTGTACTGCGGATCGTCGTTCATCGTCTTGGGATCGCCCTGGGCATGCATCAGCATGACCGGGAGCGCGCTCTCGGCCGCCACGTCGAGCGCTTTGGGATCGTGCGTCAGCGCAGACACGTCGTTCAGAATGTCCGCGCCCGCTGCCGCGGCCCGCCGCATCACCTCGGCCTTGCGCGTGTCGATGGAGATCAGCTTGTCGGTCTTGGCTCTCAGCCCTTCGATGACGGGGATGACGCGCCGAATCTCGTCGTCGAGCGCAACGGCGTCCGAGCCCGGACGCGTCGACTCGCCGCCGATGTCGAGAATATCCGCGCCCTCCTCCGCGAGCTTGAGCCCGTGCGCGATCGCCGCGTCCGCCTGATCGTGATGCCCGCCGTCCGAGAAGCTGTCGGGTGTGACGTTGACGATGCCCATGATGCGCGGCCGGTCGAGCGAAATCCCCGCGAGGCGCGGACGCGGCGCACGGATCGCCTCCAGCAGATCGGCCGCCGCAAGCGTGTTGCGGCCCCAGTCCCGCTCGAACAGGTCGCCGAGCCCGATCGTCCGCCGCTCGGTTCCCCGCGGGCTCCGCTCCAGCACCTCAAGGGCCGAGAAGGCGAGACGGCCGCCCGCGAGCGGCAGCCCGCCCCACATTTCGCGGGGAGCCTCGCCCTCGGCATCGAGCGCGGCAGGCGCGGCCCCATAGATGCCGAGCGGGCGGATGTAGATCGAGCGCTGCATCGGGCCTCCAAAAAGAAACGGCCGCACTCTTGGGGTGCGGCCGTTTCCTTTAACGTTGCCGGGCGGCCCGGATCAACCCTTACGGGGTCAGCCCTGCGGCTGCGGCTCCATGCCGCCGACACCCGGATCGGGCTCGTCCCGCGGACGCGCGCGGCCCGCGGTCGGCACCGCGGAGGACGACGCGCCCTTCGAGGAATCGTCGTCGCGGCGCACGATCTTCTCGCCGCGCATGATCGCCGAAACCTCCTCGCCCGAGATCGTCTCGTAATCGAGCAGTGCCTGCGCGACCGCGTGGAGCTTGTCCACGTTGTCGGTCAGGATCTGGCGGGCCTTGGCCTCGCCCGTCTGCACGAGATTGCGGATCTCCTCGTCGATCAGCTTCGCGGTTTCGTCCGAGATGTTGGTGGTCTGGGTCACGGAATGACCGAGGAACACCTCCTGCTCGTTGCCGTTGTAGCGCACGCGCCCGAGCTTGTCGGACATGCCCCACTCCATGACCATCGCCCGCGCGAGCTGCGTCGCCATCTGGATGTCGCCGGTCGCGCCGTTGGTCACGTTGTCGGGCCCGCCGAGAATGATCTCCGCCTCGCGCCCGCCGAACAGCACCGCCATGCGCGCTTCGCACCACTGCCGCGTGCGGCTGTAGCGATCGCCTTCCGGCAGGTTCATCGTCACGCCGAGCGCACGTCCGCGCGGAATGATCGTCACCTTGTGCAGCGGATCGTACGGCACCGAAAGCCCGACGATGGCGTGGCCCGCCTCGTGATAGGCCGTGTTGCGCCGCTCTTCGTCGCTCATGACCATGGAGCGCCGCTCGGCGCCCATCATCACCTTGTCCTTGGCGTCCTCGAACTCGCTCTGCGTCACGAGCCGCTTGTTGCGGCGCGCCGCCAGCAGCGCCGCCTCGTTGACGAGGTTGGCGAGGTCTGCACCCGAGAACCCCGGCGTGCCGCGCGCGATCACCTTGGGATCGACGTCGGGCGCGATCGGGCTCTTCTTCATATGGACCTTGAGGATCTTCTCGCGGCCCGCGACGTCCGGGTTCGGCACCACGATCTGCCGGTCGAAGCGGCCGGGACGCAGCAAAGCGGGGTCGAGCACGTCCGGCCGGTTGGTGGCCGCGATGATGATGATGCCCTCGTTCGCTTCGAAACCGTCCATCTCGACGAGAAGCTGGTTGAGCGTCTGCTCGCGCTCGTCGTTGCCGCCGCCGAGGCCCGCGCCACGATGGCGGCCGACCGCGTCGATTTCGTCGATGAAGATGATGCACGGCGCGTTCTTCTTCGCCTGCTCGAACATGTCGCGCACGCGGCTCGCGCCGACGCCGACGAACATCTCGACGAAGTCGGAGCCCGAGATGGTGAAGAACGGCACGTTGGCTTCGCCCGCCACCGCCCGCGCGATGAGCGTCTTACCCGTGCCCGGAGGGCCGACGAGCAGCGCGCCGCGCGGAATGCGCCCGCCGAGCCGCTGGAACTTCTGCGGATCGCGCAGGAACTCGACGATTTCTTCGAGATCGGACTTCGCTTCGTCCACGCCCGCGACATCCTCGAACGTCACGCGGCCCTGCCGCTCGGTCAGAAGCTTCGCGCGGCTCTTGCCGAAGCCCATGGCGCGGCCCGAGCCCGACTGCATCTGGCGCATGAAGAAAATCCACACCGCGATGAGCAGCAGCATGGGGAACCAGTTGAGCAGCACCGACAGGATCGACGGCACGTCTTCGTCGGAAGGACGCGCCTTGAATTTCACATCCTTGCTCTTGAGCCGCTCCACGAGCTGGGGATCGGAAGGCGCATAGCTCGTGAACGGCTGTGCGCTGTCGCGCATCGTGCCGTAGATGCGGTTGCCCGCCAGCGTCACGTCCGACACCGTGCCCGCATCGACCGCGGCCAGGAAGTCGGAATAGCTGATTTCGCTGCCGCGCCGGTTCTGCTGGGGACTGTTGAACAGATTGAAGAGCGCCGCGAGCAGAACGAAAACTGCCACCCAGACCGCAAGCTTCTGAAAATTCGGATTCATGTCTTTTCCCGAAAAGCCGACGCCTGGAGCGGCGCCGGGGGCGATCCGCACCCACGTCAAGGGGTAAGATAGGTGCGGGGCCGGTCTTTGCCAAGTTCATTGGGCCCGAAGGCCAAGCCATTCCGCCGCACCAAGTCGTTTGCCGCAAAGGATTTTCCGCAACCCGTCCACGTCACGCGGCGCGATCAAATCCTAGAAACGTAAAGATAAACCGCCCATCCGTGAGAAGCGTGCCGGGACGTCCCGCCACGGCGAGCAACCGATCGTCCTCCCAGACGGACGGCAAGGTCGCAGCCGCCCGTGCCGGCGGCCGATCCGCGTCGTCCAGCCGATCCCTAAGGGTTGCATAAGCGGATAGCCCCAGAGGCCGCACGGACACCGGCCGCCTCTCCGCGTCGCCCTCCTCGGGGACGAGATAGGCGATCCGAAAACGGCGATCCCACAGGATCTCCCGGCCGGGCTCCAGCACGGCGTCCGGGACCGCCTGCCGCCCCGGCTCCCGGTAGAGCCTGAGCGTGGTCCACCCTTGCGAAACCATGCACCCGCCGAGGGTCTGCGCGATCGGCCGGCCCTCGGCCAGCACCTCTTCGAGCGCCTCGATCTGCGAGAGCTGCGCCGGCCGCGCGAGCCCGCCGAACGTATCGAGCAGGCGCGCCAGGAGCCGTACCCGCACCTCGGCAGGCTCGGCCGCCCAGGCCTGGCGGCTGAGCGAGGCATAGCTGCCGCCATGCACGTCCACCAGCGCGGCCAGCTTCTCCTGCGTCAGCGCCTCCAGCGCCTGCCGTGCGCGAGAAAGCCGCCGCGCACTGAGCGCGAGCTTGGCGTTCGACAGTCCGAGCGCTCCGAGATGCGCATCCGCCGCCCGCAGCCGAACGCGCTCGAAATCGAGCCGCTCGTTGCTGGGATCGTCGAGCCACGTCCCGCCCGCCCGCGTGAGCAGGCCCTGCAGCGCCGGCTTCGAGAGCGACAGCAGCGGCCGCACGAGCACCACCGAGCTGTCGGGCATCAAGGGCCGCGCGGGTGACATACCGGAGAGCCCGTCGAGGCCGCTTCCGCGGCCGAGCCGCATGATCAGCGTTTCCGCCTGATCGTCCGCCGTATGCCCTGTCACGATGGCCGCAGGCTGCGGCCCCGCCTGGGCATGGGCCGTGAGCAACGCATAGCGCGCCGCCCGCGCCTCTTCCTGGAGCGCGCTCTGCGGTTTCTCACCGCTCCACGCCAGCGTCGTGTGACGGAAGCCAAGCGCCCGCGCGCGCTCCGCCACCCAATCGGCTTCGCGCGCGGATTCGGCCCTCAAGCCGTGGTCGACGGTTGCGACATCGATCAGCATGTCCGGCGGCACGCGCCCCGCAGCTGCCCAGCGCGCCACCAGCACCATCAGCGCCATGCTGTCCGAGCCGCCTGAAACGGCCAGCACCACGCGCCGGAAGGGCGCGAGCGGCTCGCCGATCAGCACGTCGAGATCGCGGTCCTGGACGGATCGCTCGTCCACGATGTGCCCCGGGCTTGAGCGCGAAGCTGGACCTGAGCGCGAAGGCCCCTGCGCCGGATCGGAAGGGCGCGGCTCCGTCATGGCCGGGCACCGGAGCAAACACCCCCGATGTGCCGGCGATGGGTCACGGGCAACCGATCCTTTGCCGCTCGCTGTCGGCCCGGGCTTTGAGCTGTGGCGGTGCGTTAGGATATTTCCTGGCAACGCCGCCGAGGCTCGCGCAGGCGTCCTTCTGCTTGCCGAGCTGAGCCAGCGACATGCCATGCTTGAGCTGGGCATCCGCCGCCTTGCCGCTCGATCCATAGGACGAGATCACGAGATCGAACGCTTCCGCCGCATCGGCATAGTTCCGCTGCCCGTAGTGCGCTTCACCGAGCCAATAAAGCGCGGAAGGCGCCAACGGGTCCTGCGGATGGCTGCGCAGGAAATTGCTGAAGCCGGCCTGCGCCGAGCCGTAGTCCTGCTGCAGCAGATGCCCGTAAGCGGTTTCGTAGAGCTGCTTGGCGTTTCCGGGGCCCGCGCCCGCACTGCCGCCCATCGGATCCGCGGCCGCGACCTGATCGCCGCCCAGCGACGGCAAGGCTTCCGAGCCATATGTCGAAGGCGCCTGCGGGGCTGCCGGCGCCTGCCCGAAGCTGGGATCGGCAGCCAAAGCGCCGATCGGATCGGCGCTCTCCGCCGATGTCACCGTCGTCGAGCCGAAGCTGCGCGTCTCGAGCCCTTCATGCCCGAAGCCCGGCGGGGCCACGGCATCGGAGCGGCGCTGCATCTGGCTCTGGCGCAACTCGTTGGCGAGCTGCTCCACCTGCGCTGTCAGCGCGCGAATCTGCGTCTCCATGCTGTCGAGGCGCGCACCGTCACTCGCCGCCATGCCACCGCTGGCTTCGGACCGCACGGGCGCCGCCGCAACGCCGCCCGTACGCGCGAGCGATTCGAGCGTGCCGATCACGACCTGCAAATCGACGAGCTGGCCTTCGAGCTGCTCCACGCGCTGGCGCAGGCCGGACTCGCCGCCCTTCGCCTGCGCACCGCCTTCGGCCTGCGCAAACGCCACGCCCGGCACCGCGAGCGCGAGCATCAGCACACCGGCCACCGCCTGCGAGACGCGTCGCCCCGTTGCTGGCCGGGACGCGAGCCGGAACGAACGGTTGGGCAGAAGTTGCATGGGCGCGATGCCCTCCTTCATAAATCGGTCTCTTGATACCTTAGGACCCGTCGTACCTTAGGACTTATCGTGCGCGAACGCGACACGGCCTCGGCCCGTCGGATCTGTTTCGCCTGCTTTTCCGCGGCTCTTTTCTTGGCCGTCATTGGGAGGCCGGAACATCGGCGGAATTGGCCGTCCCCTGCCTTGCCTGTCGCGCTGGCCTGTGGCCCAGGCGGCGCGGCCCGTCAAGAAGGATCGTGATCGCCCGCCTGTTCTGCGCCATGCATTCGGCCGCCGGACAATCCGCCACGCGCTCCTCGACGCCGCGGCCGAACACGGCCAGCCGATCTTCCGCGACGCCTTCCGCCACGAGTTGATCGCGCACCGCTTGTGCCCGCGCGCTCGAAAGTCTCACCAGCTCGTCGTCGGACAGCGCCCCGTCGTCCGCATGCCCCTCGACGACCGCCGAGAGTGCGGGCCGCTGCAGGAGAAACCGCGCCTGCGCGCGGATGACACCCTGCGCGCGGATCCCGAGTTCCGCGCTCCCGGAGCTGAAAAACACGCGGTCGCCGGCATCCGCCAGAAAAGCCTCGTCGATGACACGCGACACGCGCGCTTCGAGCAGCACCGAGCGCGACACGGGAGGCGGCTCTGCAAAGGCCGTGGACGTCGCCTCGGCCTCACGTGCGCCATCCCACGGCAGCGGCTGGGCGTCGGCGTTGGCAGCCACGCTGGCGTTGCTCTCGCCGCCCGCCGCCTGCGCCCGATAAATGCGTCCCAGATACTGGCGCGCTTCTGCAGCCAACTGGCTGTTCGGCACATCGCCGATCAAGCTCTCGAACAGCCGCTGCGCCTCGGCGGTGTCGCCCTCGTCCAGAGCCTTCTTCGCGTCGTCGAAACGGCTCTGTGCGGCGTCTGCCGGCGAGACGCTTCTCCAACTCCGGAAGAACCAGCTTCCACTTCCATCGTCCGCGTTGCCGCGCCGCGCGTCCGAGAGCCCGTCGGGCGGCTCGACGATCGAAAACCCGCGATGCGCAGAGCTCGATCCGCCAAGATCGAACGCGCTCGATGCTCTGTCGTCGGGCGCGAGTCCGAATTCCTGTGCCCGCACGGCGTCTGGCACGAGTCCGAAACCGACCGTGACGACACTCGCCAACGCGAGACATCGCGAGATCGAAGTCACCGCAGCGACCCTGCGCATCGAAGACTTGCCCGCAACCATAGAACCCCGAAAATCAAGTTAATCCCGGCACACTGAAAAAATTTCTGCGCCGCCAATGAGGCCAAACTTTGCCTCGCCATCTCTCGGGCAACGCAAAGAAAATCCGGTGTGCACTCCTGCAACAGCCGAGAAGACACAAAAAAGCCGGCCCTTGCGGGACCGGCTTTCTTGAGCGGAGAGCGGCCGTCTCGGCCGCGGCCGCATAATTCTACGAGGCAACGCGCGTGTTGAGCACCGTCTGTGCGCGGCGATTCTGCGACCAGCACGAAATGTCGTTGCACACCGCGACCGGACGCTCCTTGCCGTAGGAGATCGTCCGCACGCGATTGGCCTGGATGCCGCTCTGCGCGAGGAAGTTGCGCACCGAGGCCGCGCGCCGCGCACCGAGCGCGATGTTGTATTCGCGCGTACCGCGCTCGTCGGCATGGCCTTCGATGGTGATCGTGTACTGCGGATATTGCCTGAGCCACTGCGACTGCTTCTGCAGCGTCGCCTGCGCTTCGGGCGTCAGATCCGAACTGTCGGACGAGAAGTAGACGAGGTCGCCGACGTTGACGCTGAAATCGCGCTGCGTACCCGGCGTCACCGGGCCGCGACCGTCCGGTCCAAGCTGCGCCGAAGGATCGTTTTGGTTATTTGCGCAACCGCCCGCTACGGCCGCGAACAAAACGAGCGCAGCACTTGCAATGTGCGAGGCCCGCAAAACCAGCGCCATGAAATCATCCTTTCATCGGCTCGACGGCGCCCCGCGGTGCGCCGGAACCCTGATAATCCCCGTGAACGCCCCGGATATCCGAGGCATCGTACGAAAATGTGGCCACCCGCCTGTTCCCTTGCGGAAAGCCTGATACGCCACACTGTCAATCGAGCAACCGAGCCTGGATCGACGGGAGCGAGGCGACCGAACGAACGACGCGGCAAAACTGCGAGCCTCGATAACGTCGGCAGCGTGAGAAACGTTCGGCGATTCGCGCCGTGTTCCTTGAGCCGTTCGCTTCGCCGGCCCGCATCCAGAACTCAGAGCGGCCGCAGCCAGCATCTCGCAGCAAAATGAGTGATCCACGTCAGAGCGGCAAGCCGCGATTGGACGCGGCATCGATTCCTCTGGGGACAGCGGCAAAGGGGCCTCAGGAGGAAACCAGGAGGCATCCCGGACATCGAAGCGGATGACGCCATCCCGGCACCTGATCATTCGCTCACTTCGAGCAAAGCGAACCCCAAAAAAGAGAAAAGCTGCCGCAGCCGAAGCTACGACAGCTTTAAATCCCAAGAAGGGTTGGACTCAGCATCCAACCCGACTTTAGAATTCTTTAGCGGACTTCCGTCACAGCCGGAGCGTCAACGCCGAGCTTCAGAGGAACAGCCTCTTCACGACGGCAAGCGCCGAGGGCAACAG
>DAOMQQ010000017.1:0-28286 GCA_035445405.1 Hyphomicrobium sp.
AGATCACGGTCGACGTGAAGGGCGAGCTTCTGGAGCTGAAGAGCACCATCAACACCATGGTGGACCAGCTTTCGTCGTTCGCCTCCGAGGTGACGCGCGTCGCGCGCGAGGTGGGCACGGAAGGCAAGCTCGGCGGCCAGGCCGACGTGCCGGGCGTTGCGGGCACGTGGAAAACGCTGACCGACAGCGTGAACTCGATGGCCGGCAACCTCACCGATCAGGTGCGCAACATCGCCGACGTGACGACCGCGGTCGCCATGGGCGATCTGTCGAAGAAGATCACGGTCGACGTGAAGGGCGAGATCCTGGAGCTCAAGGGCACCATCAACACGATGGTGGACCAGCTCCGCTCGTTCGCGGCCGAGGTGACGCGCGTCGCGCGCGAGGTGGGCACGGAAGGCAAGCTCGGCGGACAGGCCGACGTGCAGGGCGTCGCCGGCACGTGGCGCGATCTCACCGAGAACGTGAACTCGATGGCCGGCAACCTCACGGATCAGGTGCGCAACATCGCCGAGGTGACGAAGGCGGTGGCTGCGGGCGACCTGTCGCGCAAGATCACGGTCGACGTGAAAGGCGAGATCCTGGACCTGAAGGCGACCATCAACACCATGGTGGATCAGCTCCGCTCGTTTGCCGCCGAGGTGACGCGCGTGGCGCGCGAGGTCGGTACGGAAGGCAAGCTCGGCGGTCAGGCCGACGTGCCCGGTGTCGCCGGCACGTGGAAGGATCTCACCGACAGCGTGAACTCGATGGCCGGCAACCTGACGGCCCAGGTGCGCGGCATCGCGCGCGTCGTGACCGCGGTTGCGAACGGCGACCTGAAGCACAAGCTGACCGTGGAGGCCAAGGGCGAGATCGCCTCTCTCGCCGACACCATCAACAGCATGACCGAGACTCTCGCGATCTTCGCCGATCAGGTGACGACCGTTGCCCGCGAGGTGGGCGTCGAAGGCCAGCTCGGCGGCCAGGCCAAGGTGCCGGGTGCGGCGGGCACCTGGAAGGCGCTGACGGAGAACGTGAACCAGCTTGCAGCAAACCTCACGACGCAGGTGCGCGCCATCGCCGAGGTCGCCACCGCCGTGACGAAGGGCGACCTGACGCGCTCGATCAGCGTCGGCGCCGAGGGCGAGGTCGCCGCCCTCAAGGACACCATCAACGAGATGATCCGCAATCTGCGCGACACGACGCAGAAGAACAACGAGCAGAACTGGCTGAAGACGAACCTCGCCAAGTTCTCTCGGATGCTGCAGGGGCAGGAAGATCTCAACGCCGTCGGCCAGATGATCCTCTCGGAGCTGGCGCCCGTGGTCGGTGCGCATCAGGCCGAGATCTACGTCTACGGCGGTGTGGCGGCGCGGCCCTATCTCAAGCTCCTCGCAAGCTATGCGGCAGAAGGCGAGCGGACCCACGGCAAGGTCGTGGAGCTGGGCGCGGGCCTCGTCGGACAGTGCGCGCAGGACAAGCGGCGCATCATGCTGGAGGACGTGTGCGCAGGCCCGATCCGTATCGCGACCGGCCTCGTCGAAGCGCCGCCCGTTAATGTCCTCGTGCTGCCGATCGTGTTCGAGGGCGCGGTGAAGGGCGTGCTCGAGCTCGCCTCTCTCGAGCGCTTCAACTCCGTGCACCACGACTTTCTCGATCAGCTCACCGAGAGCATCGGTCTCGTGATCAATACCATCGAGGCCAACATGCGCACGGAGGATCTGCTCGCGCAGTCCCAGTCGCTCGCCAAGGAGCTGCAGCAGACCAATGCCGAGCTGCAGGAGAAAGCGCGCCTTCTCGCCTACCAGAACCAGGAGGTGGAGCGGAAGAACACGGAGGTGGAGCAGGCCCGCCAGGATCTGGAGGAAAAGGCGGATCAGCTCGCGCGGACGTCAAAATACAAGTCCGAGTTCCTGGCCAACATGTCCCACGAGCTTCGGACGCCGCTCAATAGCCTGCTGATCCTTTCCGATCAGCTCTGCCAGAACCGTGACGGCAATCTCAGCGAGCGGCAGGTGGAGTTCTCGAAGACCATTCACGCTTCGGGCAACGATCTTCTCACCCTCATCAACGACATCCTCGACCTCGCCAAGATCGAATCGGGCACCGTCGCCGTGGATGTGGGCGAACTGCGCTTCGACGACCTCTACCACTACGTCAACCGCACCTTCCGCCATATCGCGGAGCAGAAGAACCTCGCGTTCGAGGTCAGCATCGATCCGCGCTTGCCGGCCACCATCGTGACGGATTCGAAGCGCTTGCAGCAGATCCTGCAGAACCTGCTCTCCAACGCGTTCAAGTTCACCAGGCAGGGCGAAGTGGCACTCACGGTGGAGCTGGCGGAAGAGGGCTGGCACCCGGATACGGTCGAGCTCTCTCAGGCGCCCGCCGTCGCAGCCTTCGTCGTGAGCGATACCGGGATCGGCATTCCCGAGGACAAGCAGGCCATCATCTTCGAGGCGTTTCAGCAGGCGGACGGATCCACCAGCCGCAAGTACGGCGGCACGGGGCTCGGCCTCGCCATCAGTCGCGAGCTGTCGCGGTTGCTGGGCGGCGAGATCAGGCTCGTCTCGTCGCTGGGTCAGGGATCGAGCTTTGCGCTCTATCTGCCGCTCGGTTACGCGCCGCCGCGCTCTGCGCGCCGCCCGTCGGCAGGCACAGGCACGATGCTGGATCGCGAAATGCCGGAAGGCGAGGGCGGAAGTGCGGACGAGCCGGCCCCGCGGCGTCGCGGCGAGAGGGCCGAGATCGGCTCCGCCGCGCGCTATCTCACGCCCCCGCGCGAAATCTCCGAGGCGTTGACGGTTGCGCTGACGGGAAAGAAGGTGCTGATCGTGGACGACGACGCGCGGAATATTTTTGCGCTCGCGGCCGTTCTGGAAGACCATGGGATGGACGTGCTGTCGGCGGGAAGCGGCCGGGACGCATTGAGAATTATGTCGGAAGCCCCGGGGCTGGACATCGTGCTGATGGACATCATGATGCCCGATATGGATGGCATGGCCACGATCCGAGCGGCCCGGGAGATTCCAGCCTGTCAGGATCTGCCGATCATCGCCGTGACGGCCAAGGCGCTGAAGGGGGATCGTGAGCGCTGCATAGAGGCCGGAGCCTGGGATTATCTCGCCAAACCCGTCGATGCCAGCCACTTGCTGACCGTGATGCAGTCGTGGCTCTATCGCTGACTGGAGACTGACGAAGGTCGCCCTCATGAGCAACCCAGTGCCCGCTGATATCCTGATCGTCGACGATCTTCCGGAGAAGCATCTCGTCTATCGTGCGAGCCTGGAGGAGTTGAACCAGAACGTCGTGACCGTGACGTCCGGCGAGGAGGCGCTGCGGCTGCTTCTGGAGCGGGACTTTGCGGTTATTCTGCTCGATGTGAACATGCCGGGGATGGGCGGCCACGAGACGGCGGCGCTGATCCGCCAGCGCCGCAAATCGCGGCACACGCCGATCATCTTCATCACCGCCTTTGCCGACGACGTGCAAGCCGCCGAGGGCTATGCGCTGGGCGCGGTGGACTACATCCTCTCGCCCGTCGTGCCCGAGATCCTGCGCGCAAAGGTGAAGGTGTTCGTCGATCTGCACACCATGCGTAGTGAGCTTGCCCGCTCGCATGCGCTGCTCGAAGAGCGTGTCGAGGAGCGCACGGCGGAGCTGGAGCGCACTGCCGAGGTACTGAAGGTCGAGGTGAAGGAACGCAAGCGGGCGGAAGAGCGCCTCTCCATCCTCGTCAGCGAGCTGACGCACCGCGTGAAGAATTTGCTCGCCGTGCTGCAATCCATCACGAGCCGCACGCTGAGCGACAGCCGCGACGTCGCGGAGGCCCGCGGCATTCTGCTCGGCCGCCTCCATGCGCTTGCCCACGCCCACGAGCTGTTGACGGAAGCGTGTTGGAAGGGCGCGGGCCTCGCAGACATCGTCGATGCGGAAGTGGCCGGTTTCTCCGACCGCGTGCAGGCGGCAGGCCCGGAGGTGTTCCTCACCGCCTCCGCCGTTCAGACGTTTGCACTCGTCGTGCACGAGCTGGCGACCAACGCGGCGAAATACGGCGCGCTCGTCACGACGGAGGGAAGCATCAGAATCTGGTGGGACATCATCGACGACGCGGACGGTGAGCGTCATCTCGTGTTCCGCTGGAAGGAGATGGGTGGTCCGCCTGTCGTGCCCGCCACCCGCAAGGGCTTCGGCCTCACGCTGATCGACACGCTGGCGAACACGCTCACGTCGGAGCCCAAGGTCGATTTCGCCCCCGATGGCCTGGTGTGTGCGTTGAAAGTGCCGCTCAACATCATCGCCGTCGAGGAGGCGTCGGATTTCGTGCTTCCCATGCGAAAGGTCGCCGCGAGTTGAGCGGCGAGGCCTCAAGGGAGGCGCTGATCTGGCGGTAGCGGGCTCGCGAGCGGGTCGTGCGTCGCGGCCTGATCGATGGCTTCGCGCGAGAGCGAGGTCTGTACGCTGATCTGGCTGCCGTCGCCCGCCGTGATCACGAGATGGCGTAGCGCAATGGGTACCGACCGCTCGCCGATCCCGAGAAATCCTCCGATTGTGACCAGCACGGCGGCGACCTTGCCGTCCGGCTCGATCACGATGTCGCTCACCGTTCCGACCGACTGGTTGAGCGCGGTCGTCACGGTTTGCCCGATGAGCTGGGTCGCGCGCCACGCGCCCTGAACGGGCGTTCCCGGCTGCGCCGCCTGAGCCTCCGGCGGCGGGGCGTCCGCGGGGCCGGGCGGCACCTGCGCCAGTGCGGGAGACAAGAGTGCGGGCGAGAACGCGAAAGCGGCCATGAGCGGCAGAGAGGCCAGACGGAGGGGCTTGAGAACGTTCATGGGGGACCTCTGCGGAGTATCGGGGGCGTGCCGAGGCCGAAAGGCGGCAGTGGTGACGAGGCTCGTGGAAGAAACGGCCTTGGCCGTCCGATGGTTCCGGCCCGATCAGCGCGGCTCGGCCGAGGTCTCGCGTTCGCCGAGGCCGAACGTGCGCTCGCGCGACGAGCGGTTGCCGGGCCCGGGTGAGGGCAGGGCTGCTGGACCGGAAGCGCCTGCGGACGGCGCCGCAGCGGCCTGCCGTGCGCCTTTGCGCCCGTAGAGCGCGTGTGCGCCTGCGACGTCGCCGGCCGTGAGCGTGCGTCCGTCTTCAACGTAACGGTAGCTCATGAGCTGGCCCTGCGGACCCGGATGATCGAGCCCGATCGCGTGGCCGATCTCGTGCGCCATCGTGAAGCGCAGATCGTAGACGTTGAGATCGCCGTCGAAACCGATCTTCCAGGGCTGGTTGGGATTGAGGCAGATCAGCGATTGGCTGATGGCGCCCACGCTGCGATCCGAGCCTGCCTTCAGCGCCACGTTCGTGAACGCCCGGCCGCGGTCTTTGGCGTCGGCGCCGATCAGGATGCCGGCGTTTTCTGGCGGCACTTCCTTGAACACCACGTTGGCGGCGTTTTCCCACAGTGCGAATGCGGCGCGGGTTTCGTCGCGAAACGCGTCCGGCACGATGCGCGAGGCGCCGAGCGCGGCTTCGGGCGGCAGCATGGAATCGCAGTTTCGAGCGCCTGGAAACTCTCTCGGCTCGGTGAGGAAGGCGTAGGTGATGATTGCGGGAAGGCCCTCGGCCGGCGCTGTCCAGCGCACGGTCCGCCCTTCGAGCTCCAGGAGACGGAATTCAGCCCCCGCGGCCCGCTCTGCCGCATGGACGCGGAGCGCACCGAGCCCGGCCGCCAGCGCAAGGCCAGCCGCCAGCGTGAGGCACGCGGCGAAAAAAGTTCCCCTCAAACGAACTCCCTCGAGCGTTTCAGAGACCCCGGCAAGGCTTCGAACAAGCGATTGCCCATGCAAGCTGTCTAGGCGCCATCGGTGTGGGGGTCAATCGCGGCAGGCCGCGCAGAAGCGCCGCACCTGTTGATCGGGGCACAACTGTCACACGTTCAGCAGGGCGCGGCCCCGCATAATGGGGCGATGACGCGCGTAAAGCGTGCAGATGAAGTGCGCTTACCTACGAGAGCGAGCGAAGCTGTTCCGAAGTGCCGAGCCGGCGCGCGAGTTGGTCGAGCCAGGACATCACGGCCTTGGGGCCGGAAAAGTCGGCGTCGTCCGGGGCATACTGCTCGCCAGCCACGCGCAGGCCGAATCCCTTGAGGCCTTCCGCAACGGCAAACGCAGGCTCGTCGCCCACGTCGTCGCCGATCATGATCGGGATGCGGCCGCGGAATGCCGGCAGCGCGGCAAGCGTCGCAAGCGCCGTTCCCTTGGAGAGGCCCGACGGAACCACCTCGTAGATCTTCTTGCCGGGTACCAGTTCGAACGCGCCCGCTTGCCGAGCGAGCACGGCGGTGAGGACGGCGAGGATGTCGCCCTCCGCCTCCGGCGCGAGCCGATAGTGCAGCGCGAGCCCGCCGCCCTTCGGTTCGGCGATGACGCCCGGAATGTCGAGGGCGAGCTTGCGCATCGTCTGCACGATCTCGTCGGGCAGGCCTGCCGTCACGCGATCGATTTCCTGGTCCGGCTCCATCCGCATCTCGGCGCCATGCACGCCGGCGGCTGCAAGCCGCAGGGGGGAGAGCAGGAGGTCGATGTCGGAGATGAGCCGGCCCGTGACGACCGCCATCGCGCCATCGAGCCCGAGTGCGAGCCGTTGCAGGAGGGCGATGAGGCCTTCGGGGACGATGACGGCCTCGGGCGTGTCGGCAAGTTCGATCAGCGTGCCGTCGACATCCAGAAACAGAGCGCACCGATGCGGATTGGCGAGCACGAAATCGGTGCACGCGGCGAGGCGCGCGTGCGCGTCGGGAATCGTCGTGGCGGCCGTCGATCGTTGCTTCAAGGCGTGCTCCGTGTCGTGCTGGGCGCTCGTGTTCGGTCGAGACCGGTATGAACCGTGGCCGTCCGGTTCACGACCGGGCCGTCGAGGCCGCTCTGGCCCATCGCGAAACAGCGTGGCCGCGATAGGGCAATCGCGTGAAAAGCATAAGCGTTCATAGTCTCCAGCTTATCACATTTGGAATCTCAGTATTGCGGTCGAGAGCCGCATCGATTGCGCCGCGCGACATGAGGCCGGTCGTCGTGTCGACGTGGCCGAGCACGGCTGCCGCGTTGATCGTTGCGGCCTGGAGCGCACGGTCGGGCGCGCTCCCCATGGCCGTTTCGGCGGCGAAGGTGGAGGCGAACGCATCTCCGGCGCCCGCCGTCCCGAGCACCGCCACGTTGCGCGCCGGACAGTGATAGAGCCCGGCGCAAGACGCCGCGAATGCTCCGTTCTGCCCGTCGGTGACGAGAACGGTGCCGACACCCCGTCCGAGCAGGGCGCGCATGAACGCCGTGAGCGAAACCTTCCGCCCCTCGTGGCGAAGTCCTCGCACAGCGAGCGCTGGCGGCGACAATCCTTCAGGGAACGTGAGGGGTGTCTCGTCACTCGTCTCGTCCCTTTCGAGCATCGAGACCACCTCGTCCGCTTCGCGCCGGTTGAGGGAGAGAATGTGGAGCGCAGGCAACGTACCCTGAAAGGCACCCGCGTGCGCGTGAAGTTGGCGGATGCCCGGATTGGCCGCAATCAGCGCGCGGGCTTTCCGGGCCTTTTCCACGATTGTGGGGAAGCAGCGGGCCGCCTGATCGGAGAGGTTCGCGATATAGACGAGATCGACGGCAAACGCATCGTCCGCAAGGTCTTCCGGCACGAGCAGCGTGTTTGCCCCTCGGAACGTGAACACCGCCGCGTTGCGGTCGTGCGAGGAGACGTGCACCGAGGCGCCGGTCGGCGCTCGGGGATCGCGCAGCGCCCACCGGTGCGAGATACGGTCCCTGTCGAGGGCGGAGATGATCCGCTCTGCGCGCGTGTCGTCGCCGAGCTTGATGAGAACGGACGTGTCGAGACCGAGCCGGGCAAACGCGACGGCGGCGTTGATGCCGCCTCCTCCCGCGTGCGTCGAGACTTCGAGCGCCTCGGTTTTCCCCCCTTCTTCCAGCAGCAGGAACGAAGTCCCGGCGTTCAGCATGCTCATGCGCTCGATGCCGGCGTTCTCGATGATCGCGATGGTGTCGACCATCGCGCCGCCGATGGTGAGCGCTTTCATGCGTGCCCGCCTGGACATTTTTTTGTGGGTGTCGTGCACCCCGGCGGTGGTTCCGGCGTCGCATCGGCGTCATTGGCGGGCGCACCCGAGGAGCGGCTCGCGGCCTCGGCGAGCTTGGCGAGCGCCTCGTGGATCGGTGTGCTGGCCGGGATCCGCGACGTCGAGCGCTCTTCCGCGGCCGCTTCGAGCGTCGCCAGGAACGACTTCGACCACATCGCCGAATCGTAGGTGCGAATGACGCTCATCAGCCGCTCGTAACGGGCGATCCTCTCCGCCTTGTCCATTTCGAGCGCTTGCTTGATCGCATCGGCCATCTCTTCGGTGTTGTAGGGATTGATGATGATGGCATCCACGAGTTGCTCGGCCGCGCCCGCGAAGCGCGAGAGGATCGGCACGCCCGGATCGTCTGGGGCCTGTGCCGCGACGTACTCTTTGGCGACGAGGTTCATGCCGTCGCGAAGCGGCGTGAAGAACCCGATGCGCGAGGCGCGATAGATATCGCGCAGACGGTCGCGGGGGGCGGAGCGGTGAATGTAGTGGATCGGCACCCAGTCGAGCTCGCCGAACATGCCGTTGATCTTGCCCGAGAGCGCTTCGAGCGTCTGGCGGATGTCGGTGTAGGCTTCCACGCTCTCGCGTGTGGGCGGCGCGATCTGCGTGAGGACGACCTTGCGGAGATACCCCGGATATTTTTCGAGAAAATGCCCGAAGGCACGCAGCTTCTGCGGCAGACCCTTAGTGTAGTCGAGCCTGTCGACGCCGATGATCCTCTGCGCGTCGGACGGAGACTGCACCAGATTGCGAACGGGCGTGGCGCCCATGAAGTCCCGTGCGTCGATGCCCACGGGAAACCGGTGGATGGAAAGCCGCTGGTCGAAGGCCAGAACGCGGCCGTCCTGCAGGATGCGCCCTTGCGCGCTGTCCTTGAACACTTGGATCAGATTCGCGACGTCCGCTTCGGTCTGAAGCCCCACGAGATCGTAGGCGGCGAGCGCTTGGGCGAGGTCGGCGTATTCGGGAATGGCGAGGAACGTCTGCGGCGGCGGGACGGGAATATGCAGATAGAACCCGATCGGGTTCTCGATTCCGAGCCGCCGAAGCTCGACCGCGAGCGGGATCAGATGATAGTCGTGCACCCACACGATGTCGTCGGGCTGAATGATGGACGCGAGCGCGGCCGCAAACCTTTTGTTGACGCCCATGTAGCGCGGGTAGAATCCGGCGTCGAAGTGGGCGAGATCCAGCCGGTTATGGAACACGGGCCACAAAACGGAATTCGAATAGCCGAGGTAGTAGTCGCGGTGCTCTTCGGCGGTGAGCGGAAGCGTCGCGAGCGCGCTCTGCCCCGCAGCCTTGCGGACTTTGATGTCAGAGAGAGACGGGTCTCCCTCCTCGACCACCTTGCCGCTCCAGCCGAACCACAGCCCGGGCCGGGCCTTCAGGAGATCGGCGATTGCGACGGCGACGCCCCCCGCCTGGGTGGCGCGTCTCAGCTCCATCACGCGATTCGATACGACGACGATGCGACTCAACGTTTGTCTCCGCCCAACCCACGCGCACGCCTCAACGGCGGCTGGAATTGCCATCGCAGGGTGCGAAAAACGAATTGCTGTCCTGGATCAAACGCTTGAGGTCGCTCCTGGTTCCGGCGCCGTGTCGCGCGGCCAGGCATCCGCCCAGTTGCGCGACAGGTTCATGCACGAGTTGACGATGCCGGCCATCGAGTAGGTTTGCGGCAGGTTGCCCCAGAGCTGCCCCGTCTCGGGGTGAATGTCCTCCGACAGGATGCCGAAGGCGTTGCGGCGCGAAAGAAGCTCGTCGAGAAGACCGCGCGCCTCCTCGACGCGCCCGGCCGCCGTGAGGGCGTCGATATACCAGAATTGGCACGCGAGGAACGACGTCTCGGGCGCGCCGAAATCGTCGTTGGTGTAGCGCAGCATGAAACCGTTGCGGCCGAGTTCGCGCCCAATCACGTTGAGCGTCCGGGTGAAGCGGGGATCTTTGGGCGAGATCAGCCCCAGCTCGGGAAGCAGCAGGACGCTGGCGTCGAGTTCGTCCTGATCGAGTGCGCCCGCAAAGACACCGAGCGCGCTACTCCAGCTCCGCGTGAGGATCTCGCGCCGCACGCGGTCGGCCTGCGTTCGCCATTGGTCGGCGTCGCCTTGCAGGCCGAGCAAAGCCGCGATCCGCGCGAGCCGGTCGAGCGCGACCCAGCACATGGTTGCGGAATGCGTGTGGATGCGCGACCGCCCGCGATATTCCCAGATGCCGGCGTCCGGCTCCAGGAAGACGCGGAGCGCATGATGTCCGAGAATTTCGAGACGGCGATAGAGCGCCTCGTCGCCCATGCGCGGCAGGCGCTGGTCGATGAACATCTGCGAGACGCCAAGAATGATGCTGCCGCAGGAATCGTGCTGGATCTGCTCGGCCGCTTGGTTGCCGACCCGCACCGGCCCCATGCCGAGGAAGCCGGATAGATTTTCGGCCACGCTCTCGATCAGCGGCTGATCGTGCACGATGCCGTAGACTGGCCGCAGCGCGCCTTTGGAGTCGATGGCGAGTGTGGTGATGTAATCGAGATAGGATTCCATCGTCTGCGTGGCGCCCAGCCGGTTGAGCGCCATGATGACGAAATAGGCGTCTCGCAGCCAGCAATAGCGGTAGTCCCAGTTGCGCTGCGTGAACGGCGCCTCGGGAACGGACGTGGTGTGCGCCGCGACGATGGCGCCGGTTTCGTCGAAGTTGCAGAGCTGAAGCGTGATCGCCGCACGGATGACGTCGCTTTGCCAGTCGAGCGGAACGGAGAGCCCGCGGACCCATCCGAGCCAGTAGTCCCGCGTTCGCTCCAGCGCTTCGCGAGAAACCGTATCCGCCGCGGCTTCGAGCGACTCGTCCGGCCCGAAGACGAGCGTCACCGGCCGCGCGAGCGCGAAGGAGGTCTCGTGCACGATGTAGGACAGCGGCGCATCCGTGGTGAGCCTCAGCGTGATCTCCCCGCCGCTGTAGCGGATGTGGTTGGAGCCCACCACCTGCGCCGAGCGCGGTTCGCCGTAGTTGAAGGTCGGGCGCACCCGGATTTTCACCCGCGGAAGCCCGATCGGCTCGATGCGGCGGATCACCTGGGCGGGGTGCAGCATGCGTTCGAAGCGGGGATAGCGGGGCGCGAAGTCGATGATGCGCACACCGTTGCCGGCATCGTCCTCGATCACCGTCTCGACGATGGCGGTATTGCGCAGATAGGCCGCGCGGGTGCGGATCGCGCCTTCGAGAACGACGTCCGCAAATCCCTTTTCCTCGTCCCCCGCGAGCATGCGCGAGAACACGGGATCGCCGTCGAAGCGCGGGAAGCACCACCACACGATGCGCGCGGAGCGATCGATCAAAGCCGCGATGCGGCCGTTGCCGATGATCGCATAATCGAGCGGTTGCGGAGCCTGAGGACTGGTGTTCATCGAGACCTGGTGATGAATTTGAGACGGCATATCCACGTGATGACGCGCTCCCCAAGCGAGTTTGCCTCGGCAGCAGGAACGCGCCTTGCCGGGCCGAAAAGCAGATCAGATTTTGCGGTGGGTCTTCGGTCCGCACGTACTGGCACGGGCTCCGCCGCGACTGGACGACGGTCATGTTGATTACGGACGAGCCCTGCCGGGACGCCAAAAACATAATGACCGTCGTTGCCGATATGACAACCGGATTATGGCGACCGTTCGAAGCTGACGGAAGGGGAAGAAGGGCCGAAAAAAAATCGCCGCGGGCCGCGCCTTCTGTAGGCCCGCGGCGATCGCTTGAACAAGCGTTTAGTACTGGCTGGGTGCGCCTTCGGGCGCCGGCAGCGTGTCGCTGCCCTGCACGCCCTCGCCCGCACCGGTCGCGGAACTGTCGTGGACGAGACCCTGGTCGCAGGCCGCCATGAACTCCGTGCTGCTCAGCGACCCGTCACTGTCGGTGTCGGCGGCAGAGAAGTTCGAGACGTAGCGATCGGCGTCAGCGGCCGACAATTTTCCGGCACCCGCAGCGTCGGCGCGGTTCCAGATGGTCTGACACTCAGCCTGAGACAATTTCATTTCCGCTTCCGCTTGCGCGAAGGCGGTGCCTCCAGTGGCGATAAGGAGTGCCGCTATGCTCGCGGTGCACAGCTTTTTCATAATGTTCTCCTTGTTCGTTTTCTGGATCTACGAGGGACGCGCAAACCGCACGCACGCCTCGACCGACACGTAACGGATACGCAGCCTGCGAGTTCCGGCTGCGCCAGACGCGACGAAATTGAGACGCGTGTTAATCACGCGAGATGCAAGGAGACGGAAGGCGTGCGTGCAAGGACGAGGGCGTGCAGAAACGGAAGAGAGCGAGGAACTTAAGCCCTGCGCCGACGTTTGCGAGACAGGCAGGTTATCGCCCGCCGCATGCGCGAAAAACGTGAAGCGCCGCTCTCTCGGAGTCTCCAGTGCGCCACGTTTTTCACCGTGCGGCATCTCCCAAAAGCATATTCAACAAGGAGAGTATTCCATGAAATCCAAGCTGCTGATGTCCGCCATTGCCATGCCTGCGGCGTTCGCGCTCGGCACCTCTGCGTTCGCTCAGGACACGACGCCGCCTCCCGCCGCCGAGCCGCCTGCGGTCGAGCGGATGGAAACCACCCCTGCGCCGACGCCCGTGACGCCCGCGCCGGGTGCTGCGGCTGAAACCACTGCAACGGGTGCGTTCGCGACCGCCCAGTCCGCTGACGAGTGGCGTTCGTCGCGTCTCGTCGGAACGGCCGTCTATAACGAGGCCAACGAGCGCGTCGGCGACATCAGCGAGCTCGTCCTCGATGCAGACGGCAAGATCTCGCACGCCGTGATCGGCGTGGGCGGCTTCCTCGGCATCGGCGAGAAGCTGGTCGCGGTAAACTTCAGCGACCTGAATATCGCACGTGAAGAGAACGGCAACGCCCGCGTGACGATGAACACCACCAAGGAGGCGCTCCAGAACGCCCCGGACTACAAGTACCACACCACGGGCGGCATGGGCACGAGCGACTAACGAAGTCGCGACCGTGTAACCGCGAACTGGAGGGAGCGAGACATCGCTCCCTCCTTTTTATTGAGCGGTCGGGTTAGGAGCGCGTCCGCGCCGGCGGCAGGTCCGTGCATACGCCCTCGAACGTTTCCGCCGCCATGCCGATCGATTCCGACAGCGTCGGATGGGGGTGGATGGTCTTGCCGATGTCGACGGCGTCCGCACCCATCTCGATCGCGAGTGCGATTTCGCTGATGAGATCGCCCGCATGGGCTCCGACGATGCCCCCGCCGATGACGCGTTTGCTCTCGGGGTCGAACAAGAGCTTGGTGAAGCCTTCGTCGCGGCCGATGGCGATGGCGCGGCCGGATGCGGCCCAAGGAAACACCGCCTTGCCGAACGGTGTATCACGCGACTTGAGCGTATCTTCCGTCTCGCCCGTCCAGGCGATCTCGGGATCGGTGTAGGCAACGGAGGGGATCTGGCGCGCGTCGAAATAGGCCGGCCGCCCTGCCGCAGCCTCGGCCGCCACGTGGCCTTCGTGCACGGCCTTGTGGGCCAGCATCGGATCCTTGGCGATGTCGCCGATGGCGAAGATGTGGGAAATGTTGGTGCGCATTTGCCGGTCGGTCGGCACGAAGCCGCGCGCATCGAGCGTCAGTCCCGCGCGATCCGCACCGATCCGCCGTCCGTTCGGCGTTCGCCCCACGGCAACCAGCACGAGATCGTAGATCTCCGCGCGGTCCGGTGCGTTCTCCCCCTCGAAGCGCACGTGGATGCCGTCGCGCTTGGCGTTGGCGCCTGCGACCTTCGTTCGGAGCATGATCCGGCCGAGCCGCGGCGCGTTGTGCTTCTCCCACACGCGCACCAGGTCGCGGTCGGCTCCGGCCATCAGTCCGTCCAGCATTTCGACGACGTCGACGGAGGCGCCGAGCGCCGCGTAGATGGTCGCCATCTCGAGGCCGATGATGCCCCCGCCGATGACGAGCATCCGCTTCGGGATGAGCGGCAGGGCGAGCGCGCCCGTGGAATCGACGATGCGCGGGTCGTCCGGAAGGAAGGGGAGGGAGACCGGCTCGGACCCGGCCGCGACGATGGCTGTCTCGAAGCGTACGGTGGCTGTGCCGCCGTCGGCCAGCGTGACGTCGAAGCGGTTGGCATCGCGAAAGACGCCGTTCCCCCGGATGACTTCGACGTGGCGGGCCTTTGCGAGCCCAGCAAGACCGCCCGTCAGCTTGCCGATCACCGCGTCCTTGTGGGCGCGGAGCTTTTCGAGATCGATCTTCGGCGGGCCGAAGCCGGCGCCATGCTCGCGAAACGCGTCCGCCTGCGAAATCAGCGATGCGACGTGCAAAAGCGCCTTGGAAGGAATGCAGCCGACGTTGAGGCACACGCCGCCGAGCACGCGCTCGCGCTCGATCAGAACGGTCTTGAGGCCAAGGTCCGCGGCGCGGAAGGCGGCGGAGTATCCACCCGGACCTGCGCCCAGCACGGCGACATCGCAGGTGATCTGATCTCCCTCGGCCATGCCGCTCTCCCTCACAGCACCAGTTGGCGGACGTCTTCGAGAATCACGGCGAGCCGGCGTGTGAAGCGGGCCGCCTCCGCGCCGTCGATCACGCGATGGTCGTAGCTGAGCACGAGCGGCAGCATGAGGCGCGCCACGAACTGCTCGCCATTCCACTTCGGCGCAATTTCGGCACGCACCACGCCGAGAATGGCAACCTCCGGCGCATTGATGATCGGTGTGAAGGCGGTGCCGCCGATCCCGCCCAGGCTGGAGATCGAGAACGTGCCGCCTTGGATGTCTTGTGGCGCGATCTTTCCCTCGCGCATCCGCTCCGACACCGTGCCGATCTCCTGCGAAAGCTCGACGATGCCCTTGCGGTCGACATCGCGAACGACGGGAACGACGAGCCCGTCCGGCGTGTCGACGGCAATGCCGAGGTGATAATAGTGCTTGAGGATAAGGGTCTCTTTGTCCGGTGCGAGCGAGGCGTTGAACGTCGGAAACTCTTTGAGCGCCACCACGCAGGCCTTCATGATGAAGGCGAGCAGCGTCACGCGGTAGCCTTTCTCCTTGGCGGCCGCGTCGAGAGATTTGCGATAGTCTTCGAGATCCGTGATATCGGCGTGGTCGGCATGCGTGACGTGCGGAATGTTGAGCCACGCCCGGTGCAGGTGCGGCCCGCCGAGGCGCTTGAGGCGTGTCAACGGCCGGCTCTCTACGGGGCCGTACTTGGCGAAGTCCTGCGGCGGAATCTCGGGGATGCCACCACCGCCGCCGCCACCGAGCGCGCGTTTCACATCGTCCTTCGTGATACGCCCCTTGTCGCCGCTGCCTTTGAGCTTCGTGAGATCGATGTCGAGTTCGCGCGCGAGGCGCCGGACCGAGGGGCTCGCATGCACGCCGCCGAAATCCGAGCCGGGCGGCAGGGGCACGCGCATACCGGCCTCTCCTTCGCCGGAGCCCGAACGAGGCGGAAGGGCTGTCGCTTCCCCTTCGGAATCGACCGGAGAGCGGGACGGCTTGACCTCGGCCGCCTCTGTTTCCGTCTCGGCCTTCGGTTCTGCACTTGCGCTCTCGCTCTTGGTCGTCTCGCCTGCCTCGTCCGATGCCGCCCCGGACGCAAGCCGCACGATCGGCGATCCTTCGCTCACCTTGTCGCCGACCTTCACGAGCACTTCCGCAATTTCCCCCTCCTCGGGTGCGGGCACCTCCATCGCTGCCTTGTCGCTTTCGAGCGTGATCAGGGGATCGTCGCGGCGCACGGCATCGCCCGCCTTCACATGCACCTCGATGACCGGCACGTCCTTGTACTCGCCGATATCGGGAACTTTGACTTCGCTGGCGGACATGCGGAGCTTCCTGCTGTTCAAGCGTGCGCGGGATCGGGCTTGTCGGGATCGATGCCGTAGCGCGCGATGGCCTCGACGACGTTCGAGGACGGAAGCTTGTTGTCGTCGGCGAGAGCCTTCAGCGCGGCGACGGCGACGAAATGCCGGTCCACCTCGAAATGGTGACGCAGACGCTCGCGCGTATCGGAGCGTCCGAACCCATCGGTGCCGAGCACCTGATAGGGCCCGCGCACGAACGGGCGGATCTGATCGGCGAACAGCTTCATGTAATCGGTGGAGGCGACCACGGGCGCGTCGCCACGGGAGGCGAGACACTGCGTAACGTAGGGCACGCGCGGTGTCTCGAGCGGATGCAGCATGTTCCAGCGCTCCGCTTCGAGCGCCTCGCGGCGAAGCTCGGTGAAGCTCGTCACGCTCCACACGTCGGCCGCAACGCCGAAGTCGGCTTCGAGCAGCTCGGCGCCCGCGATCACCTCGCGAAGGATCGCGCCGCTTCCCATGAGCTGCACGCGCGGGCGCGCGCTGGTGGCGGGCTCGGCTGAGGGCCGCAGCAAATACATGCCACGCACGATGCCCTCTTCCGCGCCCTCCGGCATCGCGGGCTGAGCATAATTCTCGTTGAGCGCGGTGATGTAATAGAACACGTCCTCCTGGTTCCCGAGCATGCGCTCGATCCCCTTGTGGACGATCACGGCCAGCTCGTAGCCGAACGCGGGATCGTAGGAGAGGCAGTTCGGAATGGTCGAGGAGAGGATGTGGCTGTGCCCGTCCTGGTGCTGCAACCCTTCGCCGTTGAGCGTCGTGCGCCCGCTCGTGCCGCCGATCAGGAAGCCGCGTGCGCGACAGTCGCCGGCAGCCCACGCGAGGTCGCCGATGCGCTGGAAGCCGAACATCGAATAATAGATGAAGAAGGGCACCATCGGCACGTTGGAGGAGGAATAGGACGTGGCGGCCGCGATCCACGACGCCATGCCTCCGGCCTCGCTGATGCCCTCCTGGAGCATTTGTCCGTCTTTGTTCTCTTTGTAGAACATGAGCTGATCGGCATCTTCCGGCCGGTAGAGCTGGCCGACCTGGCTGTAGATCCCGAACGTGCGGAACATGCCCTCCATGCCGAAGGTGCGGCTCTCGTCGGGCACGATGGGCACGATGTGGCGGCCGAGCGCCTTGTCGCGCAGAAGCTTCGTGAGAAGCTGCACGAACACCATGGTCGTGGAGATTTCGCGCTCGCCCGATCCGGCGAGCTGGGCGTCGAACAGCGAGAGCGGAGGCGCGGAGATCTCGAACGACGTCTTGCAGCGGCGCTGGGGAAGCGGACCGCCGAGCGCGGCACGCCGTTCCTTGAGATAGGTGAGCTCCGGGCTTCCTTCCGCGAACTTGAGGAACGGCAGCGCCCCGACCTCGTCGTCCGCAACCGTCACCTTGAACCGGTTGCGGAAGGCGGTGAGCGCGTCGAGCCCCATCTTCTTTTGCTGGTGCGCGATCATCTGCCCTTCGCCGGCCGTGCCCATGCCGTAGCCCTTCACGGTCTTGGCGAGGATCACGGTCGGCTGGCCGGTGTGCGCGACGGCCTCGGCGTATGCCGCATAGACCTTGTTCGGATCGTGCCCGCCGCGCGTCAGCGACCAGATCCGCTCGTCCGACCAGTCGGCGACGAGCGCAGCGGTTTCCGGATAGCGGCCGAAGAAATTCTTCCGGATATAGGCGCCGTCCTTGGACTTGAAGTCCTGATAGGCACCGTCCGTGCATTCTTCCATGAGCTGGCGCAGCCGGCCGGACGTGTCGGCCGCGAGCAGCGGGTCCCAGTTCGAGCCCCAGATCACCTTGATCACGTTCCAGCCCGCGCCGCGGAAGACGCCTTCGAGCTCCTGGATGATCTTGCCGTTGCCGCGAACCGGTCCGTCCAGCCGCTGCAGGTTGCAGTTGATGACGAAGATCAGGTTGTCGAGCCTCTCGCGCCCGCCGAGCGAGATCGCGCCGAGGCTTTCAGGCTCGTCCATCTCGCCGTCGCCGCAGAACACCCACACATGCCGGTTGGACGTATCCGCGAGGCCGCGGTCGTGTAAGTACTTGAGGAAGCGCGCCTGATAGATCGCCATGATCGGCCCGAGGCCCATCGAGACGGTAGGGAACTGCCAGAACTCGGGCATGAGCCACGGGTGCGGATACGAAGGAAGCCCGCGGCCGTCCGTCTCGCGGCGGAAATTGGCGAGTTGCTCGTCCGTGAGCCGCCCTTCGAGGAAGGCGCGGGCATAGATGCCCGGGGAAGAATGTCCCTGCACGAACACGAGGTCGCCGCCATGCTCGGCCGAAGGCGCGTGCCAGAAATGCGTGAACCCGGTGTCGTAGAGCGTCGCGGCAGATTGAAAGCTCGCGATATGCCCGCCGAGCCCGGCGTGGTCTTTGTTCGCGCGCACGACCATCGCGAGCGCGTTCCAGCGGATCGCGGAGCGGATCCGCCCTTCGATCTCCCGGTTGCCGGGATGGGCGGCCTGCTTGTGCGGCGGGATGGTGTTGATGTAGGCGGTGTTGGCGGCGAACGGCACACGCGCGCCCTGCCGCCGCGCCATGTCGACCGCGCGGCCGAGCAGGTGATCGGCCCGCACGCTGCCTTCGAACGCCATGACGGACGAGACCGCGTCCATCCATTCGCGGGCTTCCGCATCGTCGTCCGGCTCGCGGCCATTCTGGATCTCGAGAACGGTCCTGGTCATGATGGCTCCGTTGTCTCAAAGTCGCGCGTAGACAGAGCATACTATGCCCGTCGCCGAAAAGGCTCCGAGATTCGACATGGGAGCTGTGTCACGCGTGTGAAAGAGCACGAGGCGTGAACGCGAGTTGGCCGCCACGGGTTGCGGCCCGAGCGGTGTGGGATGGAGACCGCGCGCCTGTGCGGGCGCCTAGACCATGATCGCTTCAGGCCCTATCAGCCTGAAGCGTAAATCATCGGTCTCACCTAAAGAGATAGAGCGTGATCCCGAATTCAATCGAAAATGATCACGCTCTAGGGCCGCGCGATCTGAAATGCGCCGCGCGTGTCGATGTACCAGTCGCGCCCCTGCATGCGCCCGATCAGGTCGAGTGCATAGGTCGCGACATAGTGACGGGCGGCATCGAGAACGAAGGCATCGTCCACATATGCGTGGACGATCTCGCCGATCGCGATGAGCTGATTGGGCGTGGGCTCGATCGGTGTGTAGAGGCGGCATTCGAACGCCACGGGGCTTGCCGCGATCCGCGGCGGTGCGACTTTTGCGGACGGCCGCGTGTCGAGCCCGGCCATGGACAGCTCGTCCACGTCGGGCGAAACGCCTGCCGACGTTGCGTTCATGGCATCCTGCGCCGCGCGCGGCACGAGGTTTACCACGAATTCCCGCGTATCCAGGATATTGCGCGCCGTATCCTTCATCGTGCCGTCCTTGTCGGACTGGATGCCAATCGCCAGCAGCGGCGGGTCCTTGCTCAGCGCGTTGAAGAAGCTGAACGGCGCCGCATTGCGTACGCCGGCGGGCGACAATGTCGTCACCCACGCGATGGGGCGCGGCACGACCGTCGAAGCGAGGATCTTGTAACGGTCGTCCGGTGCCAGGGTTTGAAAGTCGAAGTCCATCGCGTGAGCCTCGTCGTGGGTGTTGGTATGGGTGTTGCCCGCTAAGTGCGGGGGAGAATGTCCGCCAGGATGCGCTGCACGTGGCGGATCTCGTCGTCGACGATGGTATGGGCCATGCCCGGATAGATGCGCGTCGTCACGTTGCCGCCGAGGGCGGTGAGCACATCGGCGGATTCGCGCACGCGCACCTCCGGAATGTGCGCATCGACATCGCTGCAGCCGAGAAACACCGGCGTACCGTCGAGCGAGCCGGCATAGTCGCGCGGCGTCCCAGGCGGGCCGATCAGCCCTCCGCTGAGGCCCGCGACGCCGCCGTAGCGGCGCGCCGTGCGAGCCGCGTATTCGAGCGCGAGACAGGCCCCCTGCGAGAAGCCGACCAGCACCACCCGCTCCGGGCCGAGCCCGTCCCGGGCGAGGGCATCGACGGTTTCGCCGACGATACCGAGCGCCTGGCCGAGAGAGGGCTCGTTCTCATCCAGCGGCGCCAGGAACGAGTGCGGATACCAGCTTCCCGCGGGCGCCTGCGGAGCGACGAGCGTCACGTCTTGCGCCCCGAACGCTCCGCCGAGGGCGAGCATGCCCTCGGCGGTGGCGCCGCGACCGTGGATCAGAACCGCCGCCGCGCGGGCCGCCTGAACCGGCACACCCGCGCGCAAGACGTCGAACGTCGCAGCCGTCATGATCGCGCCTCCTTCGTTGGCTCGACCGGGATCGGTGCGAGCGTGGCCTCGATCTGAGCCCGGCGCCGTTCGAGGAACGCGGGCAGCACCAGGCTCTCGCCGAGCGTCGCCTTGGGCTCGTCTACGGCGAAGCCCGGCTCGTCGGTCGCGATCTCGAACAGCACGCCGCCCGGCGAACGGAAGTAGAGAGACCGGAAGTAGGTCCGGTCGATCTGCTCCGTGACGTGCAGGCGATGCTCCTCGACCAGCTTGCGGCGCATCTCGGCCTGCTCGGCGTCGTCACGTGCGCGGAACGCCACGTGATGCACCGAGCCCGTGCCCTGTCGCTCGGCAAGAAACCCGCCCGCTGCGTGGATGTCGACCACCCCGCCGACATTGGCGTCCGCGACGTAGCGGGTCACCGTGCCTTCGGTGGCGGCTGCCCTGAAGCCGAGCACGTCCGTCAGCACCGCAGCCGTCCGCTCCGCTGTCTCCAGAAGCAGCGTCACGCCATGGAAGCCGCGGATCGCGTGCTCTGCGTCCACGCCGCTGCCAGTCCAGGCGGGCTCGGCGTCGGCACCCTTCACGCCCACGAGCGCAAGCCGCGTGCCGTCCGGGTCGGTGAAGCTCAGCACTGGCTGGCCGAAGCGGCGTGCGATGGGCTCGTGCGCCACGCCCTTCTCGATGAAGCGATGCGCCCAGAAGCCGATCGCGCCTTCCGGAACCCGGAACGCCGTTTCATGCGTGCCGCCCACGCCGGACCGGCCGCGCGGCACGTGCGCCCACGGAAAGAACGTGAGGATCGTGCCGGGGCTGCCCGCCTCGTCGCCGAAGTAGAAGTGGTAGGTGGCCGGATCGTCGTAGTTGACGGTCTTCTTGACCATGCGGAGCCCGAGCACGCGGGTGTAGAAATCCACGTTGCGCGCGGGATCTCCGGCGATGGCGGTGACGTGATGGATGCCAGACATGGGATTTGGCCCTTTCTCGTTCGGATGGCTGCCGCTAGGGCAACAACGTCTGGGCTCCATATTTGTTGTTGACGATAATGCTGCAATAGATGAACTAGACAACATATTGGTTCCAAATTGGATGCAATATGGACAAGCTTGCCGCCATGAACGCCTTCGCGAAGGTCGTGGCCTCGGCCAGCTACGCCGAGGCGGCACGGAAGCTCGGGATCACCCGCTCTGCGGTCAGCAAGGCGGTCTCGGAGCTGGAGGTGGATCTCGGCGCGCGCCTCCTGGATCGCACCACCCGCCGTGTCGCGCCTACCGAGGCCGGGCTCGCCTACTATCAGCGCTGCCTCGCCATTCTGGCGGACGTGGAGGAGGCGGAGGCGCAAATCGCCCGTCTCCATGACGAGCCGAAAGGGCGCCTCCGGGTCAATGCGCCCATGACGTTCGGCATTCGCTGCCTGAGCGGCGTGATGGCGGACTTCATGACCCGCTACCCCGACCTCAAGATCGAGCTTTCGCTTTCGGACCGCGCCACCGACCCGATGGAGGAGGGCTTCGACGTTACCATCCGCATCGGCAGGCTGGAGGATTCGAGCCTGATCGCGCGCCGCCTTGGCACGACACGCATGGCGCTCGTCGCGGCTCCCGCATATCTGGCCGTCCATGGCCGCCCCGAAGCGCCGTCCGATCTGGCTGGGCACAGGTGCCTGCACTATGGCCACGCGACGAGCGTGCAGAAGTGGCCGTTGAGCGAAGGCGGCCGCGACATCTCCGTGCCGATCGATGCCGTCTTCAGCTCCAACAACGGCGACACCCTGCGTGACGCCGCCCTGAGGGGAAACGGCATCGCGCGCCTGCCGACGTTCATCGTCGGCGAGGACATCGATACCGGCCGGCTCGACGTCGTCCTCGAAGCCTGGCGCCCGGCCGACCTCGGCATTCATGCCCTCTATGCGCCGAACCGCTACCTGGCCGCGAAGACGCGAGTATTCGTCGATGTTCTCGTGGAGCGGTTTGCCGGAATGCGCCTCTGAAGGCGCGGGCCAGGCCCGGAATGCGTCCGTTTGCCCAACATGACGGCCCGGGCTTCACACCCGCCCGCAAAGCGTCTATCACTCCTCTCCCTCGGCGGCCCCCTTGGCGGGCCGTGACGGGGCGCGGGTGTAGCTCAATGGTAGAGCAGCAGCCTTCCAAGCTGAATACGTGGGTTCGATTCCCATCACCCGCTCCAATTTCCTCCACTCGACATCGTTGGCTCCCATCGAAGCGCAACCTCTTCGCGCGCGCTGGCGTTCTCTCGCGAACGCTTGATCGCGCGCAAAAGTTTCGTGCGGTGCTGATGCTACGCGTCATGCGACGAACGTTACGGAGGACAGTTGATGTCGAATACACCCCACACCTTGGCTGAAGAGTTCCCGGGGCAGATGGACAGGATTCACGATCTCAAGGTGTCGGACCCGGAGTTTGCGCGGCTGCTCGAGAAATACGACGAGGTGAACGATCAGATCCATCTGGCCGAAACCAGGGTGACGCCGATGGACGAGGTCACGGAAGCAAACCTGCGGAAGGTGCGTCTTCAGATAAAGGACAGCATCGCCGACGCGCTGCGCAAAGTCTCGCAGTAGACAAGGGATGCGAACGCCCACGCCGTCGCGCGTGGCGGAGCTGAATGCAAGGCGGACGACGGCCCAACCGTCGTCCGCTTTTTTTGCGGCCGGGCACGCCCCGGATCGCCCGAGCGATCGGCCGCGCCGCTCAGGTAAAAGTGGCCCCGGAGGTCAGCCGGAGCCGCTTCGTCGTCATGCTGTCGCTTCGCCGATCGCGCCGAACCGGCCGCTCTGGAAATCGAGCATCGCCTGCTTGATCTCCCCGACCGTGTTCATGACGAACGGCCCGCGTGCGACGACCGGCTCGTCGATCGGCTCGCCCGAAAGCACCAGCAGCTTGGCGTCGCGCCGGGCTTCGACGCTGAACGCCCCGCCGTCCCGGCCGAGAAGCACGGTCTGCGCATCCTCCGCGCTCTCCTGGCCGTTGATCGTGACGGACCCGGAGAGCACGAGCACGGAAAGCGTGTGGCCCTCCGGCACGTCGAGCGTTACGGACATCCCCGCGCCGACCCGCACGTCCCAGATGTTGATGGGCGTGAAGGTCCGCGCTCGCCCGGTGACCTCGCCGTAACGGCCCGCGATCACGCGCAGCGTGCCGGCGCCATCGGGAAGTGCGACGGCGGGAATGTCCGCGTGGAGTAGCGTCTGGTAGCCGGGGTCTGCGGCCTTGTCCTTTGCCGGCAGGTTCACCCAGAGTTGCGCCATCTCGAGCGCGCCGCCCGTCTTCGCGAACGCCTCCGAATGGAACTCCTCGTGGACGATGCCGCGTGCGGCCGTCATCCACTGCACGTCGCCCGGACCGATCACGCCACCCGCGCCCGTCGAGTCCCGGTGCTCCACCTCGCCGTCGTAGACGATGGTCACGGTCTCGAACCCTTTATGCGGGTGCTGGCCCACGCCGCGCCGCGCCGTGGTCGGCGGGAACGAGGTCGGGCCCGCATAGTCGAGCATGATGAACGGGCTGACGTGCGCGCCCTGGTCGTGGTGCGAAAGCAGGGTGCGGACGTGAAAGCCGTCGCCCACCCAGTGGGCACGAGGCGCGCTGTAGACGCCGAGAATCTGTCTCATGGCGAGATCTCCTGTCTGGACCAGAAGAGGCCCGGTCCTTCTGACGACAAAGTTAAGCAAAGGACGATCATAGGAAAACCACGCGTTAATTGACCACTTCGTTCCAAATATGAGACGATGGCGCCATGCAGGACCTCAACGATCTCTATTTTTTCGTTCAGGTGGTCGATCACGGGGGGTACGCGGCGGCCGGCCGGGCGCTGGGGATCCCGAAGTCGAAGCTGAGCCGCCGCGTGCTTGCTCTTGAGGAACGGCTCGGCGTCCGTCTTTTGCAGCGCTCGACGCGCAAGCTTGCGGTCACCGAGATCGGACAGGAGTATTACCGCCACTGCGTGGCCATGCTGGTGGAGGCCGACGCGGCGCAAGAGCTGATCGAGCGCTCCCGCTCAGCCCCGCAGGGGCTCATCCGCATCAGCGCGCCGCCGGCTTTGATTTGTTTCGAGATCGGCCCGATGATCGCACGGTACATGGCCGCCAATCCGGGCGTGACGATTGACCTGACCTCGACATCGCGCCGGGTTGATGTCATCGGCGAGGGCATCGACGTCGCGCTGCGGGTCCGCTTTCCTCCGATCGAGCAGACGGATCTCGTCATGCGGACGCTCGGTCGAAGCGCGCAAATCATGGTGGCGAGCCCTGATCTGGTGAAGGGTCGGACGCTGCCCCTGGTCCCTGCGGATCTCGGCGCGCTTCCAAGTCTCGATCTTGTTGCGCCCCAGCAGGCGAAGCACGTCTGGGAGCTGGAGGGCGCCGACGGTGCTTCCGTGCGCGTGGTGCACAAGCCCCGGCTCGTGACCGACGACATGGCCCAGCTTCTCCACGCCGCCCTCGCCGGAGTGGGCGTGGTCCGCTTGCCCACGATGGTCGTGGGCGACAACGTGGAGAGCGGCAAGCTCGTGAACGTCATGCCGGGCTGGACGCCGAAGGGTGGCATCGTGCATGCGGTTTTCCCTTCGCGGCGCGGGCTGTTGCCGTCCGTCCGGAGCTTCATCGACTTTCTGGCGGCCGAGTACGCGGCAGCCGCGAAGCGCCCGCAGGGATAGCGTGTCGAGGGTCCTGCAACTCGAAGATGGCGCCGGACGGGCTTCTTTCTGCCGTGTTCGGAGCGGATGAAAGAAAGCTGCTCTTTGTCTCGGCCCCGCAATCCCGCCTCAACGCCTCTCTCGCGATACCCTCGATGATCGTCACCACCACCAACGAGCTCGCTGGCTACCGGGTCGTGCGCCACCTCGGCATTGTGCGGGGGCTCTCGGTGCGCTCTCGCAGCGTCGTGGGCAACATTGGCGCCGCGATCCAGATCCTTTTCGGCGGCAACATCGCCATTTATACGCGTCTGGCCGAGGATGCCCGCAACGAGGCCTACGGGCTCTTGATCCAGCACGCTGAAGAGGCGGGCGCCAACGCGATTCTGGCCATGCGCTACGATGCCAACGAGATGGCGTCGGCCGTGACGGAGGTTTTGGCGTACGGCACGGCGGTCGTGGTCGAGAAATTGGACGGCCCCGCCCGATAAAATGCCTGAGGGGCGGTGACAAAGGTAAAAAGTTCAGCTAAGGATGCCGCCCCCGCATAAGGCATTGGGCGCCTTTCGCGTCGATAAGGCGCGCTCAAGTCATGCGTAGAGGGGTGTAGCTCAATTGGTAGAGCGTCGGTCTCCAAAACCGAAGGCTGGGGGTTCGAGACCCTCCACCCCTGCCAGCAGTTCTGGAAGCGGACCAGGAACGAGGGCGCCAGGTCCGGCTCGATAGGTGGATCCCTTACGGACAGGGGTGCGCCGATTTGTCGCATGGCGCTTAGGAAGCGGTTCTGATGTCGAAGTTCAATCCATTTCAATTCGTTCAAGAGGTACGGCAGGAGGTCTCCAAAGTCACCTGGCCCACACGGAAGGAAGTGTGGATCACCACGATCATGGTGCTCATCATGGTGACGTTGGCTGCGATCTTTTTCCTTCTTACGGATTTGGTCATCGGACAGCTGGTCAACACGGCGCTCGGGCTGCGCGGCTGATCGGGAGTCGGAACTCCCGGGCCTCTCGTGGCAAGGGCGATAACTAAAGAGACGATCTAAGAATGGCCAAGCGCTGGTACATCGTTCACGCCTACACCAACTTCGAGCGCAAGGTGGCAGATGCCATCCGCGAGCGCGCGCGTTCGGCTGGCCTCGAGGACGTGTTCGAGGAAGTCGTGGTGCCGACGGAAGAGGTCGTGGAGGTGAAGCGCGGCCGCAAGGTGCAGGCCGAGCGCAAGTTCCTCCCGGGCTACGTGCTGGTGAAGATGGAGATGACGGACCCCGCGTTCGTCCTCATCAAGAACACGCCGAAGGTGACGGGCTTTCTCGGTTCGGACAACAAGCCGATTCCGATCTCGGACGACGAGGCCGCACGCATTCTGAACCAGGTGCGCGAGGGCGTGGAGCGTCCGAAGCCGTCGATCATCTACGAGATCGGCGAGCAGGTGAAGGTGGTGGACGGACCGTTCGCCTCCTTCCAGGGCGAGGTCGAGGAAGTCGACGGCGAGCGGGCGCGCCTCAAGGTGGGCGTGTCCATCTTCGGCCGCAAGACGCCGGTCGAACTCGAGTTTGGGCAGGTGGAGAAAGTGCCGGCCTAGAGAAACGGTTTCCGGCCGAAAGGTCGGTTGCGGACGAGATGGGCGAGTTTGAGGCCCGGCTGGTCCGAACGCGCGGGAGGGTTCGAGCAAGTCTTGGAACCCGCTGACCGCTAACCCTGGAGAGGCTTGAAGCTTCTCCGCAAACTTAGGGGATACGATGGCAAAGAAGATCGACGGCTACATCAATCTACAGGTCCCGGCAGGAGCGGCCAATCCGTCTCCGCCGATCGGCCCCGCGCTTGGCCAGCGCGGCGTGAACATCATGGAGTTCTGCAAGTCCTTCAATGCGAAGACGAAGGACATGGAGCAGGGTACTCCGATTCCCGTGAAGATCACCGTGTTTTCGGATCGCTCCTTCACCTTCGAGATGAAGACGCCGCCGGCGTCGTTCTTCCTGAAGAAGGCGGCGGGCATCACCTCCGGCTCCAAGGCGACCGGGCGTGACGTGGCCGGCAGCGTGACCATGGATCAGGTCCGCGAGATCGCCAAGACGAAGATGAAGGACCTGAACACGGACGATCTGGAGCAGGCCGCGCGCACGATTGCCGGCTCCGCCCGTTCGATGGGCATCACGGTTACGGAGTAAGACTCATGGCAAAAGCAGAAGTGAGCGCAGAGACCGTCGCCGCCACCCGCCTCGCAGGCGGTAAGCGCAATGCCGAGGTCCGCAAGGGCATCGACGCCAACAAGGCCTACGCGATCGACGAGGCCGTGCGCCTCGTGAAGGAGCGCGCCAAGGCGAAGTTCGACGAGACGGTCGAGGTTGCGATGAACCTCGGCGTCGATCCCAAGCACGCCGACCAGATGGTCCGCGGCGTTTGCAACCTGCCGAACGGCTCCGGCCGTACGGCGCGCGTCGCCGTGTTCGCGCGCGGTCCCAAGGCCGATGAGGCCAAGGCGGCCGGTGCCGACGTCGTCGGCGCCGAGGATCTCGTCGAGATCGTCTCGAAGGGCACGATCAACTTCGATCGCTGCATCGCGACGCCCGACATGATGGGTCTCGTGGGCCGCCTGGGTAAGGTGCTCGGCCCGCGCGGCCTGATGCCGAACCCGCGCGTCGGCACGGTGACGATGGATGTCGCCGGCGCCGTTAAGGGCGCCAAGGGCGGCTCGGTGGAGTTCCGCGTCGAGAAGGCGGGCATCGTGCACGCCGGCATCGGCAAGGCGAGCTTCACTGAAGATGCCCTCGTCGAGAACATCAAGGCGTTCGTCGATGCCGTCGCCAAGGCGAAGCCTGCGGGCTCGAAGGGCACCTACATCAAGAAGGTGTCGGTGAGCTCGACCATGGGTCCGGGCGTGCGCGTCGACACCGGCACGGTCGTGTCGGCCACGCCGACGGCGTAAGCGTCGAACAGGACCATGATCGTTTCGGACCCCATCAGTCCGAAACGTGAATCATCGGTCCCGCGAAAGAATTCCGCAAGGCGCGCGTCGGCGCGGCTTGCGGATCTCCGGCCTGAAGGTCTTGCGACCGGACGGCTGGAGGACCTGTCCGAGATTGAAGGGTACGGATCCGGCTTGCCGGTGAAGATTAAACCTCGAAAGAGGGCCCGCATGAGACGGGAGACCACCCGGATTTGAGCGCCGAGAGGCGCGGGTTTCCGGTTTGAGCCTTCTGGGTCAGCACCGGCCGCACATCATGCGGACGGTCGGGACAGGACGAGCGTCGCAGTCGAGCGCGCCCTTTGTAAGGGAGAGGCTCCAAGCTGCGGCTAGGTGCAACCCGCGACCGGGCCGGAAGAGGCCCTGTCGCAACCAGGAGTGAAGAGGTGGATAGAGCCGCGAAGGAAGCGCTCGTGACGAGCCTCCACGACGTGTTGAAGGACACGGGCGTGGTCGTCGTCGCCCACAACACCGGCCTGGTGGC
>DAOMQQ010000018.1:0-26912 GCA_035445405.1 Hyphomicrobium sp.
AGCTTCCGGTCTACCGTCCGGAGTTCGCGAACGACATCATCTGGTGCTTCGGCGCCGAAGACGATGCCATGACGTACCACTGCACGATCTCGCCGATCGTCGGTAAAGCATAACCTCTCCCAAGTCCAAATTGGGCAGCGATGACGCGTTCATTGCTGCCCCTTTTTTGGATAGAGATATCGTGAGATCTATATGAAAAAACCCAGTGCTGTTGCTGTTGCTTTACTTGTTTTGTCCGCGGGATTCGATGTCGCCCGTGCCGCCGATCCCCTTGAGGTCGTGGCAAAGGACGCGCTTCCCGCGGAAGTGGTTAAAGTCGATATCGCGAAGATGAAGTACGCTCCGGCCGCGCTCGAGATCGAGGCAGGCACGACCGTCCAGTGGACGAACAGCGATGCCGTACCTCACAATGTGCAGATCGGCACGCCGGCCAAGATCATGGGTGCGATGCTGCGTACCGGCCAGACGATGGCCATCCGTTTCAACGAAGCGGGCGATTACAGCTACGTGTGCACGCCGCATCCCTTCATGAAGGGCGGGGTCAAGGTAAAGCCCAAGGCGTGAACGCGTCTATCCCATCGAAGAGGTGAGGTTGTGTGGATTCCCCATAATACTCTGTCGCCGCTGAAGGCCGAAACTCCCAAGGAGACCGTCGTGGCCTCCGAGGCGGCCAAGGACGAGCGCTCGTTTGTGGTGGGCTTCATGCTTTGCAACACCTTGACGCGTGCCTGGGAGACCGACCTCATCGTTTCGGCTGCCGATAGCGAGCGGGATATCGAAATCGACGGCGCGCCCTGCATTCTTCACGCTTCGGCGAACGATGCGGGGAAGCTGCACGAGATCGTCTATGCCGTTCCGGCCACGGGCGCGATGGATGCACTTGCGCTGGCCTTCCGTCATGCCGACGGAGAGCTCAGCAGAATGGCCCTGCAATATGGGCGCAGTTTCGAGATTGCAGGCTGGCGCGTCGCCGATGTCGAATACGGCGCGCGCTGGCGGTTCGTTCCGTTTCGGCCGAGCGCGCTCAAGTCCGAGCCCGCGCTCGGCAGTCTGCCGGCCGCGTGGGGCGATCTTCTCCGGCTCTACCGGGAGGCCCGCAGTGCGACGAGCCCGACGTGGCGCCTGATTGCCGCTGGCGCCATTCTCGACGCAGCCGTCTCCCGGCGTGCGCCGTTCGACGGGACGGATCTGGATGCGGCGGGCCAGGCGCTGACCTTCGATATGCTGGCGCGGAGCGGTACGCTTTCCACGCACCCGGAATTCAAGGACGGAACCGTACGCGCTCTGTACGATGTGGCCGAGCCATTGCGGCAATCGCTGTTGGCGGAGCTGTCCGGGCTCGGAACCGTTGCGACCCGCCGAGAGGTCGGCGATTATCATGGAACCGTCGGCCTTACGGCCTTGGCCAATCTGGCGGATCTCGTTGCGCGCGAATTGGTGCTCATGAGCCTGCGCCGCGCGGGCTACTTCCATGATCCAGACCGCGCCAGCGAGCGGGAAATGGTGAGCGCGTAGCGATCTGAAATGACGGAATCCCGCTTCTTCATTCTTTTGGCTTTTGCGATCGTGCTGACCGTCGGAACGGCGGCGGGAGTCGCGCCGCGTTCGCCGGTGGGATCTTCCATCGTCGGTTCCGTGTCCGCTTCTCCGGGCGTCTATGTTCCGGAAGAGCTGAAGGTGAAGTATCGCAGGCCGGATGAGATCCCCGCACCTCCTTCCAATCCCTTGACGCCGGAGAAGGTCGAACTTGGAAAGACGCTCTTTTTCGATCCGCGTCTCTCGCGGACGGGGAGCGTGTCGTGCGCGAGCTGTCATCATCCGGGCTTCGACTGGTCCGACGGACTCAAGCGCGGCGTTGGCGTGACGGGCGTGCCGCTTCCCAGGAGGACGCCGACGGTTCTCAATGCCGCGTGGCTCTCCGCATTGATGTGGGACGGCCGTGCAGCGAGCCTGGAGCAGCAGGCTGTGCTGCCGATTACCGCTGAACACGAGATGGGGCTCGAACTCGACGAGGCCGTCGCGAACGTCCAGGCGATCAAAGGATATGCGCCCCTGTTCGAGGCAGCCTATCCGGGTGAGGGAATTCGTGCGGAGACCATGCTGGGTGCGCTTGCCAGCTTCCAGCGTACGCTCGTGTCTGGGGAAGCTCCGTTCGACAGATGGATCAACGGGGACGAAGCCGCCATATCGGAGGCTGCCAAGCGCGGGTTCCTCGTGTTCAACGAGGCTGGCCGATGCAGCAAGTGCCATTCAAGCTGGCGGTTCACGGACGACAGCTTCCACGACATCGGGCTCGAGAGCGAGGATCTCGGACGGGGCGAGTTCGCGCCGCCGAGCGTCGTGATCATGCAACATGCTTTCAAGACGCCGACGCTACGTGATTTCCGCCTGTCCGGACCCTATATGCACGATGGCTCGATGGCGTCCCTCGACGAGGTGATCGACCATTACGAGGATGGCGGAAAGAAGCGGCCAAGCCTGTCTCCGGAGATGCAGGCCGTGACGTTGAGCGCGCAAGAGCGGGCAGACCTCATCGCCTACCTCAAGACGTTGCAAGGAGCGCCGCTTGACGTGCCAATGCCACGGCTACCCTGAAGGCGACGAGAGGTGACACGGTTATGAGACTTACGACTGCAGCGATGATGGCCATGATGGCGATGGCGCTGCCTCTTTCAGGCGGGGCGTCGGCTGCCGAGCATACGGTGGTGCTGCATCACATGGAGCTCGACAAGATCGAGGGCGAGATGCGTGTCGGTGACGTCGTGGCGTTCGATAACCGCTCCGATATGGCCCACAATCTCTACCTCACCTATTCCGATGGGACGGTCGACAATCTCGATACGCAGGTTCCAGGCGTGACGCGCAGCCTCACGCTCCGCGTGGCGGGGCCGGCCGTGATCCGCTGCTGGATTCATCCGATCATCAAATCCGAATTCGTCATCCTCGACGGAAAGGAAGACGCCGGCCGTTGATGCGCCCGGCGCGGAACATTCAAATTTGGAGTGGAGGTCACCATGGGTCTCAGCGTCACGCACCTTCTTCTCGTGCTGGCCGTCGCGTTTCTGCTGTTCGGGCGGGGAAAAATTTCTGAGCTGATGGGTGATGTCGCCAAGGGCATCCGGAGCTTCAAGAAGGGCCTCCAGGAAGACGACGGTGCGGTGAAGGTCGAGGTGGTCACGGAGGGCGTGAAGCCTGCCGCGCCTCGCCGTTCGGGCGTCGCGTAGGTCTCATCTTCGCCTGTTCTGCAGCGCTCGCCGGGGCCTGACATGTTCGAGGTGGGCTGGAGCGAGATCATCATCGTGGCCGTCGTGGCGCTTGTGGTCGTCGGACCGAAGGATCTCCCTCTTCTGCTGCGCACGATCGGGCGCTATGCCGGGGAGGCCAAACGCTACCTCGGTGCCTTTCGCTCGCAGTTCGACGAGGTCGTGCGGGAAGCCTATCTCGATCTCGTCCGCAAGGAGATGAACGACGTTCGAGCTGCTGTCGACATGGAGATCGCGCAGGGCCGAAATGGACGCATGGAGGCCGATCACGCCACCGATCGTTAGAGCGTGATCAATTTCGATTGAATCGGGATCACGCTCTATCTCTTTGGTGAGACCGATGATTCACGCTTCAGGCTGATAGGGCCTGAAGCGATCATGGTCTAGAGGGCGCGAGGCCGAACGCGCACGAATATGCCTTGCCAAACGACAGCGCATGACAAAAGATTCCCCGCTATGAAAGGTGTGCCCCGGGGCCGCAACCCGGGTTCACGGGATGCCGCAAAGGGGAGATCCATGCCGCAGCAGAAGTCGGGGGACGCGCGCGTCGAACGGATGTTTGCTGCCGACCGAAGATGGGCCATCGGAGCCGTCGCCGTTCTGTGGTGCCTGTACGCGTTCACCTATTGGGTGCTCATGGTCAGCAAGGCCGATGCGGGGGTGCTGTTGGCGCTCGGGATTGGTGGCGGGCTCATCCTATTGTTCAACACCGCTTCGATCGCGGCGATGATCATTCACTACAAGCGCGACAAGGAGCACATCTACAAGCTAGATATTTATTATCTGGACGAGATGAAACGCGCGAAAGGGTGAGGTGCAGTCATGGCGCGGAAGCCCTATCAGCCGCCTGTTCAATCCTGGATCGGCCAGGTCTTCGATACGCTTTTTCTGCTCGCTCTCGTGCTGGCGTCGCTGTTCGCGCCGGTCTACCTCGGCCTTGTCGGCAGCGGAAAATATACGGTGGAGCTCAGCGACACGTCGTGGGCCGGCATGAAGCAGAACGCGACCATGCAGGCGCAGTGGGAGAAGCTCGGTTACACCGACGGGGCGGAGGCGAAGGACGGCAGGCAGCCCGCCGCCCCGCTCATCGCGACCCGCTTCAACTACAACTTCAGTTTCGTCGAGCTGGGGATCAGCACCCTCGTCGTCATCGCGTACTTCATCATCGTCCTTCATTGGTCGAGGAAGGAATACCGCGAGGTCATCGACGAGCATTTCGACGATAGCGAATAGGGGGGCGCTCGGGTGAACACGTTCGAGCTCTTGGAATATGCGGCCTGGAGCCTTTCCGTATTTCTGGGCTTGTGGATGCTGGCCGACATGATCCGGACGGACAGGTCCTACGAGGAAGATCTTCTGACCTCCTCCAAGGAAGGCGAGATCGAGCAATCGCCCGTCGTCGATCCGGCGCGGGAAAGAGATCGTTAGTGGTGCAGCCATCCGCCAGCCGTCGACAGAAGCGCATCTCGCTGCTTCGCGTGCTCGGGCCTGGCCATGTGTGGGCGCTGGGCGTCGGCATCGTTCTCGTCGGCGAATACATGGGCTGGAGCTTTGCGGTCGGCAAGGGCGGCGCCATCGCGGCGCTCATCGCCTGCTGGTTCGCGGGCCTTCTCTACACCTGCGTCGCCATCATCGATTCGGAAGTGACGTCGACGGTCGCGGCCGCAGGCGGACAGTACGCGCAGGCGAAGCATATCATCGGGCCTTTGATGGCCTTCAACGTCGGCCTCTTCCTCGTGTTCGCGTATACGATGCTCGAGGCTGCGAATGCGATCACGCTCGGGCATCTCGTGCAGACGGTCGGCTTCATGGCGGGCTTCGAGAACTCGAGCGACAAGCCGTTCGTCGTGCTGACCATCATGACGCTCGCGTGGCTCAACTATCGGGGCGTCTACACGACCCTGACGTTCAGTCTCGTCATTACGGCCATCGCGTTCATCGCGATTTGCGTCCTGTTCTTCGCCGTGCAGCCCTGGAGCGATGCCTACGTGCATCATGACCAACTGCTGACCGAGCTTCCCTATGGGTGGCTCGGCGTGCTGGCGGCATTGCATTTCGGAATGTGGTTCTACCTCGGCATCGAAGGAACGACGCAGGCGGCCGAGGAGGTTCGCTCTCCCGCGCGGGCGCTGCCGCTCGGCACCATGACGGGGATCATCACGCTTCTGATCGCGGCGACCATGACCTGGTACGTCTGCTCGGGGCTCATGCCCTGGGAGTATCTGGGGCAATCGGTGACCCCATTGTTCGATGCCGCACGCCTGACCAACTCCACGGTGTTGATGGTTCTTCTTTTCATCGGCACGATCTTTTCGGCGCTGGCCTCCGCCAACTGCTGCATCAACGACGCGTCCCGCGCCTGGTTCTCGATGGGCCGCGACCATTACCTTCCGCAGGTGTTCGGTGCCGTGCATCCGAAGTACCGCACGCCATACCGCTCGATCGTGTTCCTGGTTCCGGTCGCGCTGGTGTTCGCCTACTTCGCGCCGCTCGACCAAGTGATCACCTTCTCGATCCTGTCGGGCTTGCTCGACTACACGTTCATGGCGATCAACGTGATCATGTTCCGGAAGATGTGGCCGTTGGGATCGATCAAGCGGGGCTATGTCTATCCGTTTCACCCGCTGCCCGCGATCGTGCTCCTGATCCTGTGCGCGGCGACCTATTTCGCGGTGTTCCTCGGATACGGAACGCAGCTCATTGCGATGATGGTGTTCTATATCGTCGCGTCGCTGTGGTTCGCACTACATCGCTATAAGTTCGTGCGGCGCGGCGAGCAGTTTACGATGCCCTGGCCCAAGCCCTGGGGGTATTGAGGCGGGAGTTTCGGGACGCACGTGTTGGAGCTGGAGGCTGGAGAGGTGTCGCTTTCAGGCGTCGTGGTCATCGTCGTTGTGATCGGAGCGCTCGCGTGGCTGGCCGTGCGGGAGCATCGGCGCCAAATCGTCACGCGCCGGTCGCTTCTCGACGACTGCTCGGCGCTGCTCTCGACCCATACGCTCACATGCGAAGGCGACGGCTTTCCGCGCCTCAAGGGGCTGCGGGGTGGCCGTGCCATCGACGTGCGCCTGATCAGCGACGGCATGACCATCCGGCGCTTGCCGCAGCTTTGGCTTCAGGTCACGGAGTTGACGCCGCTCGACGGTCTTGGCGGGTTTGCCATACTCGTCCGGCCATCGGGATATGAGTTCTTCAGCCTTACGTCTCGCTTCCATTACGTCATCGACGTTCCGCCGTCGTTTCCGCGCGAAGCGATCATCCGCGGCGAGACCACGCGATCGGTTGCCGATTTCGAGCTGTTTCGCGCGCCGCTTGCCGGGATCCTTGCGGACGCTCGCGTGAAGGAGATCGCGGTGACGCGGCGCGGTCTGCGCATCATTCGCCAGGCGGACGAAGGGCGGCGGGGCGAATATCTTCTGCTTCGCCAAGCCACGTTCGACAACGGTGGGGTGTCGGCCGAGGCGTTGGCGCAGGTGCTTCGCGATCTGGATGCGTTGCGCGCGGCGGCCGTCCTGCCGGGCCGGGAGCCGGAGGCCGCATGAGCTCCGACCGGCGACCGGTGCACCCCTACGTCGTTCTCGCTCTCGCCGTTCTGCTGCCGGGCGGGGGACACGTGAGCCTGGGACTCCCGCAGCGGGGCTTCGGGTTCGCCTTTTTTTCGCTGTTGCTCGCGCTGGCCTCCTGGCACACGACAACGCCTGATCATTCATTCGTCGGGCGCTCTGCGGGCGGTCTGTTCGTGTGGGCGCTGTCCATTCCCGATGCCTACAGGATCGCGCGTCTCAGGTACGAGATATGGCGTCGAGGGGCCGCCCCCAGCGAGTGAACGTCGCCGGCGCCGCAGTTTTATCCAAAACCATATAGTTGATCACGAGATCCTCTCGCGCGCCGTTTTCGAGCGCGCGCGTGATCGATGGTCTGACGAATTTTCCTGGAACATGCTGATGCAGCGCGGGTTCTCTGCCGCCCGGTGACACGTGCCGCCGGTTCCCTGCCGCATCGGGCATTTGTCAACCAAACGGTTGACAACTTTTCGTGAGGCTATAAGGTCAACTGCGTGGTTGAATTGTCGGGTTTTTCCCGGGGGTTTCTCCACAGGGAGCCTGCAAGGCGGGATCCATTAAGAAACAGGAGGAAACGTATGAGATTGCGAACGCAAGGCGCAGCATTGGCGATGCTGGGCGCGCTATCGCTGCAAGCACACGCGAACGACGATGTGCTGAAGCAGAGTGCAGATCCGAAACAGTGGGCGCAGCCGACCGGCGATTATGCGAACACGCGCTTTTCGAAGCTCGAGCAAATTAACACGTCCAACGTCGGCGATCTGAAGGTTGCCTGGCAGTTTTCGACCGGCGTGCTGCGCGGTCACGAGGGTGCTCCGCTCGTGGTCGGGAACATCATGTACATCCATACGCCGTTCCCGAACAATGTGTTCGCACTCGATCTCGACGACGAGAACAAGATCCTTTGGAAGTATTCGCCCAAGCAGGATCCGTCCGTCATCGCGATCATGTGTTGCGACACGGTCAATCGCGGCGTGGCTTACGCCGAGGGGCGGATCTTCCTGCATCAGGCCGACAACGCCGTGGTCGCACTCGACGCCAAGACCGGCAAAGAGGTCTGGAAGGCGCAGAACGGCGACGCCAAGATCGGCGAATCCGGCACCATGGCGCCGATCGTCGTGAAGGATAAAGTGATCATCGGCATTTCCGGTGCCGAGTTCGGCGTGCGCGGTCATGTGACGGCTTACGACGTTGCAACGGGCAAGCAGGCCTGGCGCGGCTACAACGTCGGGCCCGATGAGGACATCCTGTTCGATCCGGAAAAGACCTTGTCGCTCGGCAAGCCGGTCGGCAAAGATTCGTCGATCAAGACCTGGACCGGTGACCAGTGGAAGATCGGCGGCGGTACGGTTTGGGGCTGGTTCTCGTACGATCCCGAGTTGAACCTCGTCTACTACGGAAGCGCCAACCCTTCGACCTGGAACCCCGCGCAGCGGGCCGGGCCTGATGGCAAGCCGATCGACCAGAAGTGGACGATGTCGATCATCGCGCGCGATGTCGACACGGGCGTTGCAGCCTGGGCGTATCAGAAAACCCCGTTCGACGAGTGGGACTACGACGGCGTCAACGAAAACATCCTGGTCGATCACGAGATCGACGGAAAGACCATCAAGGGCCTGGTGAACTTCGACCGCAACGGGTTCGCGTACCTGCTCGACCGGACGAACGGCGATCTCATCGACGCGCAGCCGTACGATCCGGATCTCAACTGGGCGACCGGCGTGGATCTCAATAGGGACAGCGCGACCTACGGCCGTCCGATGGTGGTGGCCGAGAAGTCCACGTTCCTGAATGGACCGGACGTCAACAGCAAGAACATCTGCCCGGCCGCTCTCGGCTTCAAGGACATGCAGCCGGCTGCGTACTCGCCGTTGACCGGTCTCTACTACGTGCCGATCAACAACGTCTGCATGGATTACGAGCCGTTCCAGGTTTCGTACACGCCGGGGCAGCCGTACGTCGGTGCGACGGTGTCGATGTTCCCGCCGGAAGGTGCGACGAACACCGGGCATGTGATCGCCTGGGACGCCACGAAGGGCAAGATCGCGTTCAGCCACGACGAACGCTTCTCGGTCTGGTCAGGCGTTTTGACGACGGCCGGTGGCATCTTCTGTCACGGAACCCTCGAGGGCTATCTCAAGTGCCGTGATCAGAAGGACGGCACCGAGCTGTTCAAGCACCGCCTGCCGTCCGGCATCATCGGCAACGTGTTCACCTACGAGCACAAGGGCAAGCAGTATCTCGGTGTCTATTCCGGCGTCGGCGGCTGGGCTGGCATCGGTCTCGCTGCGGGTCTCGACAAGCCGACCGACGGTCTCGGTGCCGTTGGAAACTACGCGGGCCTCAAGCAGTTCACGGACCTTGGCGGCGCGTTGACAGTCTACTCTCTGCCCTAGCGCTTCCTCCTTTGTTGCCACGCGGATAGAGAGTATTTGGCCGGCACAGCGATGTGCCGGCTCTTTTTGTTTTGGCGGTTGTTGGAGTGCGGGCGTGCGGGCCGCGGCGGCGCCGTCAGGAGCGAGATTTCTGGCGCTTGGGCTTCGTGCTCGGCTTGCTCTCGGCCAGCAATGCTTCGAGCTTGTTCAGGCGCTCGTTCCAGAACAGCTCGTAGGCGCCCAGCCAATGGTAGGCATCGCTCAGGCCTTTGGTTTTGAGATGCAGCTTGCAGAAAGTGCCAACGAGCTCGCGCTCGACCAGGCCGGCCCGTTCAAGCGTCTTGACGTGCTTGGATATGGCATTGAAGGACATATCGAACGGCGCCACGAGCTCGCCGATATGATGAGGACGCCGCACGAGCATGCCGAGAATGGCCCGCCGAGTGGGATCGGAGAGCGCGTGAAAAATCTCGCTGAGGTCGGACTTCCTATTTTCAACCATTTTATTGAAAATACAGCGACTCGCGTTGCTGTCAATCTGATGCGAGCGGAGGCGACGTCGCCCACCCTGCTTCCGGCCCAACAGTAAGGCGGCGGATCGGCTCAGGCTCCGGCTGCGCGACCGGGTTGTTTTACTCAACCATCTGGTTGACACGCTGAACTTCTTCTCTTTAATTGAGGGCATGAGCGGCAATGTGCTTGCCGTATTTGTTTGCCAGAACTGGACAGGCCGGCTGGCGTCAAAAGCCTCTGGCCGTTTGCGCCGCTTGTTCGCGACGCGATCGCATCGGCTTCAATCTCTCCCCGCAGGATCGTTCCGGCCGTTGGGCCGAGGCTTGCGTTGCGGACGGTTCGGAGGTGGCGCGGCCGGCTGGCTGTCAGATAGGCAAGGACTCATGCCGACGCGCAAGAACAACAAGGCGGTCTCTCTCACGCTGGTGCGCAAGTTTGCCTCCAGGCCGGGGGCCGTGTATGCAGCCTGGACCGAGCCCGCGCTCGTCGCCAAGTGGTTGTCTCCAGGAGGAGACGATGTGACGTGCGTGACGATGGACGTGCGCGAGGGCGGAAACTTTCGCATCGAAGGCAGTCACAGCGACGGCCAGCCCTATTCCTACTCCGGCACGTATCTCGAGCTCGCCGTCGACAGGCGTGTTGCGCTGTCGTGGATCTACGACGGTCCGATTTCGGCGTTGAAGAGCGGATCGTCGATCGTCGTGGCCGATATGAAGCCGCTCGGAAACAATCTTACCGAACTCACGCTGACGCACGAAAAGCTCGAAGGCCGCGATGCTGCCGAGATCTATCGTGTCAGCTGGTCTGAATGTGTGGGCAAGCTCGAAAGCGTGGCGACGGAGGCCGTCTCAAGTGCCGCGCGCTCTGACGAGCAGGTGGGTACGGACTTTTATTCGGACAGCCAGCGCGAGATGCAGGAAAGGTTCAAGACGCGCGCGCTCGCCGATCGGCTTCAGGCCGTTCTCGTTCGCGATCGACTGAGCGCGGCCGAAACAGCGTTCATCGCGCGGCAGAACATGTTCTTCATGGCGACGGCCGACGCTTACGGCCAGCCCAATTGCTCTTACAAAGGCGGCGCGCGCGGTTTCGTAACCGTCGTTGACGAGCGCACGCTCGCCTTCCCCGACTACAACGGCAATGGGATGCATCTCTCTGTCGGAAATATCCAGGAGACGGGGAAGATCGGGTTGCTGTTCGTCGATTTCGATCAGCAGGCCCGGTTGCGCGTTCTCGGGAAAGCGCATGCCGAGGATCGGGACCCGCTTCTCGCGCGCTATCCGGGGGCGCAGCTCATCGTACGGGTCGCGATCGAGTCGGTGTTTTCAAACTGTCCGCGTTATGTCCACAAAATGCGGCTCGTCGAAGAATCCTTCTACGTACCCGACGGCGAGGCCGAACCGCCCGTTCCGGCCTGGAAGCAGCTCAACGCCGTCGCGGACGTTCTTCCGGACGAAGACAAGAAGCACGCCGGCAAAGGCATCGACATCAACAAGACCTTGAATAAGGACTGAGGCGCTTTTTGCCTATTTCCCTGGCTTTGATCTTCAATCCGCGCAAACTGGAACACATGTCGTCTCCAAGTCATGCGGGTTTCGATGTTCCAGATTAAAGCGCGGCGCGGTGAACGCGTGGGCTCGCGAGACATCTACCAGGCGCTCAGGGACCAGATTTCCGAAGGCGTTTATGGCACGGACGGGCTTCTTCCCTCCTCGCGGGCGCTTGCGACGGAGTTGGGGGTGTCGCGGACGACCGTGACCGTTGCCTATGAGCAGCTGGCTGCGGAGGGATTTATCGAAGTCCGTCACGGCATGCGTCCCCGCGTGGGCACCGCGGCGGTGAGTCTCCCCAAGAACAGCATGGTTCCCAAGTCATCGTCGGGCGCGCCGCGGCTTTCCAGCTATGGAGAGCGGTTGAGGACACTGCCCGCGCCAACTGGCGAACCGCAGCACAACCTCATTGCGGATTTTCGCTATGGGGATCTGGCGGCGGCGGATTTTCCGATCTTGCCCTGGAAGCGGGCGATCGTTGCAGCAATTGCGCAACGGCCGCCCCGGCTCACCTACGACGATGCGCGGGGAACGCGCGAGCTTCGCGTTGCCCTGCAGCGTTACCTCTGGCGGGCGCGCATGCTTCGCTGCGACACGGAGCAGATCATCGTCGTCAACGGCTCCCAGCAAGCGCTCGACCTCTGCGCGCGTCTGCTTCTCGACCGTGGCGATCGGTTCGTGGTGGAGAACCCGTGCTATGCCATCGCCCGTCATGCGTTCGCGGCAACCGGGGCCAAGGCAATTTCCGTGGCCGTCGACAAGGACGGTCTCAATACGGCGCTCCTTTCCAAAACGAAAGCACGCCTCGCTTACGTCACCCCCTCGCATCAATTCCCGCTGGGCAGCGTCATGCCGATCGGCCGTCGTCAACGCCTTTTGGAGTGGGCGCGCAAGACCAACGCGTACATCGTCGAGGACGACTACGACAGCGAGTATCGATACGACATCAAGCCCGTGCCGCCGCTGCACGTGCTGGGGGACGGCCAGAACGTCATCTATGTCGGAACGGTCTCCAAGACCCTGTCGCCCACATTGCGGATCGGATATCTCGTCGTTCCGCCCCATCTCGAGACGGTGTTCTGCGCCGCCAAGCATCTCGTGGACCGGCATACTCCCGTCTTGGAGCAGTCCGCTCTGGCTACGCTTCTGGAGAGTGGCGCGTACGACAGCCACGTTCGCAAGGTTCGACGGCGAAACGGGGAGCGCCGCGCCACGCTGCTCAATGCGTTGCGCCGAGCATTCGGCGAGACCATCGCCATAGAGGGTGCGGATGCGGGACTTCACGTCGTGGTGTGGTTTCGAGACATACCGCTCGCCATGGAGCAGAAGCTCATCGGCCGCGCGGCGGAAAAGGGGGTGGGCATTCATTCGGTGGCCCCGCTCTACGCGCCCGCTCTTCAGGAGAGAAAGTCCAGCCGCGTGGGCCTCATCATGGGCTATGCGAGCCTGGACGCGCGCCGAATAGAAAGAGGCGTCGAGCTGTTGGCGCAGGTGGTCACGGACCTCCGCTCAGCATAGTGGGCACGTGTTGTGCTTATTGCGCAGCGGCGCCCGGCCAGTAATGACTGTCCGGCGTTGGGCGCTTGCCGAAGATGGCCTGCCCCACCCGCACGATGGTCGCGCCTTCCTCGATGGCTTCCTCGAAGTCGCCGGACATCCCCATGGACAGCTCGTTGATCTCAGGGTTGCGCCTGACGACCTCGTCGCGCAGTCGGCGCAAAAGGCGGAAGCAGGGCCGGACCTTTTCCATGTCGCTGCTCAAGAGCGCGATGGTCATCAACCCTTTCGGGCGCAGGCGCGGAAACTGAGGCAGTATGTCGACGAACGCCTGCAGCGCCTCGGGCTCGAGGCCGAACTTGCTTTCCTCGCCCGAGGTGTTGACTTGAACGTAGACGTTTAAAAAGCGCTCCTCTCGCTCGAGGCGCTTATTGAGCGCATCGGTAAGCCGAAGACTGTCGAGGGCGTGAAACTCGGATGCGAGGCCGGTCAGGAACTTGACTTTGTTGGTTTGCAGATGGCCGACGATGCTCCATTCGACGGGCAGCGCCGCGAGCGCTTCGTGCTTGCTCTTCGCCTCCTGGATCTTGTTTTCACCGAACGAGCGGATTCCTGCATCGAAGGCCAACCGCAGGATGTGTGCCGGAACCGTCTTCGTGATGGGGAGCAGCCTGACGGAGCCGGGATCGCGGCCGCAGCGCCGGCAAGCGGATGCGATCCGTTCCAAGACGCCGGCAAGGTTGGTCTCGAAAGCGCTTCGCGGGTCTGGGCCGAAGCGCTCCGTATCCTCTGGGGAGAGCTGTTGAATACGGTCAGTCTGAGGTGTCATGGCCAAGCGTGTGCGGCTTCCTAAGCTCGGTGGCTCACGCTCGCCGGCACGCGGGGATCCTGGACGATGCGGCGCTGAGGCGTGCGAGGGCGCGACGATACGGCCCTCCGAACCTGCTCGCCATGGTTTTCGAGCAGATGATGGATTACCGAAAGCTCGGTCCAGCCGGGGGCGAGCGGCCGGAAATCGGCCATGACCACGGATGGCCCGCAGCTCAGATCCGGGTTGGGGCCCTCGTAGTCCCAGGAAAAGGCCAGATGCCGGTTTTCGATCACTTCGAGATAGGTGCCGCTCAACGAGAATGCGTTGTCGTCGCGATCTAACCCTTCGAGGCGGAACCGCCCGCCGGCCCTGACATCCAGGGCGAGGGCCTTGACGGTCTCGCCATCCTCGATCAGCCAAAGGCCGAGGCTCTTCGGGTTTGTCCATGAGGCATAGACATCTTGCGGCGCGGCGCGCAGCTTGCGCACCATCCGAACCGAGACTTCAGGTGCGCTCCGTCGCATGATCATGGCGGTTTCCCGTTCTCTATCGACCTGCAGCGCTTGGTGTTGCGGGAGATTTCCGCCCAGCACCTGTCAAAAAAAATCGACCTAGAGTATCGGTAGCCGCGTGCTGGACGATGTGAAACGGCCACTTGAGCGCTTATTTGGCTGGTCCAGTTCGGTGCGACGGCGTGGGCGATGAACGTCCCTGGCGCTCGCGGCAATAAGGAGCTTGATCCGCGGCGCTCAAGCGTCCACCTTCAGCCAAACCAACAGAGGCAGAGACAGCTATGACGATATACCCCCCCTTGGAAATCCCCGATACGCTCGCTGCGGGCCCCGGTCCTGGCAACACCGATCCGCGTGTTCTGGAGCGCTTTACCAAATCCGGCGTCGCCGACCACATGCAGAAAGACGTCGTCCGGGGCATGCTCGAGGCCAAGGAGATGCTGCGCGAGCTGTGGGGCACCAAAAACGTCTATACCTATGGCGTTGCCGGAACCGGCTTCTCCGGTCTCGACACGGTGCTTTCTCTGATCCTGCCGGGCGATAAAGTCGTGGCTTTCCCGAACGGTACGTTCTCGGGCATCGACACGCTGACCATCAACATGAAGGCGGCCACCGAAGCCGAGCTCGCGGCCAACTCGCTGAACCCGAAGGCTGCGAGCGTCACGGTCGTCGAGACCCCGCACGGCCAGTCGGTGAGCGGCGACGTGGTCGAGGCGGCGCTGGCGGAGAAGAAGCCGTTGTGGGCGTTCATGGCCCATTGGGAGACCGGCTCGGGCCGCATCAACGACCTCAAGGGTTTCTCGGACGCGTGCGTGAAGCATGGCGTGATGGGGATCGTCGACGCCGTGTCGAGCCTCGGTGTCGAGGATTTCAACATCGACGACTATCCGGGCGTCGTCGCATGGGCGTCCTGCCCCCAGAAGGGTGTGCTGTCGCTGCCGCTCACCTACGCGCCCGTGAGCTTTACCGACAAGGCCATTGACCTGCTCAAGAAGCGGGGCTGCCGCACGTACGTCAACCATCCCATCCTCAATGCCCGTCACTGGGGCATCGTCGATGGCAAGGACGTTCCGAACGCGGCCTATCACCAGACCCATTCGTGCTATGCGGTCGCCGCGTTCCACGAGGCCTTGCGCATCAGCGTCGGCTACGGCCGGCGCCGCAGGGCTTCCGACTACGTGTACCATGAGGCGGCGCTGCGCCAGGCCGTCCAGGCCATGGGGTGCGAGGTGACGTCCAACATGACCAGCCTCGTTGTTCTCAACCTGCCTGCCGAGCTCAAGGGCAAGGAGAAGGACATCGTCGCCAGCGCCCGGGCGAAAGGGTTCGGAATCTGGCCCACGCTGTCCGAGCCGACGCAGGTGCGGATCGGCATCCTCAACCTGCTGTCTCAGGAGCAGATTGCCGACATCGCGAACCGCTTCGCGGACGAGCTGCTCGAAGCAGGCGCGAAGTTCGACAAGCAGGCTGTGCTCAGCGGTCTGAACTCGTACTACGCCAAGGCCGCTTAACAACCACGACGCCCGGGCGTGATCGCAACGCCCGGGCTTTCTCTTTTTTGGGCAGCGAAGCTCCGAAACTCAGACACATTCGAGGTCATGACCTCGAAGGCCGGCGGGTGAAGACGTGACTTTGCCGGTTATGAGTGCCGCGGAACGCGCGGCCGCCGGGCATACGCCCCACCACCTCCTCAAATCCACATTTCCCCCTCAGGCCTTCGGCATGACGTCGTCGCTTTTCGTCCTTCACTCGCTCCCGCACGCGAACGAGGCGATTGTCCATCCCTACGTGCCCGATCTGCCCGCTCCCATCGGCCGCGATCAGCCCAATGGCACGATGATCGTGACCGACGAAGCGCGGCCGTCTCTGCTTTACAAGTTTTCGCCGTGGGATCGCTCTGTGTTGGCGTTCGCGGAGATCGAGGTTTATGCGCGGCTCCGCGGTCTTGAGGATAACTCGGGCATCGTGCAGTTGGAGGGAGTTTCCGGGACGGACAGCCATCTCGTCCGGATCGTCGAACGGTCTCATCGGGGGGCGCTCGACAAGTTTCTCCTGGGCGCCGCGCAAGGCGACTTCCGTTCGATCGATGGGGATCTGGTCTATTCTCTCCTCGCCCAGATCGCGGAGACGATGGCGCATCTTCATGCTCGCCATCAGGTCCACAGAGATCTGAAGGCGGAAAACATCCTGGTTTTCGATGCGGATGCGAACGCGCGGGACTGGCGAACCGTGCGAGCCAAGGTTTCCGACTTCGATCGGGCCGTGGAATTGTCGAAGGACGAGTTTCTGGCGGAGTCTGTCGGGTCGCTGTTCCATATGGCGCCGGAGCTGCTCGCAAGGCGCCCCTACGACAGAAAGGTCGATGTCTACGCGTTCGGCATCCTCATGTTCGAAGTCGCTCACGGCGGGGCAAGGCCCTATTCCAATATTGCGACCGGGATGCCGGGTTCGCTTACACGCGAGGAGTTTTCCTCGAAGGTCATCGACGATGCGTATCGTCCTGCATGGCTGCACGGGGACGAAAGATTGCAACAGATCGCGTCGAGATGCTGGGCGACCGATCCGGACGAGAGGCCGGAGTTCCAGGAGATTTTCGAGGCTCTGAGGGCGGGTCGGCCTGGCACAAATCGCCCCGATCTGACGAGCGGCGACAGAAGCCGAGGCTGGGTGCCATCGAGGCCGTGGGGATCGGCACCACCATCGGCAAGCAGCCCCGGACGATGGAAGACGCCGTTTGCACGTTGAAGACCCCCCACGCTCTCATCATCGGCGTATTCGATGGCCTGCGCGGCGCACGCACCAGCACGTTTGCGGCGCGGCGCCTCGCCATGACGCTTGCCGATGCGCTTGCAAAAGCGCCGAGCGAGGCTGACGTCGCCCTGCGGAATGCTTTCGATCTGACCGAAGCCACGCTGAGGCGCATGACGCCACCTCTCGAATGCGGGAGCACGGCAACGGTTGTCTTGTTGCGCGATGTCGATCTGCACGTCGCGTGGCTTGAAGATTCTCCGGCCTGCGTCTCGAACGGCACGACGACGATCTCTTCCTCGTCGTTGCCTCGGACGGAGTGTTCGGCGTGCTCACGCCAGAGGACGCGTATCGGATCGTTGCGGGAGCGCGATTGGCGCAGGATGCCGCGAACGCGATCATCGATGCGGTGCGCGCGAATGGCGCTCCCGACAATGCAAGCGTCGTCGTCGTCGATCTCAGAGCGTCGAACGGGTCCGCGTGCCTTGGGAGTAAGCGATCTTCTCAGCCGATCGTGTAACCGCCGTCGACCACGATCTCTTGGCCGTAGATGTTCTTGGCGCCTGAGGACGCGAGGAACAGCGCGGCTTCTGCGATGTCGTTCGGTTCGCCAAAGGCGCCCTGCATGAGCCGGTCATTCACCTGCTGCGCGACATTCGCCAGCACGTCGTCCGGCAGACCGACTTTGCTCCACAGCGGCGTCGCTATGGGACCTGGCGCAAGGCTGTTCACGCGAATGCCACGGGGCGCGAGCTCAACCGCGAGCGTCTGCGCAAACGATTTCAGAGCCGCTTTGCTGGAATTGTAGATGGCGAGACCCGGGAACCCGACGGTCGTCAAGAACGTGGTGATGAAGATCACGCTGCCCTCAGCGCCGAAGTGCGGCAGGAACTTTCTCACGGTTTCCGTCGCGGCAACAAAATTGAGGTTGAACTGGTCCGCGATCGCCGCCGGGTCGCTCTTGGTAAACGGTACGACCTTGGCGGCGCCGGCGTTTGGAATGACGATGTCGACCGCCCGATAGGCTTTGACGGTCTCGGCCACCAAGCGATCGAGGTCTTCCGCTTTCGTCACGTCTCCCGCGACGACCAAAACGTTGTCCGGCGATCTCTGCTTGATCTCGAGCAGGCTCTGCTCCGACCTGGCCATGACGGCAAGCCGGTACCCCTTGTCGAGAAACCTTTCGGCAATGGCACGGCCTATTCCGGTGCTCGCCCCGGTGACGACCGCAACTTTGGACTCTCCGCTCATGTGGTCTCCCTGGACGATGGAACGACCCGGCATGCACCGGATCAAAGTGGGATGCGGCCGCCTTGCTGGGCAGCCGCATCCGTTTCGACGCTACACGGCGCGCAGAAGTCCGGTCTTCGGATGACAGTTGATGTATTCGAAGTACTGGTTCGACGCATCGAACACCGAGACCTCGTGATAGAGCGTGAGCTCCTTGAACTTCTTCACGTTGCGCATAAAGGTCACGAAGATCTGCAGGTGCGTGGGGTGGGATTCGCCCCAGTGCTCGAGAGCGGCGAGAGAGTTCCAGAGGCTGACGCCGAACCCTCTCTCCTCCGGCTTGCCGTCCTCGTCGATGTGGTGGCAATAGCGGTTGGTGTAGCAGCCGACCTCGAGGCCATCGTCGCGCAGATAGTCCATGCCCTGATTCAGCACGGGCTCGATGTCCTCATACCAGGTGCGGCGCTCTTCGCCTTCCGTCCGGCTCCAGTCCTCGCCCGATCGAATCAACGTCAGGTTCTGGTGGCCGCTGATGATGACGCGCCCGCCGGCTTGCGGCTGGCCCTGGACGACCGTCAATTGACCGGACGGCTCCATGGTGTCGTTCTGGGAGACCGGCAGACGATCGCGCATCGATCCCCAGTAGCCGTGCTCGAAGATCGGCTCGCTCATGTTGCCGAAGAGGACGCTCATCCCTTCGAAGGGGCCGTAGTCATGGGTGAAGATCGTCTCGAACTGCTCCATCCGGGGGCTCAGGATTTCCCTGAAATAGCCGACACCGTCGTTCAGCCGGTCGTCCGACGCCCACCATCCGGCAACTTCAGGACTGGTGTTCCACCTGCGATGCGTCTCCGGGTCCTTCCAGTAGGCGACGACGATCAGGTTGAGGCAGCCTTCGGCGTCGACGAACTGCACGAGGTCATGGCGCGCCGGACCATCGGCGAGCTCGAGGCTTTGGCGGATCGTCTGGAAGGCGGAACAAGTCTTGCCGTGCTGATCCTCGCCCTTCGACTGGACACCGAAGTAGGCCATCACCATCTGCTCGACTGTGGGATCGACCTTCGCGGAGAAGGCTGGATAGGGCGGCTTCCAGGTGTCGCTGACGCGACGGTGGCGTGTGCGCGGACACCGCAGGTGAGCCGGAATTGAAGAGTCCAAAGGCATTTTATTCCTCCCGATTTTTTTGTCGATCATACGCTTCAGCTACGCGCGCGATGTGGCAAGCCGTTAGCTCGCAGGTTGAGCAAACCTGTGCAGGGCATCGTGCATTTTCGGTCGAACGTGCTGGCGATCGTGCGCCGTCAACCGTTAGCAACAGCAGGGCAAGGGGCTAGAGCAGCGTGCCTGGATTTGTCCGGGCAATATGCCTTTTCACGGCAATTGGAAGATGCTGGCGATTTTGTCAGGCCCGATCAGGCCGGCGCTCAGAGCAAGCCACACAAGGTGCGCGTCGTTCTCGGCACCGATTTTCGATTTGATGGCGTAGTGATGATTGCGGACGGTCTTCTGGCTCAACTTCAGAAGCTGGGCAATCGCCTCGCTGCTCAGCCCTGTCGCCAGAAGCCTGAGAATTTCGGTTTCGCGGGGTGACAGCGCTTCGATTGCAGGATTGGTTCCGCTCAGGCGATCCGCAGCGAGAGCTTGGCAGATGTCGTCGCTCAATGCGCGCCCGCCGCGCGCAACGACCTCGACCGCCTTGATCAGATCGCCGGGAGGGCTGCTCTTCGTGATGTAACCGATCGCGCCTGCCTCGAAAGCCTTGAGTGCGAACGCGGACCCGGCATGCATCGTGAAAACGAGGATCCGTGCCTCCTTGTCCCACTCGCGAATTCGACGGACAGCTTCGAGCCCACTTGCGCCCTGCAGCGTCAGATCCATGACGACGACATCGGGATTGTGCGCTTTGTAGAAGTGATAGGCCTGATCCACGTTCTCGGCCTCGGCGCAGACGGAAAACTGCGGCCGCGTTTCGAGCAGCCGCCGGTAGCCTTCACGGACAACGGGGTGATCGTCGACGAGGAGGATCGAGACGCGCGTCATGCGTACGCTTCCGTGCTCCGCAACGGAACAACCGCGAGGATGCGAAGTCCACGCGGCGCGTTTCCTATCGACAACGCTCCGCCGAGGCCTTCGAGACGCTCCCGCATGCCCAGGATTCCATGGCCGGAGGATGTGCGGACCTTGCTCACGTCGCCGCCTCCGTTGTCCTCGATCGTCAGGGCAACGTGCGGCTCGTCTTCGACGTGATGCTCGATCCGTACGCTCACTTCGGTCGGCTGGCCGTGCTTGCACGCGTTCGTCAGGCATTCCTGCACGATGCGGTAAAGGTCCACGGCGATGCGTTTGCGCAGCTCGGCGATGCGTCCCGACATCTGAAGTTTGAAAACGGTATTGCCCTGGGATTGCGCGTTGAAATCATTGACGAGCTGGCGGAGGCTCGCTTCCAGGCCCACCTCCTCGATGCTTTGGGACCTGAGGCGCACGAGGGTGGATCGAAGGGCATCCATCATCTGTTTCTGCGAGCGGGCGATGGCTTGCGCGTCGCGCGCAATGTCCGGCCGGTCCGTCGGCGCGCCGCTCTCGATCAGAGTGGCGAGTGCCGACGTCGCTGCGAGCGCCTGTCCGAACTCGTCATGAAGATCGCGGGCGAGGGCTCTGCGCTCCTCTTCCTGCACCTGGAAGAGACGATTGGTGAGGGCCCGTCGTTCCGAGTTGGTCTGACGAAGCGTTGCGGCCAGCCTGTTGACCGCGTTCGCGATGTGATTGAACTCCGTGCTCTTGAACTTCGACAAACGCAGGGAGAGTTGCCCCTCCTCGAGCTTGCGAAGCGCATCGACGATGGCGCGGGCGGGCAGGAGCGCGTGGCCGATCATGATCGCCGCCAAAAAGGCGATGCCGCCGCCCATGATCATCGCAACTTCCACCACCGTCGAGATCTCGCGCCAAGCTCGGCGAAGGGCCGCGTCCGGATCGACACTCGTGGCGACAAGGCCGGCCGCCGTGTCGCGGACGGAGAGGAGTTGCGTCACCGGTTCATGGGAGCCGAGCACGGTGAGATAGGCCGCGGCAAACCATCTCGGCGCAGGCTGGCCCAGAACCTCGACCTGGCTGCAAAGCGTGTCCCGGTCCACGTTGGGTGGTGCGAACGTCACGCAAACGCCCGGAGAGATGATGCTCTGCGTCGCCAGCGATTTCCATTCCGGGAGCGGCAGCAAGGTTCCGCGAGCCATGCCGTCGCGCCACAGCAGATGCTGCCAGTAGAGGCTCTGCAGATGCTGATTGACGCGCGTGCCTGTGGCAGCCACGTCGCTCTCGATGGAGCGGTGGGCATCGAAGATCAGACATCCGATGGCAACGGTCAGGCAAAAGAGAACCACTGCCATGAGGCGCAGGACGAGTAGCGTGAGCAGGCGCATGGTTCTCCTCCGAATATAACGGATTGTGGCACATCCATTCGGGAATTGAAGGTGGGCGGTCCCTTTTCGGGCAAAATGCCCGGCTTTTGCTGCGATGCATCACGCTGGTCCCGGTGCTTCGGTCCGATCCATTCGCGGTGGGCTGCGGTGGCGCCGGTTCGGGTGTCGGGCGGGTTCTTATGCGGGACGCAGAGTTCGTGTTCGTTCTCTCTTGTGTTGGCTGGCGATCGGCGCGAAAGGTGCCCGCATCGGGCCGGACCGTAATGTGTGTGAGCTGACGATCCGGCTGGGGCTGCCGCTGACTTGGACTTGGCGAGGAAATCTATGCGTTGCTCTTTGGGTGGGCTTGTCGTGACGTTGCTGGCGCTTGCAGCGGCTGTCGCTGTTCCGGCGGTCGCGCAAGCGCCGCCCACGCCGACCGTGATGGTGGCGCCGCCGATCGCCAAGCGCATTACCGTTTGGGACGAATACTCGGGTCGTTTCGAGGCGGTCGAGACCGTGGAGGTTCGCCCGAGAGTGTCGGGGTTCGTCGACAAGATCCATTTCAAGGATGGCCAGTTGGTCAAAGTCGGCGATCCGCTTTTCACCATAGATCCCCGCCCGTTCGAGATCGCGGTCGAAAGTGCACGGGCGGAAATCGCGCGTGCGCAAGCCACGGTGACTCTTGCCGAAAGCGAGGTCGCCCGGGCGGCGCCGCTCGTGAAATCGAGCGCGGTGACGGAACGCGACTTCACGCAACGCAATGCCAATCTGTCGGTGACCCAGGCGCAACTTCAAGTCGCGCAGGCCAATCTCAAGAGCGCCGAACTCAATCGCGAATGGACCGTCGTCAGGGCGCCGGTCTCAGGACGCATTTCGGATCGCAAGGTCGATATCGGAAATCTGGTCATCGGGGGCGTGCAGGGAGCGACTTTGCTCACGACGATCGTGTCGCTCGATCCGATCCATTTCGTGTTCGACGTGTCGGAGGCGGACTACCTTCGCTACATGCGTCTCGAACGTTCCGGCGACCGTGCCTCCTCGCGCGAGGCGTCGAACGCGGTGCGCGTGCGTCTCGCTGACGAGACGGAGTGGGTCCATGAAGGGACCATGGATTTTCTCGACAACCAGTTCAATCCACGCTCCGGCACGATGCGTGGGCGCGCCATCCTGGACAACAAAAATCATCTCTTCGCGGCGGGTGTCTTCGCCCGCCTCAGGCTGTTCAGCGGGGAGGTCGATGCGCTTCTGATCCCCGACAGTGCGGTGGTCTCCGACCAGATGAGCAAGATCGTTTTCGTTGTCGGCGAGGACGGCGTCGTTGCGGCCGCGCCCGTGACGCTCGGGCCGATCGTCGATGGCTTGCGCGTGGTGCGCGACGGGCTCGACGCCGGGCAGAACGTGGTGCTCGACGGGCTCGCCAATCCCATGGTGCGGCCGGGTGCCAAAGTCGAGATCGAAGCCGGGGCGATAAAGCCGGCATCGTGACGGGAGGAGAGCGTCGTTCCTGCGAACGTTCGGATGTGTTGCGCTTGATGCGCGGTGAAAGACGGGACGGGGGCTTTCTGGGCTCGTCGTCCCACGAGGGGCCAAGGCCCGCGGGGTTCATCTCATGCGGTTATCGCATTTCTTCATCGACCGGCCGATATTCGCCACGGTCGTGTCCGTGATCCTGACGATCGTCGGCGTCATTGCGGGCTCGGCGCTGCCGATTGCGGAATATCCCGAGATCGTGCCGCCGACGGTCAACATCACCGCGACCTATCCCGGCGCCTCGGCGGCGGTGATCGCCGAAACCGTTGCCGCGCCCATCGAGCAGGAGGTGAACGGCGTCGACAACATGCTCTATATTACGTCGCAGTCCACGGGCGACGGGCGGCTCTCGATCAGTGTCGTGTTCAAGCCGGGAACCGACGTCGACCAGGCGCAGGTGTTGGTGCAGAATCGCGTTTCCATTGCCGAGCCGCGCTTGCCCGAGGACGTGCGCCGCCTTGGGCTCACCGTCCTCAAAGCCTCGCCCGACCTCATGATGGTCGTCCATATGTTCTCGCCGGACGGCTCACGCGATCAGCAGTACATCTCGAACTACGCGACGCTGTACGTCCGCGACCGGCTGGCGCGGATCGACGGGATCGGCGACAGCCGCGTGTTCGGCGCGCGCGACTATTCCATGCGGGTGTGGCTCGATCCAGAGAAGGTCGCGGCGCGAAATCTGATCGCGGGCGAGGTGGTGGGCGCCATCCGGGCCGCAAACCTGCAGGTGGCTGCGGGCTCCATCAATCAGCCGCCGGCCTCCTCGCCCGGAGGATTTACGCTCTCCGTGCATACGCTCGGACGGCTGACCACCGTCGAAGAGTTCGAAAACATCGTCGTGCGTGCGGAGGAGACCGGCGAGGTGGTGCGCGTCAAGGACATCGCGCGCGTCGAGCTCGGCTCTCAGGACTATACGGTCAACGCTTATCTCTCGAACAAGGTCGCCACCGCGATCGTGCTGTTTCAGCGTCCGGGCTCGAATGCGCTCGCGACGGCCGCCGCCGTGAAGGCCGAGATGGATGAGCTCGCAAAGAGCTTTCCTCCCGGGCTCGTCTATCAGATCGTCTACAACCCGACGGAGTTCATCCGCTCCTCGATCAATGCCGTGATCATGACGCTGGCCGAGGCGATGGTGCTCGTCGTCCTCGTGGTCATTCTGTTTTTGCAGACGTGGCGTGCGGCCATCATTCCCATCATTGCCATTCCGGTCTCGCTGATCGGATCGTTCGTGGTGATGGGGGCCTTGGGCGTCTCGTTCAACACGCTCTCGCTGTTCGGGCTCGTGCTGGCCATCGGCATTGTCGTCGACGATGCGATCGTCGTGGTGGAGAACGTCGAGCGTAAGCTCGCCGAAGGTCTGTCGCCGAAAGAGGCGGCGCACTACACCATGGACGAGGTGGGCGGCGCCATCGTCGCCATCACGGCGACGCTGATCGCGGTGTTCGTGCCGACGGCGTTCATTTCCGGCCTGCAGGGCACGTTCTACAAGCAGTTCGCCATCACCATTGCCGCCTCGACGGCCATCTCGGGGCTCGTGTCGCTGACGCTTTCGCCGGCCCTCGCGGCACTGCTCTTGAAGCCCCACACGAAGCACGATGCGAAACCCTCGTTCGCCGCGCGTGTGCTCGGGGCGCCGGTGCGTCTGTTTTTCCGCGGCTTCAACGGAGCGTTCGAGGGCCTCTCCCGGGGATATGCCGGCGTGACGGGGCGCCTCATCCGGTTGCCGCTTCTCCTGCTCGCTCTTTACGGCGGGCTTCTCTTCATGACGTGGGACCGCCTGGCGACCACGCCGACCGGCCTCGTTCCCCAGCTCGACCGCGAGTATCTGATCACCGCTTTCCAGCTTCCGCCCGGCTCGACGCTCGACAGGACTGATGCCGTCATGCGCGAGGCGACCGAGCTCATCCTGTCGCGACCCGGTATCTCGCATGCGGTGGCATTCTCGGGCTTCGACGGCGCGACCTTCACCAACGCACCGAACACCGCGGTGGTGTTCGTCAACCCGCATTCGTTCGAGAAGCGGGCAGAGCTGGGCGTGACCAAAGATCAGATCGTGGCCGACCTCAGAGAGCAGCTTTCCAAAATACGGGATGCGTTCATTCTGGTAATCGAGCCGCCGTCGGTGCCGGGCATTGGTACGGGCGGAGGTCTCAAGGGGTACGTGCAGGATCGTGCCGGGCGCGGGTATCCTGCGCTCGAAGGCGCGGCATGGGCTGTGGCGGGCGGAGCCGGCGAAGTGCCTGGGATCGTGCAGCCGTTCACGCTTTTCAATACGCGCACCCCCCAGATCTGGGCGGAGATCGACCGCACGAAAGCGGAACAGCTCGGCGTGCCCATCGAGCGCGTGTTCGAAGCCCTCTCGGTTTACATGGGATCGGCGTTCGTCAACGACTTCAATATCCTCGGGCGCACCTATCGCGTGACGGCGCAAGCAGACAACCCGTATCGCGAGACGCTGCGCGACATTGCCAACCTCAAGACCCGAAGCAACTCTGGAGAGATGGTGCCGCTCGGGTCGGTTGCGACCTTCTCGGATACGACAGGACCTTACCGCGTGCCGCGATACAACCTCTTTCCGGCGGCGGAAGTTCAGGTGGGGCTTGCGCGCGGGTTTTCGTCCGGACAGGGCATTGCCTCGATCGAGGGCGTCGTCGACACAGCTTTGCCCTCAGGTTTTGGCTTCGAATGGACCGAGATCGCGCTGCAGGAAAAGCTCGCCGGCAATACGGCCGGCCTCGCGTTCGGGCTCGCGGTCGTGTTCGTGTTCCTGGTGCTCGCGGCACTCTACGAGAGCTGGCTCCTGCCGCTCGCCGTCATCCTTATCGTGCCGATGTGCATCCTGGCGTCGATGATTGGCGTGAACATGGTTGGGCTCGACCGCAACATCCTCGTCGAAATCGGTCTTGTCGTGCTCGTCGGCCTCGCGGCCAAGAACGCCATTCTCATCGTAGAGTTCGCCAAGCAGGCGGAGGACGCGGGCATGAGCCGGTACGATGCGGCGGTCAATGCCGCACGCACACGGCTTCGTCCCATTCTGATGACGTCGCTCGCCTTCATTCTCGGCGTCTTGCCGCTGGTTTTGGCGAGGGGTGCGGGCGCGGAAATGCGCCAGTCTCTCGGAACCGCCGTGTTCTCCGGAATGCTGGGCGTTACGCTGTTTGGCTTGATCTTCACGCCGGTGTTTTACGTGATCACCAGTGCGCTGGCGGGACGTCGGCCTCAGGCGCCGGAAAAGCACGTCGCTCATCCGGGTGGGCATTGAGGCCCGCCCGGCCGCGACATGGGCTGCGCGCGATCACGCCCCTGGAAAGGATCGCGAGGGCGGCGTGGCCAGCGTGAGCAGGTTGCCGTCTGGATCGCGCACCTGCGCCAGCGTCGAGTAGTCGCCCGCGATATCGTCCCCCAGCACAATTCCCAGATCGAGCAGCCTGCGGCGCTCGGTCACCAGATCGTCGACGTAAAGAAACATCACGCCTCTGCCGGCGATTTCCCGATCCGTCGAAAGTGCTATGCCGCCCTGGTCGAAGAGGTCCCACTGCACCAGCGTGTCCATCGGCCGATAATCCGGCTCGCGAGCGAGCAACTTCGCATACCAGTCCTCGGCTGCCTCAAGATCTGCGGTCAGCAGCGAGGTATAAATCTTCTGCAGCTTCATGTGTCCGATCTCCGCGCTAGGTTCGCTGCGAACGTGTGTTCGGGCAGAAAAGTTGCCGTGACGTGCGGGATGGGACGCCTGTTGCGGAGAGGATCCTAGGAAGAGCGAGCGCCCCTGGCTTCGGAGGTGTGCGCAAGCGTTCGCCTTCGGCATCCGCAGCGGGGACCCCGGCACATCTCGATATCGGTGATTGGCTGTTAACGTCTTGAAAAGACTGGCGCGCCCGAAAGGATTCGAACCTCTGACCCCCAGATTCGTAGTCTGGTGCTC
>DAOMQQ010000019.1:0-25051 GCA_035445405.1 Hyphomicrobium sp.
CCTACATCGCAGCCGACCGCACGCTGCAGGGGCGTTCGCCGGACGTGTGGGCGCGGGCGGCCGTGCGCGCGTATCATGACTTCATGGCCGACCGCGTCGTCGCGGAGGTGAACCAGGGCGGCGATCTCGTCGTGTCGGTGTTGCGCCAGATCGACGAGGCGGTCGCCGTCCGCACTGTGCGCGCGACGCGTGGAAAGTGGCTGAGGGCCGAGCCTGTCGCAGCGCTTTATGCGGAAGGCCGCGTCGCGCATGTGGGCGTGCACGCCACATTGGAAGAGCAGATGCTCGCGTTCGGCGCGGATGGGCTTGCGCGCGGGCGCAGCCCGGACCGGGTGGACGCGCTGGTGTGGGCGCTGACCGATCTGATGATCGAGCGGACGGCCCAGCCGGGCATCCGGCAGCTTTAAAACGCGACCCAAAGCAAGGACCTTTCGATGCCGCGTATTTTGGAGACGCTGGCGGGCTTCTGGCCCGGCCGGGCGAAACCCTCTGTCGTGTCGCCCGCCGACGAAGCCAAGGCGAGCGCGACGGGACCTCTGATCGTGTTGGAGACACTGGGCCGCCCCGTCTGGACCCCGCGCGACTACGAGGCCTTTGCGCGCGAAGGCTTCATGCAGAATGCGATCGTCTATCGCGCGGTGCGCATGATCTCGGAAGCGGCGGCGTCCGTGCCGCTGCTGCTGTACGAGGGCGATACGGAGATCGAGCAGCATCCGCTCCTCGATCTGGTGGCGAGGCCGAGCATCGACCACACGAGCGCGGATTTTCTCGAAAGCTGGTACGGCTATCTGCTGGTATCCGGAAACGGCTATGTCGAGGCGGTGGCTGTCGACGGGAAGCTGCGCGAGCTCTATGCGCTGAGGCCCGACCGCATGAAGGTCGTTCCGGGCGGCGAGGGGTGGCCGGAAGCCTACGAATATACATGCGCCGGGCGCACCGTGCGCTTCGACGATGAGCCCATCGAAGGCGTTCGCCCGATCCTTCATGTGCGCCTGTTTCACCCCGTGAACGACCACTACGGCATGAGCCCCGTCGAGGCGGCGGCGCAGGCCATCGACATTCACAATACGGCGGGCCGCTGGAACAAGGCGCTGCTCGACAATTCGGCGCGTCCTTCCGGCGCGCTCGTCTATGGCGGCGCGGACGGGCGGATGACACCCGAGCAATTTGAGCGCCTCAAAGCAGAGTTGGAAGACGGGTTTCAGGGGCCGAGACGTGCGGGGCGTCCTCTGCTCCTGGAGGGCGGGCTCGACTGGAAGCCCTTGAGCCTCTCGCCGAAGGACATGGATTTCATCGAGGCGCGCAACGGCGCGGCGCGGGAGATCGCGCTCGCGTTCGGCGTGCCGCCGATGCTGCTCGGCATTCCGGGCGACAACACGTACTCCAACTATCAGGAGGCGCAGCGGGCGTTCTGGCGCGGCACGGTGCTGCCGCTGGTGGCGCGCACGGCGAAGGCGCTCTCGTCCTGGCTCGCTCCGGCATGGGACGCGGGCAGCCAGACCCGTCATCCGATGCAGGGCGAGGGGCGTCTCGAATTGCGCCCCGACCTCGACCAGATCGAGGCATTGACGAGCGAGCGCGAAGCGCTCTGGGCTCGGATCGAGAAGGTGAGCTTCCTGACGCGGAACGAGAAGCGCGCCGCCGTCGGCTACGCCCCGCTTGCGGACGAGCCGATCACCGACCCGCCGGCGACAGAGTGAGCGTCGGGGCGGACGCCCGGCATCAACGCTTCCATAAGACAACGATGAACTCCGGAGTTTCCTGAATGGGCGCTTCACAGGCGAACCGAACGACGACGCGCGGCCTTTTGCCGGCCCCCGCACCAGAAATGAAATTCATCTCCCTCGACTTCAAGCACGCGGAAGCCGACGGGACGTTCGAGGGCTACGCGAGCCTGTTCAATCGCGAGGACCTGGGACGCGACATCGTGATGCCGGGTGCGTTCCGCGAAAGCCTGGCTAGCCGTGGGCCGCGCGGCGTCAAGCTTCTCTTCCAGCACGACTCGAACCAGCCGATCGGGGTCTGGACGTCGCTCCAGGAAGACGCGCGCGGGCTCCATGCGCAGGGCCGCCTCATGCGTGAGGTTGCGAAAGCGCGTGAGGTGATGGCGCTGATGCGGGCCGGCGCGCTGGATGGGCTTTCCATCGGCTTTCGCACGGTGAAGGCGCGCCGCGACAAGGCATCGGGCGTGCGACGGATCGACAAGATCGATCTCTGGGAGATTTCGATCGTGACGTTTCCTCTGCTCCCCGAGGCGCGGATCACGACGACGAAACAGACGCCGTTCGCGTCGGGTTCTCCGACCGAGCGCGAGTTCGAGCGCTGGCTCACGCGGGATGCTGGGCTGACGCGAGGCGAGGCCCGTGCGGTGCTCCGTTCGGGTCTCGCGGGCCTCAAGGCTCTGCGGGATGCGGGCCGAGGCATGACGACGGAGGCACGGTTGGCCGCCCGCATGCGGGCCGCGGCCCTTGCGCTCCGATCGTGACGTGACACGCAGGCATCCAAAGGACAGGACCAACATGGCACACCACGACGAGATCGAAACGAAGGCCGGCAGCAGCGTGGGCGCGGCGTTCGAGGACTTCATGCGCGCGTTCGAGGCCTACAAGGAGACGAACGACGAGCGGCTGGGCGAACTCGAGCGGCGCTCGGCGTCGGACCCGCTGATCGACGAGCGCCTGGCGCGGATCGACCGTGCCATCGACGAGACGAAGCGGACGGCGGACCGGCTGGCGCTCAAGGCGGAACGCCCGCATATCGGCGGCAGTGCGCCGGAGACGGGCGCCGTGCGCGAGCATCGCCAGGCGTTCCACGCCTATGTCCGTAAAGGCGAGGCGGCGGGGCTCCATCTCCTGGAGCAGAAGGCGCTCGCGGTGTCGACGAACAGCGGCGCCGACGGCGGCTACCTCGTGCCGCCCGAGACGGAGCGGGCCGTGATGTCGGCGTTGAAGGACATCTCGCCGATCCGCGCCATCGCATCCGTGCGGCAGGTCTCCGGCTCGGTCTACAAGAAGCCGTATGCGACGACAGGCTTTGCCCACGGCTGGGTGGCGGAGACGACGGAGCGAACGCAGACGAATACGCCGACGCTCGTCGAGATCCCCTTCGCGACGAAGGAACTCTACGCCATGCCGGCGGCGTCCGCGACGCTGCTCGACGACAGCGCCGTCGATATCGACGCGTGGATCGCCGAGGAGGTGCAGGGCACGTTTGCCGAGCAGGAGGGCAAGGCCTTCGTCAGCGGCAACGGGACGACGGAGCCGATGGGCTTCCTGACGTACACCAAGGAGGTGGCAGGCGCCGAGGAGTGGGGCGAGATCGCCTACATCAAGACGGGCGTGAACGGCGCGTTTCCGTCCGACAATCCCTCCGACAAGCTGATCGACCTCATCTACACGCTGAAGGCGGGCTATCGCGCGAACGGAACGTTCGTGTTCAACCGCGGCACGCAGGCCGCGATCCGCAAGATGAAGGACGATGACGGCACCTACCTGTGGCAGCCCGCGGCCGCGGCCGGCGAGCCATCGCTTCTGATGGGCTATCCGGTGGTGGAATCCGAGGACATGCCCGTGATCGCCAACGGGGCCTATGCCATCGCCTTCGGCGACTTCCGGCGCGGCTATCTCGTCGTCGACCGCATCGGGATCCGCGTGCTGCGCGACCCCTACTCCGCCAAGCCCTACGTGCTGTTCTACACGACCAAGCGTGTGGGCGGCGGCGTGCAGGACTTCAACGCGATCAAGCTGCTTCGCTTCGCGGAGTAGAGCGGCGCGCGAATGGGCGCGTAAGCGAAAACACAGAATACCGGCGGGTATCCTCCCTCTCGCCGGGTGAGAGCGAAGCCGCCGGCCCCCCTCCGGCGGCCTCGCTCGTTGGGGGGCCTGATCGATCAATGAGGAGAGGACAGCATGGCTTTGACCCTGACGGGCGCGCCCGCCGTGGAGCCGGTGACGGTGAGCGCGGCGAAGGCGCATCTGCGCATCGACGGAAACGCCGAGGACATCTTGATCGCAAGCCTGATCGTGACATCCCGGCTGCACGTCGAAGCCGCGCTGGGCCTCTCGCTGATCAAGCAGCAGTGGCGCCTGACGCTCGACAAGTGGCCGGAGCCGCGGTGGTCGAAGGGTCGTGCGGTGCGGTTCCCGATACGGCCGATACGTAGCGTGGCGGAAGTGCGCGTGCGCGGAGCGGATGGCACGCCCGCCGTGCTCGCGCCGCAGAGCTACCTGCTCGATCAGGACGCGTTGACGCCGCGGCTCGTGCCTCGCGACGGAAGCTGGCCCGCGCCGGGCGTGCCGGCGGGCGGCATCGAGATCGACGTCGAGGCGGGCATGGGAGAGGAGGCGGACGACGTGCCGGAGCCGATCCGCCACGCGATCCTGTTGCTCGTGGCGCACTGGTACGAGCACCGCGATCCCATGGAGATCGGAACCGTCGGCGCAGCGATCCCGGCTGCCGTGTCGGATCTGTTGAAGCCCTATCGGGAGGTGCGGCTGTGACGCGGATGCCGATCGGGACGATGAGGCATAGGCTGGGGCTCGAAGCGCCGGTCGATACCTCGGACGGCGGCGGAGGCGCAACGCGTGCGTGGTCGCTCGTCGCGGAGGTGTGGGGGGCGATCGAGCCCGCGTCGGGCGGTGAGCACGTCGCGGCCGATGCAGCGCATGGCCGCGTGAGTCACGAGATCTGGATCAGGCACAGAGCGGGGCTTGGGCCGCATATGCGGTTCAAGATGGGAGCGAGGATATTCGACATCCGCGCCGTCATCGACAGCGGGGAGAGGCGGCGCTTCCTGCGCTGTCTCGTCGAGGAGCGCGTGCCGTGAAGATCGAGGTGCGCCTGGATGGCGGTGAGTTTCGTCGGATCGACGCGTTGATTGCGGCTGTGCGGCGACGTGCGCTGGAGCGGGGCGAGGCCCGCCGCGCGGCACGGGCCGAAGCCGAAACAAGAGAACGCGAGATGCCAACGCGCTCCGAAGACGGACGCGGCGATGGCGCGAGGAGATAGCGGATGGCGGCTCCGGCTTGGGAACTGCAGAAGGCCGTGTATGGCGCGCTGATTGCGAATGCGGGCCTCGTCGAGGTGCTCGGCGGCGCACGCATCTACGACGAGGTGCCGCGCGGCGCCGCGTTCCCCTACGTGACCTTCGGGCCGATCTCGACGCGGGATTGGAGCACTGGCACGGACGAGGGCGCGGAGCATACGCTGACGCTGCGCGCCTGGTCGAAAGGGAGCGGCGCGCGCGAGGTGCATCTCGTGCTTGATGCCGTTCGCGCGGCGCTGCACGAGGCGGCGTTGACGATATCCGGACAGCGCCTCGTGAGCCTGCGCCACGAGGCGAGCGAGGCTGCGCGCGAGAGAGACGGCGAGACGTGGCAGGGCACCGCGCGTTTCCGCGCCGTGACCGAGCCGGTGCCATAGCGGACACGATAGCGCCTCCTCACCGGGACGCGGTGAAGCGAAGCGAAAACGAGCAACATCTTCGGCTGCGTGAGCGGCCGGGGAGCAAGGCGACCCGCGGTGAGCCGCGCCCCCGCGGAGCGCCAGCGCGCCACGTGGCGCGCGGACGGGCGCGTGAGCGGAGACAGACATGGCGGCGCAGAAAGGCAAGGACCTTCTCTTGAAGGTCGACAGCAACGGATCGGGGAGCTTCACGACGGTCGCAGGATTGCGCGCGCGGACCATCGCGTTCAACGCCGAGACGGTGGACGTGACGCACCAGGAGAGTGCGGGGCAGTGGCGCGAGCTGCTGGCCGGCGCGGGCGTCAAGAGCGCGCGGCTCTCGGGCTCGGGCATCTTCAAGGATGCGGACTCGGATGCGCTGATCCGGAGCTACGTGTTCGACGGCACGATCCGCGACTGGCAGGTCGTGGTGCCGGATTTCGGAATCGTGGAAGGTGCGTTCCAGATCACCTCGTTCGAGCTGACGGGCCGCCATGACGGCGAGGTGGCGTTCGAGATCGCGCTCGAATCCGCCGGTGCCCTGAGTTTCGACGCCGACTGACGGGGAGGGATCCGAGATGGCCAACCGGCATCGTGGTGAAATCGACGCCGTGCTCGACGGCAAGCTTTATCGGCTTTGCCTGACGCTCGGCGCGCTTGCCGAGCTCGAAGCCGCTTTCGGCGACGAGGACATGCTCGCGCTGGCGACGCGCTTCGAAACGGGGCGCATTTCGGCAACCGACTGCCAGCGCGTCATCGGGGCGGGCCTGCGTGGCGCGGGCCACGACGTGAGCGACCTCGCGGTGGCCGCGATGCGCGTCGAAGGTGGCGCCGCAGGATACGTGGACATCGTGGCGCGCCTGCTCTCGACGACATTTGCGGCCGAAGCCGGACCCGAGGCGTCCGAGCCTCGAGGAGGCGACGCCGCCGGCCCTTTCCCTGGCAGGACGTGATGGCCGTGGGCTTTGGCCTCTTGGGGCTGGAGCCGCGCGCCTTCTGGAGCCTGACGCTCCCGGAGCTCGACGCGGCGGTACGCGGCCGTTTCGGCCTGACGCGCAGCGAGACGCCACCGTCGCGGCGCGAGCTTTCGGAATTGCAGCACCGCTATCCGGACCGATGAGAACGGACGCCCAACATGAACGACTTCAATACGCCGGCCGAGACCTGGACGGTGGCGATCAATGCCGACACGACGGGTCTTTCGTCGGAGCTTCGCAACGCGGCGCGCCTGGGCCGGCAGTTCTCTACGGCCCTCGTGGGCGCGTTCGACGGGATCGCCGTCAAGGGGCGCGCCGTGGGCGATGTGTTGCGCACGCTTGCGCTGAGACTTTCGGACATCGTGCTGAAAGCGGCGCTGAGACCGCTCGAGCAGGGCTTCGGCAATCTGGTGTCGGGCCTGATGTCGGGTGGCGTCGCATTCGCGAAAGGCGGCGCGCTTCGGCAGGGGCTGCCGGTGCCGTTTGCCTCGGGCGGGGTTATTCAAAGCCCGATCTCGTTTCCGCTTGCGGGCGGACGCTTCGGTATCGCGGGCGAGCGCGGCGCGGAGGCTATCATGCCGCTCTCGCGCGGGCCCGACGGGCGGCTGGGCGTCGCGGCGCGCGGCGGCGCGGGCGTTGCGGTGACGTTCAACGTCAATACCGCCGACGCGGAAAGCTTCGTGCGATCGGAGGCGCAGGTTGCCGCCATGTTGGCGCGGGCCGTCTCGTTCGGGCAACGCAATCTTTGAGGCCACGAGAGGAGAGAGTGCGTGAGCTTTCACGAGATCCGCTTTCCGACCGGCATTTCGCGCGGAGCCCAGGGCGGGCCCGAGCGGCGCACCGACGTCGTGGTACTCGGCTCCGGCTTCGAGGAGCGCAACAGCCGCTGGCTCGCGTCGCGCCGAAGTTACGATGCCGGTTACGGCGTGCGGTCGCTCGACGCGCTCCATGAGGTGATCGCGTTTTTCGAAGAGCGGCGGGGCCGGTTCCACGGCTTCCGCTGGCGCGACCACGCGGACTGGAAGTCGGTTGCGCCCGGCGCGCAGACGACCGCGTTCGATCAGGCAATCGGCGTCGGCGACGGCATTGCGAGAACGTTTCAGCTCCGAAAGGCGTACGGCGCGCTGCATGCTCCGTTCGTACGCGAGATCGTGAAGCCCGTGGCGGGCAGCGTGAAAATCGCGGTGAACGGTGCCGTCCGGGTGCAAGGCACACATTTCAGCGTCGATACAACTTCAGGCGCCGTGGTGTTCGCCGAGAACGAGGCTCCTGCAACGGACGCTGTGGTCACGGCCGGTTTCGAATTCGATGTGCCGGTCCGGTTCGATACCGACAAGCTCGAGATCAATCTGTCGGGTTTTCAGAGCGGGGCGATCCCGCGCATACCCATCGTCGAGATCCGCCTATGAAGCAGCTTCCAAGCGGGCTTGAAGCGCATATCGCCTCAGGCGCGACGACACTGTGCTGGTGCTGGCGGCTCGCCCGGCGCGACGGCGTCGTGATGGGGTTCACGGACCACGATCGCGACGTTGCATTCGGCGGAACGGTGTACGAGGCCGCGGCGGGCATGACGGCAAGCGAGATCCGCGACGCGGTCGGGCTCGGGGTCGACAACCTCGAAGTGACGAGTGCGATGACATCCGAGCGCCTGGCCGAAGCCGATCTCGCGGCCAGCGTCTACGACGACGCCGATGTCGAGATCTACCGCGTGAATTGGATGGCGCCCGCCGACCACGTGCTCATGCGCAGAGGAAATCTCGGAGAGGTCAAGCGCAGCGGGAAGGCGTTCGCGGCGGAGGTGCGAGGCCTCGCGCACGTGCTCCAGCAGACACAGGGGCGGATATTCCAGTACGCCTGCGATGCGGATCTGGGCGACGGGCGCTGCCGTGTCGGGCTGGCGAATGCGACGTTCACCGGCAACGGTGCGCTCGAGGCCATCGACAGCCCGCGGCGGTTCACCGCGAGCGGCCTTTCGGGATATGCCAGCGGCTGGTTCACGCACGGGCTTCTGACGTTCACGTCGGGTGAAGCGGAAGGCCAGCAGGTCGAGGTGAAAAATCACACGCAGGCCAGCGAAACGGTGACGATCGAGCTGTGGAGCCAAGCACGCTTGCCTCTCTCTCCGGGCCAGACGTTTACGGTGAGCGCAGGCTGCGACAAGCGTCTCGCGACGTGCCGCGCGAAATTTGCGAATGCCGCGAACTTTCGCGGGTTCCCGCACATGCCTGGCAACGACTTCATCACCGCGGTGCGCCGGCCCGGCGCAAAGTCGCGCTGAGAGGCAGGTGATCGTGCAGGAGCGGAATGCCGGCCATCGTGCGCACGGTGGCGACGACGTCGTGGCGGCGGCGCGCCGCTGGATCGGAACGCCGTACCACCATCAGGCGAGCACGATCGGCGTCGGTGCCGATTGCCTGGGCCTGATCCGCGGCGTGTGGCGCGAGATCTATGGCGAGGATGCGGAGACGCCGCCCGGGTATTCGCGCGACTGGGGCGAGGCGAGCGGAGACGAGACGCTCATAGAGGCAGCCCTCCGCCATCTGGTGCCGCGCAAGGACGGCGCATCCGAGATCGGCGACGTGCTGATCTTTCGGATGAAGCCGGGCGCTGTTGCGAAGCACGCGGCCGTGCGCGCGACGGCGGAGACGATGATTCACGCCATGGAGCATTGCCGCGCGGCCGAGGTGCCGTTCAGCCCGTGGTGGCGCCGCCATCTGGCGGCGAGTTTCGCATTTCCAGGGACCGTTCGATAAATGGCCACGCTTGCCCTTGCCGCCGTCGGTGCCGCCGCCGGAAGCGCGATCCTGCCTGCCGGCATTTCCATGCTCGGCATGACGCTTTCGGGCGCCGCGATCGGAAGCCAGATCGGCGCGTTCGCGGGATCGTATATCGACAATGCGCTGTTCGGGTCGTCGGGTCAGCGGCGCACGGTCGAAGGCCCGCGCCTCAACGATCTTCACATTACGTCCTCGACAGAGGGCGCGCCCGTCCCGCGCCTCTACGGCCGTGCGCGTCTCGGCGGTCAACTGATCTGGGCGGACGAGGTTCGAGAACACATCGTCACGACACGCACGGGCGGCGGCAGCGGCAAGGGCAGCGGAAGCTCGAAGGGCCAGGCGACGGAAACCACCGAGTACCGCTACACGGCGAGTTTTGCGGTGGCGCTGGCGGAAGGCCCGATCAACGGGATCGGCCGGGTCTGGGCAGACGGGGCCGAGCTGGATCTCGGGCTGATCAAGTACCGCCTGTATCAGGGAACGGAGAACCAGGCGCCGGATAGCCTGATCGCGGCTCTGGTCGGCGCGAGCGCGGCCCCGGCCTACCGCGGCGTTGCCTATGTCGTGTTCGAGGACATGCCGCTTGCCGACTACGGCAATCGGATCCCGCAACTTTCGTTCGAGGTTCATCGCGCGGTCGAGCCGTTCGGGGACGAGATCCGCGGCGTGTGCGTGATCCCGGGCTCGGGAGAATTCATCTATGCGACGCAGCCGGTCAGCAGGGCGCTCGGGCGCGGGGTGTCGCAATCGGAAAACGTACACACGCGCCAGGGCGGAACGGACTGGAGCGTGGGGATCGATCAACTCGAAGCGACGCTGCCGAATGCGACGTCGATCTCGCTGATCGTGAGCTGGTTCGGCACCGACCTGAGAGCCGGACATTGCGAGGTGAAGCCGGGCGTCGAGGTCGTCCAGAAGACGACGACGCCGATGGCGTGGAGCGCGGCGGGCCTGACGCGTGCGACGGCGCATGTCGTGAGCAGAAAGGACGGGCGTCCGGCTTACGGCGGAACGCCGGCCGATGCCTCCGTTATCCAGGCGATCGCAGATCTCAAGGCGCGGGGGAAGAGCGTCGTGCTGACGCCCTTCATCATGATGGACGTGCCGGAAGGAAACGCGCTGGAGAACCCCTATGGCGGGAGCGCCGGACAACCGGCGTACCCGTGGCGCGGGCGCATCACGTGTCATCCCGCGCCCGGCGAAAGCGGCAGTCCGGACAAGACTGCGGGCGCGGGGAGCCAGGTGGCCGCGTTCGTCGGCACCGCGTCGGTGTCGGATTTCGCCGTGTCGGGAGGTGCCGTTTCTTATACGGGGCCGAACGAATGGTCCTACCGGCGGATGATCCTGCACTATGCGCATCTGGCGAAAGCGGCAGGAGGCGTCGACGCGTTCCTCATCGGCACGGAGATGCGCGGTCTGACGCACGTGCGCTCGGGCGCGTCGAGCTATCCCTTCGTGGCGGCGCTCCAAACGCTGGCGGCGGACGTGAAGAGCGTTTTGGGCAGCGGGACAAAGGTCACGTACGCTGCCGATTGGTCCGAATATTTCGGGCATCAGCCGGCCGATGGCTCCCGCGATGTCTATTTCCATCTCGACCCGCTGTGGGCCTCGCCTCATATCGACGCGATCGGGATCGATTGCTATTGGCCGCTTGCCGATTGGCGCGACGGGACCAGTCACCTGGATTATCTCGCAGGTGCGCGTGCGATCTACGATGAGGAGTATCTGAGATCCAACGTCGCGGGGGGCGAAGGCTTCGATTGGTACTATGCGAGCGCCGCAGACCGCGAGGCGCAGATCCGCTCACCCATCGGCGACGGTCACGGAAGCCCATGGGTCTTCCGCTATAAAGACATCCGCTCCTGGTGGCTGAACCCGCACTTCAACCGGCCGGGCGGGACGCCGAGCGGCACGCCAACGGCGTGGGTTCCGCAGTCGAAACCGTTCTGGTTGATGGAGATCGGCTGCCCCGCCATCGACAAGGGCGCCAACCAGCCGAACGTCTTCGTCGATCCGAAATCGAGCGAGAGCTTCTTTCCGTATTTCTCGCGCGGTACGCGCGACGATCTCATTCAGCGCCGCTACCTGAAAGCGCTGATCGAAACGTTCGATCCCGCGAGCGAGACCTATGTTGCGGGGCAGAACCCCGTGTCGTCGGTTTACGGCGAACGGATGGTCGATCTCGCGCGCATTCACGTCTATTGCTGGGACGCGCGGCCGTATCCGGTGTTCCCGTACAATGAGGACATCTGGAGCGACGGAGCGAACTGGCACTTCGGCCACTGGCTGAACGGACGCTTCTCGGTGGGCGCGTTGGCCGAGGTGGTGGACGCGATCCTCGCCGACTACGGTTTCGAGGATCACGACGCGACCCGGCTGGCGGGCATCGTGCCGGGCTATGTGATCGATCGGCTGATGTCGCCGCGCGATGCGTTGCAGCCGCTGGAGCTCGCCTACTTTTTCGACAGCTTCGAGAGCGAAGGTCGGATCCGCTTCCGCCACAGGGGCGCGGAACCTCCGGTGCTGACCCTCGGCGAAGAGGATCTGGTGGAGGAGAGGCCGGGCGATGCGCTGTTGACGATGACGCGCGCGCAGGAAACCGATCTCCCGGCCTCCGCCAAGCTCAGCCACATCGTCGCCGCCGGCGACTATCGGCAAGCCGTTGCGGAGGCGCGCCGGTTGACAGGCACCAGCGGCCGCGTTGCGCGGGCCGAGCTGCCGATCGTGCTGGAGCACGAAAGCGCCTCGCGCATTGCCGATGCGTGGTTGTTCGAAACCTGGGCCGCCCGCGAAAGAGCCGCATTCAAGCTGCCGCCGAGCGCGTTGGGCGTCGAGCCGGGCGATGTCGTGTCCGTCGAGAAGGACGGCACGGGCTATCTCGTGCGCGTCACGGAAATCGGCGAGCGGGGCTTGCGCGAAATCGAAGGGCTGAGCATCGACCCGGACATCTATCGGGGCGGGATGCCGCGCGAACGGGAGACCGTGGTCGAGGGCGTGGTGTTCGATGGCGTGCCATACGTCGAGTTTCTCGACCTTCCTGTGTTGCGCGGCGACGAGCCGCCGACGGACGGATATGTCGCTGCGTTCCAGCTTCCGTGGCCCGGAAGCGTGGCGGTGTTCTCCTCTCCTGAGGATGCAGGGTACGTCCTGCGCGCCGTCGCCTCGGCGCCGGCCGTGATGGGCGTCACGCTCGATCCTCTGATGCCGGGGCCGATCGGCGTCATCGATATGGGAAACCGCGTGCGCGTGGCGGTGACGGGCGGCGAGCTTGCATCCGTGACACGGCTGCAGCTTCTTTCCGGAGCCAATGCGGCGGCGATGAAAAACGAGGCCGGCGGCTGGGAGGTCCTTCAGTTCGAGCGGGCGACGCTGGTCGCGGGCGGAACCTACGAGCTCTCGAACCTGCTGAGAGGGCAGGGCGGGACGGAGCTCGAACGGCGAGCGCCGCTTGCCGAAGGGGCAACGTTCGTCCTGCTTGCGGGACTCTCCCCCGTCAGCCTGGCGCCCGGCGAAATCGGGCTGCCGCTCCTTTGGCGGTATGGGCCCGCAAATCGCGACATCGCCGACCGCTCGTACGCGGGTGAGACGCACGCGTTCGTAGGCCGCGGATTGAAACCTCTGTCACCGGTGCATGTGCGCGGCGCGCGTTTCGGGGGCGACGATCTTGCGCTTCGGTGGATCCGCAGGACGCGCTTGGGTGGAGACAACTGGGAGACGTCCGAGGTGCCGCTGGCGGAAGATGCGGAAGCCTATGAGGTGGACATCCTCGATGGCGCAACGGTGAAACGCACCATTGCGACGACGGCGCCGCAGTGTGTCTACGCGGCTGCTGAGCAGATCAACGACTTCGGAAGTCCTCAGGCTGCTGTGGATGTGGCCGTCTATCAGGTGAGCAGCATCTACGGGCGCGGCACTCCGAAGTTTGCGCGCGCCTGAGCCTTCAGCCTGCGCAGAGGCCATGAGCAAGGCACCCGGCCGCCTGAAAAAATCGAGGATTGCGTATGGACGAAGCCTTCTGGCTGAAAGAGGCGTGGCGAGAATACGGCCAGGCCGAGCGAGCCGGCGCGCGCGCCAACCCGCGACTTGTCGCGCTATTTCGCGATGCGGGCCACCCGAAGGTGACGCGCGACGAGGTGGCGTGGTGCGCGGCTTACGTGGGCGCGATTTTGGAGCGGACAGGCATCCGCTCAACACGCTCGCTGATGGCGCGCTCATATCTCGCGTGGGGCGAGCCGCTCGCCGAGCCGCGCGTGGGCGCCGTCGCGGTGTTCTCGCGCGGACGCAATCCGGCCTTGGGTCATGTGGGGTTCTGGCTCGGCGAGACGGACGGCGACGTGGTGCTGCTCGGCGGCAACCAGGGCAATGCCGTCTCGGTGGCGCGCTATCCGAAGAGCAGGCTGCTGGAGCTGCGGTGGCCGCAACCGCAGCGGGACGGAAACCTGTTCGATCGCGCCCTCACTCACGTGCTCGCGATGGAAGGCGGCTTCACCGACGATCCGCAAGATCCCGGCGGCCCGACCAACAAGGGCATCACGCTCGGCGTGTTTGCCGCCTGGCGGAAGGTTCGGCTGAGCGCGGGAAATCGGGCCGGCATGGTCCGCGATCTCAAGCGCATCGACGGCACGACGGTGCGGGAGATCTATCGGCGGCGGTATTGGGATGTCGCCCGCTGTGCGGAACTGCCGGCCCCCCTCGCGCTCATGCACTTCGATGCGGCCGTCAATCATGGGCCGGGCACCGCCATCCGTATCCTGCAAGAGGCTGTCGGTACGGACGTTGACGGAAAGATCGGACCGAACACGCGCGCCGCGATCGCGCGCACCCCGTTGTCCGATGCGCTCGCAGCCTACGCCGCCATTCGCGAGCGGCGCTATCGCGCGCTTCCCCATTTCGGTCGGTTCGGCCGCGGCTGGCTGAGGCGCGTCGCCGCAACGCTCAAGACGGCACGCGCCCTCGCCGCGTCGCCCATCGCTGAAACATTCCCCAAGCGTGAAGGAGAGAAGGATATGAGCAACATACCGACCCCGTCGGGCAACGGAAAATGGTGGGGGCATTCCGTCACCATCTGGGGCACGATCATCACGATGCTCTCGGTCGTGGTGCCCGCGGTTGCTCCGGTGACCGGCATCGATATCTCGGGCGACGAGGTGCGCGACGCCGGCGAGCAAACCGTGGAGGCGATACAAGCCGTAGGCGCTCTGGTGGGCACGTTGCTCACGATCTTGGGCCGGATGCGGGCGAGCCAGCCGATCGAGCGAGCGTTTTTCAAGGCGAAGGAGTAGCGCTCTTCGCACGGCGGGCGTTCGCCACGCCCGCGACACAGGCGGCCGACGGATGCGCACCCGTCGGCCGTTACGAGAGGGAAAGGCTGGCACTAGGCTCGGTTCATCCGGCCGACTATAGTCGGCGCGATTGACCCGCGTGTTAACCACCTGCGAGAGACGCTCCCGTGCGCATATTGGTCGTGGAGGACGACAAGGATCTGAACCGCCAGCTCAACGCCGCTCTGACCGGCGCCGGCTATGCGGTGGATCAGGCATTCGATGGAGAGGAGGGCTACTTCCTCGGCGACACCGAGCCTTATGACGTGATCATCCTCGATTTGGGCTTGCCCAAGATGGATGGGATCTCGATCCTGGAGCAATGGCGCCGCGCCGAGCGCAATATGCCGGTGATCATCCTGACGGCCCGCGACCGCTGGAGCGACAAGGTCTCCGGCATGGATGCAGGCGCGGACGACTATCTCGCGAAGCCGTTTCACATGGAGGAGCTGCTCGCGCGCGTCCGCGCTCAGGTGCGACGCGCCTCGGGACACGCCAAGAGCGAGATCGAATGCGGCCGGGTGCGCCTCGACACCAAGACCGCACGCGTGACCTGCGACGGCCAGCAGGTGAAGCTCACGTCGCATGAATACAGGCTGTTGGTCTATCTGATGCACCACGGCGGGCGCGTCGTCTCCCGGACGGAGCTCGTGGAGCATCTCTACGAGCAGGACTTCGACCGGGACAGCAACACCATCGAGGTGTTCATCGGACGGCTGAGGAAGAAGCTCCCCGCCGATGTGATCGAGACGGTGCGCGGTCTCGGCTACCGCATGAGCCGTGGAGCCGATGAAGCTTAAGTCGCTCGCGTTTCGGCTGTTTGCGACGTCCGCGGTGTGGACGCTTCTGGTGCTGCCGATTGCCGGTCTCATCATCTATGAGCTCTACCGCGACGACGTGCAGGCGACGTTCGACGCGCGCCTCGAAAAGCTCGTGTATGCGATTGCCGTCGACAGCATGGTCGGTGCAGCGACACCCATTGCGCCCAACAACCGTTACGAGCCGCTGTTCGAGGACATTCACTCCGGCTGGTATTGGCAGATCCAGCCCATCGACGACGCCACCGCACCGCGGCTGGGGTCTGCGTCTCTCGACGGCGCCGAGATCGACATTCCCTTTCGCCACAACATCAAGCCCGATGCGAACGGTGCCCGCTGGATGAATTCGACCGGCCCGATGGGCGAGGCGCTGCGCATGGTCGAGGTGATCGACACGCCCTATTATCATCGCGAAGGCCCACGCTACTCGGTGCTTGTGGCCGGTCCCATCGACTGGTTGGAGAGCCGCGTTGCGAATTTTCTCACACGTCTGGCGGTGGCGCTCGCGTTGACGGGCATCGGCCTCGTGACGGTGACGCTGTTCCAGGTGCGCTTCGGTCTTTTGCCGTTGCGGCGCATCGAGCAGGGATTGGCGGAGATCCGTTCGGGAGCGGCAGGCAAGCTCGAGGGCGAGCTGCCCGGCGAGATCGAGCCGTTGCAGGTCGAGCTCAACGCGTTGATCGCGTCGAACCAGGAGATCGTGGACCGCGCGCGGACCCAGGTCGGCAACCTGGCCCATGCGTTGAAGACGCCGCTCGCCGTCATCACCAACGAAGCGCGTGAGGACAAAGGCCCCCTCGGCCGCAAGATCGTCGAGCAGGCCGAGGTCATGCGCGATCAGGTGAACCACTACCTCGACCGCGCGCGCATGGCGGCGCAGGTGCGCGTGATCGGGCGCGCGACACCCGTGCTGGATGTGCTGGACACCCTGAAAAGGGCACTGGAACGCATTCACCGCGACAGGGCGATCGCGATCCAGATCACCTGCCCTTCAAGCGTTCGTTTCGCCGGCGAACGCCAGGATCTCGAAGAAATTCTGGGCAACGTTTGCGACAATGCCTGCAAATGGGCCTGCAGTGCTGTGAGGGTCCGCGTGACGGCGGACAGCCGGCGGACGCCTGGCCGGCTGGAAATTGTGGTCGAGGACGACGGGCCGGGGCTGTCGGAAGAAGAACGCGCCCGCATTGGCAAGCGGGGCGTTCGGCTCGACGAGACGAAGCCGGGCTCAGGCCTCGGCCTGTCCATTGTGACGGATCTCGTCCAGTCCTACCGGGGAACCCTCCAACTCGCTCCGTCCCCGATGGGGGGGCTGCTCGTTCGCCTCGACCTCCCGTCAACATGAGCAAAAGCCCCATATTTCCAGTGCGCAACGTCGAATTTTCGCCTGAATCCCGGTAGAAACGGGTCGATGGATGTGCTTGAAGACGAGTCCACATTCTGGGCAAGGCTCGGACAATGGGGAAGAGGTCCGGTACACCTCCAGCTGTGGTTCCGACTTCGGCGAGCCGCCGGACGGGAATGTGAACTCGGCCAGAATTCGGCGACAGAAGCTTCGTCGGCACGGAATTCTGCAAGAAAACGGGGATCTTCATGCGCACGCTATGCGCTTCCGCGCTTCTCATCGTTTCGATCGGGCTTGCAGGGTGTGGGCCTGAGGGTCCGAGCAAGGCCGATACGGGCATGGTCGTCGGCGCAGTCGCTGGCGGCATTCTCGGCAACCAGGTCGGCAAGGGCGGCGGCAACATTGCGGCCACCGCGATCGGCGCTGTGGTCGGTGGCATCGTCGGCAGCGAAATCGGTCGCTCCATGGACGAGCAGGATCGCCGTCTGGCGCAGGAAGCCGAATTCGATGCGCTCGAGCGTGGCCAGTCGGGAGTTTCCCGTCAGTGGCGCAACCCCGACAACGGACGCTACGGCGAAGTCGTGCCGAGCCGGCCCTACAAGCGGGGCCAGCACGATTGCCGCGACTACACCCACAAGATCTATATCGACGGCCGCCCGCAGGCGATGCGGGGCACAGCCTGCCGCAATCCCGACGGCACGTGGAACAACGTCGCCTGACGCGACGGACAGCTTCGATTTCGAGCCGGGCCTTCCGCTGCAGTGCGGGAGGCCCGGCTCTTTTTTTATGGGATGCGACGGAAAAGCTCATCACGAGCCCGCGAAACGCGAACCAATTGGCCCAACGCCCCTTGTCAGTGCGGCGCCCCACCCCTATTGAACCCGGTGAAATAGAAATCTTCTAAGGTTCCCGATGCTTCTTTGGGTCACGTTCGCGATTTTGACGGCGGCCGTCGTGGCGTACTTGCTGCGGCCGCTGAGGCAGGCGCAAGGGCCGGCGGCCATCGCATCCGAGTCGGCGGATGTCGCCGTCTATCGCGACCAGCTCAAGGAGCTCGATGCAGAGCGCGAGCGAGGCCTCATTCCCGCAAGCGAGCACGAAAGTGCGCGGGCTGAGATCGCGCGCCGCCTGATCAAGCGCGCGGGCAAGGCCGAGCGCGCAGCCGCGGAGGCCGGAGCGGGCGCCGAGAACTCCACGTCTGCACGCCGGATCTACGCGGGGATGGCCGCTGTGCTCCCGGTGCTCGGCATCGTGCTCTATCTGGGCATGGGGTCGCCGCATTTGCCGGCCCAGCCGTTCGCCGCGCGCGATACCGGACCGGGCAGTGAGGTTGCGATTGCCGGCCTCATCCACCGCGTCGAGGAGCGCTTGCGGGAGCACCCGGAAGACGGCAAGGGCTGGGACGTGATCGCACCGATTTATCTCCGGATCGGCCGCTATCCGGAAGCCGCCCACGCCTACGCGCAGGCAAACCGTCTCGAAGGCGAATCCGATCGACGTCTGCTCGGCTTCGCCGAGGCGACGCTGCTCGCCGAAAGCGGCGTGGTGACCGAGCCGGTGCGCACGGCGGCCCTGCGCCTCCTCCAGCTCAATTCGGAGCACGTCCAGCCGCGGGTATGGCTGGCGCTCGGCCGCGAGCAGGACGGGGATCTGGCGGGCGCCGTCGCGGACTACCGTAAATTGCTGTCGGGCGCTCCTGACGATGCGCCGTGGCGCGATGCCGTGGCGGAGCGGCTGTTGCTGGTCGAGGCGCGTCTCAGAGGAGAGGCGGTCGAGGCCAAACCCGCCTCCGCACCGGATGCGGCCGGGAGTGCGGGGCAGCTCAAAGCAAGCTCCCCCGCGCCGAAGGAGGGCGAGGCCGGCGCAAGTCCGTCCGACATCGCGGCCATGTCCCGCGAGGAGCAGGACGCATTTGTCGGGGGGATGGTTGCCCGACTGGCGGCCCGCCTCGAAGAAAACCCCCAGGATATCGAGGGATGGTTGCGGCTCGCCCGGGCCTATAAAGTTCTGGAGCGCGACGATGACGCACGCTTGGCCATCGTCAAGGCGCGGCAGGCGTTTGCGGGCGACGAAGAGGCACTGGGCAGGATTGCGGGGGCGGAAAGCACCCTCGGCCTCGGTGCAAAGGAGGACCGGACCACGCCATGACCCGAAAGCAACGACGGGGACTGTTGATCGGCCTGGGCGTGGGCGTGCTGTCGCTTGCAGCCATCCTGATGATGTTCGCGTTCCGCCAGTCCATCGTGTTCTTCCACACGCCGAGCGATGTCGTGGAGAAAAAGATCGAGGCCGGCACGCGCTTTCGCCTCGGCGGCCTCGTCGAGGACGGCTCGGTCGCACGCGGGGAAGGCACGTTCGTACGGTTCGCCGTGACGGATACGTTGAAGTCCGTGCCCGTGAGCTACGAGGGCATCCTGCCGGATCTGTTCCGCGAAGGGCAGGGCGTGGTGGCGGAGGGAACGTTGGGCGCGGACGGCCATTTCGTGGCCGACACCGTGCTGGCAAAGCACGACGAGAATTACATGCCGCCCGAGGTGGCGAAGGCGCTCGAGGAGCGCGGCGTCAAGCTCGGGCCGAATGCCACTCACCCGGGCGGCGGCGAAAGCAAGAGCGGCTACGGAAGCGGCAGCGCCTACGGCGGCACCGAGACGCAATAGAATGACGTGAGAGAGCAGCGGGCGGCTTTCACACGCCGCTGCGGGCGAGGATGATGTGATCGTCGAAATCGGACACTTTGCGCTGATCCTTGCCCTGCTGGTTGCGGCCGCGCAGACCGTCATTCCGGCTTGGGGTGCAAGAAAGCGCGATGCAGCCCTGATGGCCTTCGGGGAAACCGCCGCGACGACGCAGGTTGCGCTGATCCTTCTCTCGTTCCTGGCGCTGACGTACGCTTACGTGACGTCCGACTTCTCCGTCGCCAACGTGGTGGCGAACTCCCATTCGACGAAGCCGCTGATCTACCGCATCTCCGGCGTGTGGGGGAACCACGAGGGCTCCCTGCTTCTCTGGGTGCTGATCCTCGCCCTCTTCGGCTGGGCGGTCGCGGCCTACGGCAACAATCTGCCCGCGACCCTGAAAGCGAACGTGCTTGCCGTGCAGGGCTCGATCGCGGTGGCGTTCCTGCTTTTCATGCTGCTGACCTCCAACCCCTTCGACAGGCTCGACCCCGCGCCGCTCGACGGACGCGGCCTCAATCCGATCCTGCAGGACCCCGCGCTCGCCATTCATCCGCCGTTCCTCTACATGGGCTACGTCGGCTTCTCGATTGCGTTCTCGTTTGCAATCGCGGCCCTGATCGAGGGCCGGACGGATGCGGCTTGGGCGCGCTGGGTGCGCCCGTGGACGCTCGGCGCCTGGATGTGTCTCACGGTTGGCATCGCGCTGGGCTCCTGGTGGGCCTATTACGAGCTCGGCTGGGGCGGCTGGTGGTTCTGGGACCCGGTCGAGAACGCATCGTTCATGCCGTGGCTGGTCGGCACCGCGCTTCTGCATTCCGCGATCGTGATGGAGAAGCGCGAGGCGCTCAAGGTCTGGACCATTCTGCTCGCGATCCTCGCCTTCTCGCTCTCGCTGATGGGAACGTTCCTGGTGCGCTCCGGCGTGCTGACGTCCGTTCACGCTTTTGCCGTCGATCCCGATCGCGGCGTGTTCGTGCTGGGCATCCTTGCGTTCTTCACGGGCGGCGGCCTCGCGCTCTTCGCTTGGCGTGCGCGCGAGCTGCAGCAGGGCGGCATCTTCTCGCCGATCTCGCGCGAAGGCGCACTGGTGCTCAACAACGTGCTGCTGACGACGGGATGCGTGACGGTGCTCGTCGGCACGCTCTATCCGCTCGCGCTCGAATCCTTGACCGGCACCAAGATTTCCGTCGGCGCCCCGTTCTTCAACATGACGTTCGTGCCGTTGATGATCCCGCTGCTGCTCGCTGTCCCTCTGGGGCCGCTGCTCGCGTGGAAGCGGGCGGATCTCGCGGCCGCCTCCGAGCGGCTGCTCGCGGCGGGCATCCTCTCGATCCTGGTGATTATCGCGACGTTCGCTTTGACTGAGCGGGGCCCGTGGCTCGCGCCGTTCTGTCTTGCCATTGGCGTCTGGGTGATGGCGGGCGCAGTGTCGGAGATTGCCTATCGCGTCAAGCTGGGCTCCGTGCCGCTCGCCGACTCGTGGCGGCGGTTGCGGGGGCTGCCGCGCGCGGCCATCGGCACGATGCTGGCGCATTTCGGCGTCGGCCTGATGGTGTGCGGCATCGTGGGGACGAGCGCTTACCAGAGCGAGCAGATCCTGCTGATGCGCCCCGACACGACGGCCCAAATCGCCGGCTACGAATTGACGTTCCGCGGCGCGGCGCCGTCGCGGGGACCGAACTACACGGAAACGATCGGCGTGTTCGACGTGACGCGCGGGGGCAGCGCAGTGGTTCAGCTCAAGCCCTCGAAGCGGCTTTACAACGCGCCCCCGCAGCCGACCTCGGAAGCCGGAATCCACGCGTCCTGGCGCGGCGATCTCTATGCCGTCATCGGCGACCAGCAGCCGGACGGCGCGTTCACCGTGCGGCTCTACTTCCACCCGCTGGTCCGCTTCATCTGGATCGGCTGCTTCATCATGTTCATCGGCGGCGCGGTGTCGCTGAGCGATCGGCGGCTCCGGATCGGCGCACCGCAGCGGGCGTCGCGCGCGACGCCTGCAGGCGTTCCGGCGGAGTGAGGAGCAGGACATGAGGGTCGCGCAAAGCCTCGTGCTCGGATTTGCCGTTCTGCTCGCTGCGGTCACGTGGGGCGGGCAAGCGCGTGCCGTGCAGCCTGACGAGATCCTGTCCGACGCGGCGCTCGAAAAGCGCGCGCGGGGACTTTCGGCCGAGCTGCGCTGCCTCGTCTGTCAGAACCAGTCCATCGACGATTCCGATGCGCCGCTTGCGCGCGATTTGCGCCTTCTCGTCCGCGAGCGCCTCGTCGCCGGCGATACCGACACGGAAGTCCGCGAATTCGTCGTCGCGCGCTACGGCGAGTTCGTGCTGCTGAAGCCGCCGTTTTCCATCGAGACGCTGCTCTTGTGGTTCATGCCGCTTCTGGCGCTCGTCACGGCGATCGTCATTCTATGGTCGAGCTTCCGGGCAGGGCAGACGAGCGCCGACGAGGAGCCGGCGGGCGAAGCGACGCCGGGAAGCTCCCTGACGCTCGAAGAGCAGGCGAAGCTCGACGCATTGCTTGCCCGAAAGGGCGACGGAAAATCGTAGCATTATCCGCCTGAAGCGTGATCATCGGTCTCGTCAAAAGGCTTCAGCGTGCCGGACGGCGGGCTCGCTTGCCGCGATCGGCGTCGTAGCCGCCGACGCTCCCCGTTTCGATGTGTAGCGATTGGTGGGGCCCTGGCTGCCCGCCGCGCCGTTCCGCATCGCGCGCCGAAAGCCTCTTGAGCAGCTCTGCCGTCGCAAGGCCCGTTTCGCTGCGCCCCTCCGCCTGTTCGAATGCGCGGATCGCGGTGCTGAGCTTGGGCCCGTAAAGGCCGTCCGCAGCGCCGACGGGATAGCCTTCCGAGGCAAGCAGACGCTGCAAGCTTTTCATGTCGTCGCGTGCGACGAGAATTTCGGCGCGCCCGAGCACGTCCAGAACGCCGCGAAAGGCATCCGCGCTGACCGCCGTATTGGCCACCGTCTTCGATTTGTAGCGGTGCACGATCTTGCCCTGCTGTGTGAGCACCCGCGATTGCAGGTACGTGCCGACGTTGATGCCGACGACCTCGGGGCCGGCCGGTCCGTCGATCAGCATCGGAGAGCCGGAGGATGCTTCTCCCGTATCGCACGTGTGCAGGATGACGTGGCGTGCGTCGGTAAAATCCTTCGAGATCGTGTCCCAGTCGGCCCCCGCGAACGAGCGGCGGATCGCGCACGGATGCCCGAGCGCAAGCTCCCAGTTGCCGAAGTCGCGATGATAGCTGACCTGATAGACGCGTTGTGCCGTCGAAAGCTCGACGAGCTTGTCGGCGGGTTGCCGGCTGAGCGGCAGGGAGCGGCCTTTGCAGATCGGCGTCTCAAGCCGCATCAGCGCCCAATCGGACGAGGCGTCGATGGGAGGGCGGACGCGTAGGTTGAGCGTGCCGGCGGCGACGTTCTGGGGCGCGCCGCCTTGCCGGGTGCCGGCAATCCGCGAGACGGCGTCCGGCGCGCCTTTGGGCGAAAGACGGAACGTGAAGCCCGGGAGCCGCGGCGCGCGTTCTCCTGCCGTCCGAAACAGGCAGTGCCCGGCCGTCGCCGCCACGTCGTCCCCGACGCAGAAGGCCGTGCAGACCGATTGCGAGCCCGGCTCGTAGATGAGCCCGACCGAGGCATTGAGACCGGCCCGATCGGCGGGCAGAGGGACACGGTCGTCGGCTCCAAAGATCGCGATTCTGTCGACGGAAGGCCCGTCCGGCGCCGACACGCGCGCCGTATCGGGCCTGAGCGGAGCCGCTCCGCCGGACGGCAAGCCCATGACTGTCGCCAGTGCGACCGCCGCGGAAGCCGAAAGGATGGGGAAAACAGGGAACCTGCGCCGCATTACCAACTCTTAACGTGACCGAAAGGCAGCCGTAAGGCCGGAGACACTACCTCTCGGAGCAACACTCTCTGTCCCATTGGAGGAATTGGAATGCTGAAGTCCGGTGACGCTCAGCCCGGAGCAAGGAACGGGCCAAAGTCGTCGTTGAAGCGTGTTGGCCAGCGGGCCAGCACGGCTCTGACCATGGCGGCCTGCGCAACCCTGCTCATCGGTGGCTTTGCCTTGACGCCCTCGGTTGCGCAGCTGAAGCCGGCCGACCCGGGTTTCGAGACGCCGTTCGGGCGTGCGCCGCTCTCGTTCGCGGACGTGATCGAGAAGGTGAAGCCGTCGGTCGTCTCCATCTCGGTGACGGGTTCGAGCCGGACGGCCCAGCGTGGAGGCGGAGCCACACCCGGCCAGCCTTCGCCGTTCCCGGATATCCCCGAGGACAGCCCGTTCTACGAGTTCTTCAAGAACCTGCCGCGTGAGTTCCGCGGCCAGCCGCAGCCGCGTCCGACCCAGGCGCAGGGCTCGGGCTTCCTCATTTCCGAGGACGGTTACGTCGTCACCAACAATCACGTCATCGACGGCGCGGGCCGCATCCAGGTGAGCTTCGATGATCAGGAGAAGCTCGAAGCCGAGCTCGTCGGCACTGACGCGCGCACCGATCTCGCGCTCTTGAAGATCAAGGCCGAGGGCAAGAGTTTCCCCCATGTTGCGTTCGCCACGAACGACGCGCGTGTCGGCGACTGGGCGCTTGCGGTCGGCAACCCGTTCGGTCTCGGCGGCACCGTGACGGCGGGTATCGTCTCGGCGCAGGGCCGCGACATCGGCTCCGGCCCCTATGACTTCCTGCAGATCGACGCCGCCGTGAACCGCGGCAACTCGGGCGGTCCGACCTTCAACCTTCAGGGTGAGGTGATCGGCGTCAACACCGCGATCTTCAGCCCGTCCGGCGGCAACGTGGGCATCGCATTCGCGGTCCCGTCGCGCACCGCCGTGGAGGTGATCAACCAGCTTCGTGAAAAGGGCACTGTGAGCCGGGGTTGGCTCGGCGTGAAGATCCAGAACGTGGACGAGGACACGGCCGCTGCGATCGGATTGGCGCAGGCCAAGGGCGCGCTCGTGAGCGAGATCACGCCAGGCGGACCGGCGGCGGATTCGGGCCTCCGGGCACAGGATGCGATTTTGCAGGTCAACACTGACGACATTTCCGACAGTCGCGACCTTGCCCGCAAGATCGCCGGCTATGCGCCCGACACGACGGTCGACGTCAAGGTCTGGCGCAACAACCAGGAAGAGATCGTCAAGGTGAAGCTCGGGACGTTCCCGGGATCCGCCGAGGAGATCGCCCGCCTCGAGCAGGGCAACCCCACCGATGACACGGCCGGCACCGAGCTGCAGCAGCTTGGCCTCACCCTCGCTCCGATCCGCACCGGTGAGGAAGGCGTCTCGGTCGCCGAGGTCGATCCCGAATCCGACGCCGCCCAGAAGGGCATCCGCGCAGGTGACGTGATCCTCGAAGTCGGCGGCACGGTGGTGAACGGCCCGAACGACGTGGTGGAAGGCATCCGCAAGGCCAAGGAGCTTGGCCGCCGCGCGGTGATGCTCTCCATCAAGTCCCAGGAGCAGCGTCGCATCGTGCCGATCCAGCTCAAGCAGGGCTGATCCGGAGCTGTCGAGATGAAACGGGAGGCGGCGCGGCACTTGAGGGGCCGGGCCGCCTCGATGTATCTGACGGGGTAACTTTCCTGAAGTCCGATCCCATATCATCTTGGGGCAGAAGATGACGGCGGGGGCGGATCCACGAGCCGAGCGAGGAGAGCGATGCGCGTCCTGGTGATCGAAGACGACCGCGAGACGGCGCA
>DAOMQQ010000020.1:0-24345 GCA_035445405.1 Hyphomicrobium sp.
GCCGGAGCGGCCATCGGATTGCACGGGGTATGCCAAGCCGTTTGAAATGAAAAAACCGTTTAATTTTCAGGCGATTAGTTGGGCTCTGCCTTTCCGGCAGGCACTTTCTCCGGATTAAATAGCCTAAAATGCCGGCTTTATGATCGTTTTTTGTGCAGTCCGCTGCGGCTTCGGCGGTGGCGACGCGGGGAATTCAGCCGGGGATCATCGCTGCGGGGCGAGCGTCCGCAGGGTGTGCGCGCCCGTCACTTTCCCTCCCGTCCGTCCCTTGCGACGGGTAGGGTGGAGCGCAAAAACGGCCCGCAGGCCGTGAGCGGAGGATACGGGTGACCAAAGAAACGGTTTGGATCGAGGACGGCGCAGACCTGCTCACGCCGCGGGAGATGGGACGCGCCGATGCGCTGGCGGTCGACCGCGGGATTGCGAGTCCCGCGCTGATGGAGGCGGCGGGCCGGGCCGTCGCGGACGCCGCGCGCCGCTTGGTTCCTCCCGGGTCGCGGGTCGGCGTCCTTTGCGGGCCGGGCAACAACGGCGGCGACGGGTTCGTCGCGGCCCGCTACCTGAAGCGGGCGTCGTACGACGTGCGTCTCTTCCTGCTCGGGGACGTCTCCGGGCTCAAGGGCGATGCGGCCGAGATGGCGCGCCGCTTCGACGGGCCGGTGCGTCCGCTCGATCCGTTTCAGCTCGAAAGCCTGCATCTGGTGATCGACGCCTTGTTCGGCGCTGGGCTCGCCCGGCCGCTCGAGGGGCGCGCGGCGGAAGCGGTGGACGCCGTGACGGAGGCCGGCACGCCGGTGCTTGCGGTGGATGTGCCGAGCGGCCTCGACGGAGAGACCGGCGCGGTGACGGGCCCCGTGCTGCGCGCCACGGAGACGGTGACCTTCTTCCGCGCGAAGCCCGGGCACGTGCTGTACCCGGGGCGCGGCTATTGCGGAACCGTGCGGATTGCCGACATCGGCATTCCGCGGAACGTGCTCGACGAGATCGGGATTGCGACGTTTCTCAATGTGCCGGCGCTTTGGCGCGACGCCTACCGCTGGCCTGTGGCGGAGGGACACAAGTACACGCGCGGCCATGCGCTCGTCGTCTCCGGCCCAGCCGAGGCGACAGGGGCGGCCCGCCTCGGTGCGCGCGGCGCGTTGCGTGCGGGCGCGGGGCTCGTCACGGTCGCGAGCCCGCTCGATGCGGTGACGGTCAATGCCATGCATCTGACGGCCATCATGCTGCGTCCCTACGAAGCGCCCGAGGGCCTTGCGCACCTTCTCGAAGACACGCGCAAGAATGCGGTGCTGTTGGGTCCCGGGGCGGGCATTGGCGAAGCGACGCGCCGTCTCGTCGAGGCGGCGTTGCGGTCGCCTGCGGCGGTGGTGCTCGACGCGGATGCGCTGACGTCGTTCGCCGAGGATGTGTCACGTCTCAAGCGCGCGATGACGTCACGTGCCGCTCCCGTCGTCCTCACGCCGCATGACGGCGAGTTCGAACGGCTGTTCGGCAACGTGCCGGGATCGCGGCTCGCGCGGGCTCGGCACGGCGCCGCCGAAAGCGGCGCCGTCGTCCTGCTCAAAGGTGCGGATACCGTGATTGCCGAGCCCGGCGGGCGGGCTGCGATCACGGCCAACGCGCCGCCATGGCTCGCGACGGCGGGTGCGGGCGATGTGCTTGGAGGTTTCGTGTGCGGGCTTCTCGCGCAGAGGATGGCGGCCTTCGAGGCCACGGCGGCGGCGGCCTGGCTCCATGGCGAGGCGGCGCGGGCGTTCGGCCCGGGCCTGATCGCGGAGGATTTGCCCGAGCAGCTGCCGCGCGTGCTTTCCGGCTTGCTCGGCGCAACCTAGCAGGCCCTTGCGGCCTCGCCGCCTCATTTCCGATTTCTCCGATTTCACCCGGGGCGCGCTTGACCCGTCCGTGAGATTCAGGGGAGATTCCGGCTTCCTGCCGCAGTATCATCGGCAACGTCTGGCATGGCGATGTTCGGCCGAGACAGATAGTGGCCTGGCAGTGGCCTGGCAGTGGCCTGGAGGTTCGATGATCCGCCCCGCTTGCGTTCGTGTTCTTCTCGCGCTTGCGCTCGTCGCTCATGGGCCGTCGCTCCATGCGGCGCCCACCGAGGAGATGCCGCGGGCCGAGGACGGCGCGCGTGCCCTTGTGCGCGGCGAAGCCCGCGAGGCGGTGGCGCGCTATACGGAGGCGCTCGCCGAGACCGGTCTTTCCAACGACCGGCGCGCGGCCATTCTGAACGACCGGGGCGTGGCGCACATCAAGCTCGGCGATACGCGGCGTGCGTTCGACGATTTCAACCTGGCCATTCAACTCTTTCCCGAGTTTGCGGCCGTCTACAACAATCGCGGCAACCTTCTTCTGTCGCTCGGGCTCGCCGGGGAAGCCGTGAAGGACTTCGACCGGGCGATCATTCTCGCGCCCGGCTATGCGGCTGCCTACAACAATCGCGCCGGCGCGTACGTGCGGCTGGGCGAGCTCGACGAGGCCATCGCAGACTACACGCAGGCGGTTCGTCTGTTGCCGGCCAATCCGGCGCCGCTCAGCGGCCGGGGCCTCGCGCACCTCGCGCAATTGCGTCCGCACGCGGCAATCCGCGACTTCACGCGCGCGGTGGCGGCCGATTCCCGCTTTGCAACCGCATACCGCAACCGCGCCGAGGCCAAGCTCGAGGTCGAGCACTTCGAGGAAGCGATCGAAGATCTTTCGCGGGCCATCGCGTTCGATCCCGATCTGGCAGAAACATACATTCTGCGCGGCAAAGCCTATCTCGCGACGCGCAACGCGGTGTCTGCGATCAAGGATTTCTCGAAAGCGATCGAGCTCGCGCCCGGCAACGCCTCGGCCTATGCCGAGCGCGGTTTCGCGCACGGGGTTGCGCAGGCCTACGACGAAGCGATGGGCGATCTCAACCGCGCCATCGAAATCGATCCGCGCTCCGCCCTCGCGTTCGCCTATCGCGCCTACATCTACCGGCAGAACGGGCAGGCCGATATTGCGGAGCGGGATATCGAGGTCGCGCAAAAGCTCGACCCCGACACCGCGGAAGTGCATTGGGTCAAGGCCGAGATCTCCGATAGCCAGGGGCAGCTCACCGACGCCATTCGCAATATCGAGCGTGCGCTCGAGCTGAAGCCGGGCTTCGCTGCAGCCAACGAGACGCTGCAGAGGCTCGGGGGCGCGTCGCTGCTTTCGGACGAAACGGTGCTCAAGGGCGCCGGCGTCGACGACTGGCGGGTCGTCAAGCGCGGGCAGCGCTACTTCGCCGTCAGCGATCAATATCCGCGGGTTTCGGTTCCGCTCGAAATGATGGGCGATGCTACGCCGCGGCTCATCAAATGGGAACTGAAGGAGGCTCCGTTTCGCGGCATCGGCGTCTTGCACTTCCACGGGGGCGCGGTCACGGCGCGCACCGGATCTGCCGAACTCGAACAGGCGGCCATCGTCGATGTGGAGCGGGGTGTCGTCGTTGCGATCGAACCGCACCGGCAGGGTGAGCGCGTCGCCACGTGGACGTGGGAGGACGGCAGGGTGACGGTCGCGAGCGTCGATGGTGTCACGGATACGTTCACGCTGCGCACGCCGCGTCCCGCCATCGCGGCCCCGTCCGAACGGCGGTATCAGCAGCAGCAAGGGGGGGAGACGTGGGCGCCGTGGAACACCCCGTTCGGTGTATTTGGCGGCGCGCCGTCCGCTCCGCCCAAGCGTGCGACGGCCAAAAAGAAGCCGAAGTCGTTCTTCGAGCTTCTGTTCAACTGATCGCTTTCGCTGCGCCCCCGCCACAGACGCGCTGTCCGTGCCCGGCGCTCTCCCGTGAACCTGGGCGATCGTTCGACATTTCCGTCTCACGCTCTTCCGCTTCCGACGTTTCAGCCCCGGTTCTTTCGTGACGGTTCGCCCCATTCTCGTTTGGTTTCGCCGCGATCTGCGCTTGGCCGATCATGCCGCGCTCGCGGCTGCCGTCGCCACGGCGGCGCCGGTGCTTGCCGTGTTCGTGCTCGACGACACGGCCGCCGGGCGATGGCGCATGGGTGGCGCCGCGCGCTGGTGGCTGCATCACAGCCTCAGGGCGCACGGAGAGGCGATCTCCGCGGTCGGCGGTCGTTTCGTCTTGCGGCGAGGCGATAGCGCGGACGAGCTCGCGCGGCTCGCGCAAGAGACGGGCGCGAGCGCGGTCTATTGCTCGCGGGGCTATGAGTCGTGGGCCGGTGTGCTCGAGCGCGAGGTCCGCGAGCGGTTGGGGGCGGACGGCGTCGAGGTCAAACGCTTCGCGGGCGCGCTGCTGCACGACCCGGACGGTCTGGCCACCAAGGCGGGCACGCCGTTCAGAATGTTCACGCCCTTCTGGCGCAGCTTCGCTGGCGGAGTCACTGTGGCGCGGCCCATTGCGGCCCCCCGCAAGATCGTCTCGCCTCAGCGCGTTCCCGAGAGCGAGGACCTCGCATCGTGGGCGCTTCTGCCGACGGCTCCGGATTGGGCTGGTGGCTTGCGCGACGCGTGGACCGCGGGCGAGACGGCTGCGCATGCGCGGCTCGCGTCTTTCGTGGAGGAACGGCTCAGCGCGTATGGGGGAATGCGCGACAGGCCGGACCGGGAGGGGACGTCACGGCTTTCGCCTCACCTTGCATTCGGCGAGATTTCTCCGCGCCAATGCTGGTGGGCGGCGAAGGATGCTGCGGGTCGCGCCGGCGAGGGCGACGGCATCGAAACCTTTCTCAAGGAGCTCGCGTGGCGCGAGTTCTCCGCGCATCTTCTCCACCATGCGCCCGATCTGCCAGACGCTCCGTTCCGCGCCGAATTCGCCTCCTTTCCCTGGCGTGAGGATGGCGCGCTGTTGCGGGCATGGCAGCGCGGGACGACGGGTTACCCGATCGTCGATGCCGGAATGCGCGAGCTTTGGGCGACGGGCTTCATGCACAATCGCGTGCGGATGATCGCGGCGTCGTTTTTGACCAAGCATCTGCTGCAACCCTGGCGGACGGGCGAAGCGTGGTTCTGGGATACGCTGGTCGATGCCGATCTCGCGAGCAATGCCGCGAACTGGCAATGGGTGGCCGGGTCGGGGGCGGACGCCGCGCCCTACTTCCGCATTTTCAATCCCATCCGTCAGGGCGAGACGTTCGATCCCGAGGGGGCGTACGTGCGGCGGTGGGTGCCGGAGCTTGCGCGCCTTCCGTCGGGTGCGATCCATGCGCCGTGGGAGGCGCGGGCCGATACCCTTGCGCAAGCCGGCGTGGAGATCGGGCGGACCTATCCCGGACCGATCGTGGATCATGGCGCAGCCCGCAAGGCAGCGCTCGGCGCGTTCGCGACCCTTAGAGGGTGAGGGCCGGCGGCTCGCGTCATAATTGTCCGTTCACGGCAACGATATCCTAACGCGAATGCGCTTCTCTCCTTATTCACGCTTCTCGTTTTGTGCGGAGTAGAGAGATGCGCCTATCCTTCGTCGCGGCTGCGGTGCTCGCAGCGATCGCGCTCGTCCCCGCTCCTGCGGCTGCCGGCGTCCAAGCCCGCGTCAGCAAGAGCACCCAGACCATGAACGTCTATGTGCACGGGCAACTGCGCTATCGCTGGCCTGTGTCGACAGGCCAGGGACGCTATGCAACTCCCTCCGGATCGTTCCGTCCGCAGCGCCTCGAACGGCGCTGGTATTCGACGAAATACAACAATGCGCCCATGCACTACGCGGTGTTCTATCACCGCGGCTACGCGATCCACGCCACGAACGAGGTGAACCGGCTCGGCCGCCCCGCCTCTCGCGGCTGCGTCCGGCTCTCGCCGCGCCACGCCTCGCAGTTCTTCGACCTCGTGCGGGCGCACGGGTTCTCCAGCACGCGCATCACGATCGCAAATTAGGGACGATTTCAAGCTCGCCGGAAGGCGCGGGCGATCAATGTTATCTTTCTGAAATATCCAGTTTTGTCGTGCGTTGGAGTGTTGTGATGCGGGTTCGAGTTCTGGCGGGTGCGTTGCTCGCTGCGCTTCTCGGGGCGGGGTCGGTGTGGGCGGAAGCCGCCAGCCAGATGGCGGGGGACGCGAACGGCGTCCCGACCGTGACCATCATCAACAAGGCACCTGCCGAGGCCGAGGCGGAAGAACCGAACGCCCTTTCCATCGTGAACGAGACCGAGGCCGAGGGCGTCCTTCCCTCGCGCGTACGCGACGCCGCTACGGACACGAACCCGGCCGACGTCCCGCGTGCGGACGATGCCGCAGCCGTCGGAGACGACGAGGATGCCGAGACGGCGGAAGCGCCTGCGCCTCCGCCCTCGCCGACGCTGCACATCGACATCGATCTGACGGAGCAGAGGCTCACGGTCTCCGAGAACGGGTCTGTGCGCCATGCGTGGGCCATTTCGTCGGGCCGGCGCGGGTACGCGACGCCGACGGGCACGTTTCAGCCCACCTGGATGACGCGTCAGTGGTTCTCGCGCCAGTACGACAACGCGCCGATGCCGCACTCGATCTTCTTCCATCAAGGTGTCGCCATTCACGGGAGCTGGGCGCTCCGCTCGCTCGGCCGCCCGGCGTCGCACGGCTGCGTGCGCCTCGCGCCGAAAAATGCCGCAACCTTGTTCCGGATGGTCAGCCGGCACGGCAAGGAGAGGACGCGCATCGTCGTGCATGGCACGCCCAACTTCGGCCCGCCGCCGGCCGTCGCCTCGCGCGAGCAGCGGACAGTGCGGGGCGCGCAGGCCCGCCGCAGCGACGGACCGTACACGTACCTGCCGCCGTCTGCCGCGACCCGTAACGCGGCCTCCTATGACGGTTACGTGCCGCCGCGGGTGCGTCGGCGCGGTCAGGCGCAGGCCTATTATCCGCGCCCGCCGCGCGGCCTGTTCACCGGCTACGGGTTCTGATCGTTCGCGCCGTCAGAACGGGTTCCAGGTCGGGCGAGGGGTAAAGCGCACGTAGCCGATGCTGGCGCCGAGCCTCAGCCCCAATCCGGAGCGGATCGGGGCCATGGTGACGTTGCCGCCCCGGAGCAGGGTCATGCCCACGCCGCCCACCAGATAGGCGGACCCGTCCACGCCGGTGAAGCGCCGGAACAACTCGTCCGGCTCGTGCAGGCTGTAGATGAGAAACAGCGTGCGCGAGCCGTCGCCCCCGATGTCGTAGCCGATCGAGGGGCCATGCCAGTAGACCTGCTGCTGGGCGCCCGAGCGGTGATAGAGCGTCCCTTCGCCGTAGCGCAGGCCGGCCAGGAAGGCCGCGCCGCCCTCGCTTCCCAGCACGTAGGCCGTGGGCCTGCCGGATTGCTGGAAGGCATACTCGATCACGCTGGCGAGCGATGTCGAAATGGTGCCGAAGAAGCCGCGCGAGACCTCACGGATCTCGTCGATCGAATAGCCGGGCTCGCCGTCGGCGCGCTCTCCGTGCATGCCGCCGTCTTCGGGGAGCGTGTAGGGCATGCCCGGCGGATCCCCGGGAGCGGGCGGCGCGTACTCCGGCATGTGATCGTCCGAGCTAGATCCCGGTGGCGGCACGGGCCGCATCATGGGCGGGGGGATCACGGCCTGGGCCGTGGTCGTGCTCCAGCTCGACGTGCTCTCGGCTTCGGAGCTGTTTCCCCGATGAGCGCCGCTCTCGGACCCGGGTTCAGCGGCGAGATCGGGTGGCACGTATGGAAGCTTGGGGGCAAGCGGGGGCGACGACGGCGCAGCGGTTTTCGGAGCGGGCGTCGCGTCGGGCGCGGTCTCGGCCTTCGGCAGCGTTTCGGCTCGCGGCAGTGCGTCCCCAGGTGCCGCGGGCTGTTGGGTGGCCTGCGGGAGCGGCGCGGACGGCGCGGGCTGGGCGAGCGGGTCGGTGCCGGGCGGCGGTCGCGGGGTTTCGGTGCGGCGGATCGGTGACAGGTCGGGCTGCGGCTCGGGCGCTTTGGCGACGTCCGTTTTCGCGACGGGAACGCCCGTGGGCGTGGGCGTGGGAGCAGGCTTCGGCTCGGCCGCAGCGACCTTCGGCCCCGAGCCTGCCGGAGAGGTCGCGATCTCGCGATCGATGCGGCTGATCAGATGCTCCGACTTGGCCCGCATGACGGACATCAGTTCGTCCGCGGCGGTCTTGAGCTCTTCGAGCTTCGCGCAGCTCGCGCTCGCGGGCTGCGTCGCATCGGGCGTGCCGAGCGTGTCGATGCGGCCCAGGAGCTCGCCCGCCTGGGCGTCGAACCCGTCCAGCGCCTGATCGTGGACCAAGGCCAGCCCTTTGGCCTCATAGTCCGCGTCGGGCCAGCCCTTGTGGTCGCGTAGCTCCTGCAGCTTCTGCTTCAGGCGCGGCTGGGTCTCGGCGCTGAAGTTTCGGAGCGCTTCGGCGGACTCGTCGACGGCGTCGCCGAAGCTGTCGACGGAACACGTCTCCTCGGCCCGCACATGGGCAGGCGGAAGAGCCATCATCATTGCCAGGCCCAGGAAGGCCAGGGCGACGCGCGATCTTGTTTTCATCGAAACTCTTCCTCGCCGACTTTTGGGCGTTTTTAGGGAGCTTAGCGATGAAGGCTCATTTGCGTGACTTCTTTTTTCTCGGATGATGCAGGCTCAGGCGGCCCGCGGGCACGCCCGCCCCTCCCGGCGGCCCTGTCCATCCCGGCGGCCCTGTCCCTCCCGGCGGCCGCCATGGGCGCGGGCGACCGATGGGCGGCCGACTGCCGCCCGCAGCCTCATTCGGTCGGCACCGTCCGGATTACGCTCGTCATCGGCCGCTCGGCGCCGACTGCCGGCAGGCCCTTCACGTCCTTCTCGATCAGCGCATCGTATTCGGCGAGGGTCTTGAGACTGTCCTTCGCCGTCATGTGCACGATCTTGTAGCCGCCGGCCTTGAGGGCCTTCAGGAGCGCCGGCATGGCTTCGGCGGTGCGCGGCTGGATGTCGTGCATCAGGAGGATGCCCTTGCCGCGTTTGTTGAGCCGCTCCATCGTCGCCTTCACGAGGCGGTCCGGGCTCTGGCGGCGGAAATCGAAGCTGTCCACGTCGGTCGAGAAGACGGCGACGTTCCGGCCGGCAAGGTGTGCCAGCGAGGCTTGGGAGTCGCGGAGGTAGGGATACCGGAAGAAGGGCGTCACGGGGACGCCGGCGCCGCGCGCCACGGCGCTGATGCCTTTTTCGATCTCGTCCTTGGCTTCCTGATCCGAAGCCTTCCGCATGTCCTTGTGAGACCAGGTATGCGTGCCGATGGTATGGCCGCGCCGTGCGACGTCGCGCAGAATGTTGGGCAGGCCGATCGCCATCTTGCCGAGGCTGAAGAAGATGGCCTTCGTGCATTCGTGCTCGAGGGCGTCGAGGATCGCGGTCGTCGTGCGGACCTGCGGCCCGTCGTCGAAGGTCAGGACGACTTCCTTGTCCTGCAGGAAGTCGTAAGCCTTGTAGTGCTCCATGCCGAAGCCGGGGCCGCCGGTCGTGTCCACCTCGACGGTGCGCGAAACGCCGAGGGCGTCCGGGTTGCTGCAGGATTGCTCCTTGGCCTTTTCGGGGAGCGCGGCTGTCTCTGCGCCTGCGTCAGGTGAGGGATCGGGCGCCGTCGGGCTCGTGCCGCCGGCATAGGCCGTGGTTGCGAGCAAAATGAGCAGCGTCGACAGAATGGCGCGCATCGTCGTTCCCTCCTGATTCCTTCGGCCTACATAGCAACAAATGCCGGCAGAGGGGAGGCGGCGTCCCAGGATCCTGTGGGGAAGGCCATGTGCGGCGCCGGTTCCTCAGGAGGCCGTTTTTGCTTTCGCTTTGGCTTCGAAACGTCCCTGGTCGACGATGACGCGTGTGTGACGGGCCTCGCCGATTTGCTCGGTCGTGTCGTGCGCTTCGATGGCAAACGTGAGCTTGCGCCCCTCCACGGCGAGCAGCGTCGCTTTTGCGCGAACCGTCGATCCGGGCGGTGTGGCCGCCTTGTGGGCGACGTCGAGGTGAATGCCCACGCTCGTGTCACCGGGGGCGAGATGCCGTTCGATGGCGGCGACGGCGGCCGCTTCCATCAAGGCGACCATGGCGGGGGTCGCATAGACATCCGCCGTTCCGCTTCCGAGCGCGGCGGCGGTGAGGGCCGGCGACACGACGGTTTCCGCATGACCTTCGAGGCCCGGCGTCAACGGTTCGGATCGGTCGGATATGGTCATGGACGGTGTGCCTCGTGTCGGCGCCTCAGTCGGCGTTCTGTCGTGATGCCTTGCCAGTCTTCATAAAAAATATCGGCCTGTCACGATCGGAACAGCGGCCGATCCGGCGCGCGCATAGCGTTCTTCCATCGAAACGAGAAGCCCATTGGGCACGGCCAGATGGGCCAGATGGAGACCGCCATGATCACGTCTTTCGTACGCCCCGCCGCTGTCCTCGCGCTCGCAATGCTCGGTGCAGTGGGGCTCTCTCCCGACGCCGATGCGCGCGGGGGCAAAGAGTATTTCCAGCAGACCTATCGGTTCGACCGTCCGATGGACGGCTATCAGGGATTTTCCGGTGCGTACCACTGTTCGTACGTCCGCACGCCAAAGCAGATTTGCCACAAGGGCACGTGCAAGCGTGTCTGGGAACTGCTTCAGACTTGTCAGTGAGCTCTGCCCCGCTCCGCGTTTCCTTCCTCCCGAGACGACCTGGCCTCGGCACGACCGGGGCTTTTTTGTTTTCGGACACAAGTTGCGGGAGGCTTCGGATAAGAGGCCGGGTGCCGGTGGATGGCCGGCGCACTTGCGCCGGGTCGCTTTGCTCCTGAGCGCTGCCGCGCTGTTTAAGCTTCGAATAAGAGGACGGGCGTCGTGTGGATGGCCGTGGCGGTCCAAGCGGAGCATGGCTTCGCCAAGTTGCTCCCGGGCGCTGCGCGCCGCTATTGAGCGCACGTCTCTCGGGTGCGCCGAGAGAAGGCTCGGGTTGCGGAGCCGCTTCCGGCTCAGCGCGTTACGCGCAGCTCCACGCGCCGGTCGAACTGATAGAGCGCCTCGCCGCGGTACTTCTTGCGGTCGATGCCCTTGAACGGCTCGGTCTTGCCCTTCGGCGTCAACTTCAGCTCGCCTTTATAGCCGCCGGCCGTCAGGCGTTGCGCGACCGTTTCCAGCCGTTCGCGCGACAGGTCGAAATTGTAATTGTGGGTGCCGCGCTCGTCGGCGTGGCCCGTCAGCTCCACGGAATCGAGGCGCTTGAGAAGCAGGTACTCGAGCAGCAGCTCCGCGGCCCGCTCGCCTTCGGCGGTGAGTGTCGCCTCATTGTAGACGAACATGAGCGGGACCGGGATCGGGGCCTGCTGTTCCGGTTTCGCGCTCTTGCCCGGTGCGGCAAGCATCGCGGCTTTGGTTTCCGGTTTCTGCTCGGCCGCGTCGCTCTCGACGGTGCTCTTTGCGCCAGATACAGCATCCGCACTTGCGCTCGCCTTGGCTTCCGATGACGCGGCCGGTTCTTCCGCCTTCGCGCTCGTCTGCTGCGCGTCGCGCGCTGCGGAAGGCGAGGGCGTTTCCGTTGCGGCGGCGACGATGGTGTCGCGCTCGGCGGCGTCCTGCTCTTTACGCTCGCTCTCTTTTTGCGCCGTGTCCTTGCGATCGGCTGCCTTGCGGTCCGTTTCGGCTGCGGCCTCTTCCGCGTCGCGTTGGGCCTTGAGCGCCGCCTGTGTCTGCGCCTGGGCGAGCTGCCTGCGCTCGGCCTCCTTCTTCTCGCGCTCGGCTTCTTCGTTGGCAGCCTTTTCGCGTGCGGCGTCCTCGCGCGCCTCGGAGACGAGCTCTTCGAACTTGCGCATCACGTCGCCAGCGGCGGCGGGCGCATCCTCGGCAACCTGCTCTGTCACGGGTGCTTCCGTTGCAGCGGGCTGATCGGCTTCTTCGGCGGCCGCGGTCTTCGTTGTGTCAGCCGGCTCGAGGTCGGGAGCGGTCGCCTGCTTGGCGGGCGGCGTTGAGGCGGATTCGAACGTGATGTCCGGGTCTGCGCTTGCGAACTTGTGCTCGGTCGAGAGGCTCCAGGAGCCGCCGTCGTCCGCCTGCACCGTGCCTGCCGACTTTCCGTCCGCATACACTGTGATGTAGGCGCCGGGGTCTGCGCGCCCTGCAAAGACCGACGGACCGTCTGGAGAAATACGTGAGATGTCGAGTGCGACGCCGCCTGCGTCCGGCTCGGTGACGGCCGGTGCCTCCGCGGTAAGGGCGGCCACCGTGTCTTCGATCGCGCGCTCGGCAGTAGCGGATGCGGCTTCGGGCGTTTTTTCAACAGCCTTGGGTGTTTCGGTCTCTGTTGAAGGGTGTTCAGGTTTCGACGTCGATGCGATCGTCCAAGGAAGGTTCACTCCCAGACGATCGGCGGCAAAGATGCCGGCTGCCGCCGTCACCAAAAATCCCAGCAAAACGAGTGCTGTGCGCCGCAGCATACCCACCTCGATCAAAGACGGCCCCCTATTAGAGCCGCACGATGATCCAGGTTTGGCGGATTATCAAGCCATCGGAACGTTTTCGAGCCAGGAAAGAGGCGCAGAGTGGGGGGAACCTCTGCGCCTCTTGGGGGCGGGTCGTCCTATTCGTCGGAATTCGGAGTATCCGCCTCGGATTCCACTTCACCGGCCCGCTCACGATCCTGGCTGTGATCGCCGTCGCGGCTGCGGCGGTGCTCGCCGCGCTCATGGCGCGGTCCGCGGTGTTCCCATTTGCCGCCGTGCCGACCGCCCCGATGGGCGTGCCGCTTGCCGCGGCGCTCGGTGAGCGTCTTTTTCTGATCGTCCGTCAGCACGGCATAGAAAGCCTCGGCGGCCGGACGGTACGCCTTGAGAGCTTCAAGCGAGCTTTCGAGCTGGACCTGACGGCGTGCGAGACGGTCGACCGGCGAAGGACGCGTGCGTTCCGTCTTTTCGGCCTTGTCCGCGGTGTCGGCGTTCTCAGCCTTGTCGGCCCTGCGATCCTTGCGGCCTTCCGGGCAGCCTTCGCGCAGCTTCTCGACCGCGCTGTGCGTGGCCGTCTTGAAGGTGTCGAATGCGCTCTGCTGATCGCTGGTGATCTTCAGGCGATGCTGGAGCCGGACCAGCATGACATCGGTGAATTCCGCGCTGTTGTCGCGGCAGAACGGGCTGAAGCCCGGGTTCGAGAACGAGCGATCGAGAAAGCCGATCGAGCCTCCGTGGCCAAAGTGATGTCCCTTGTGGTGGCCGTGCCCGTGATGCCCGCGTTGCGCGATGGCGCTGGCCGCGGTGAGGCCCACGGCTGCGGCCGCGATGCCGGCCAGAATGAATTTCTTCCTGCCTGTCATAAATCCGTTCTCCTTGATCGAGCGGCGCGAGATCCGGGGAAGCTCGGGGGGAGCCGGGTGCGCCGTCTTGCAGGGTAGAACGGGAGGGACAGGGTTTTCCGTCGCTCTTTTTTTCGACGGTGAGGCCGCCGCGTTAGCGGCAGCGCAAAAGGTCCTGGGCTCCGGCGTCGTCCGTCAGGGTCAGCGTGTCGCCCGAAACCGTGAGCGTGAAGTCGTAGGCTTGAGCGTCGCCTTCCACCTGGCAGTTCGCCTTGACCTTCCATTCGTCGTCCGCCCCCTCGGCGGAGGTGAACGTGCAATGAGTTTCGTACTGATCGAAACGCTTCTCCTGCAGCACGAGCGGAGCCTCGGGACGCTCCTGAGGGACTTTGCACTGCGCCAGGTCCGAAGCCCAGGTGCCGACGTAGGACGGCGTCTCGGCGTGCGCGGAGGCCGTCACCAGCGTGAGAGCGGCGAGTGCGGTCAATCCGCGCGAAAGCTTTCGTGTTGCCGTGTGCATCGTGGTGTCTCTCCGGTCTTTGCGCGCTCGTGGCCGCCTCGCTCCGGAGGAAGCGTGCCCGGCGCCGTTATGTCAAGAGGGCGGCCGTGAACGCCTGTGCTGCGGCAGGGGCATGCACTTTGCCGCCGTGGATGAAGTAGACGAACACGTCGAGTGGCAAGGGCTTGGTCTTTTTGCCTTTCGGAGAGGGCGCGCAGAGATCGGCTTCGACGCGGGTGGGAACGCCGCCCGAAGCCCACGTCCGCGCCGCCTCCGCCCACCGTGCGATGTCCTTCGGCGGGTAAGCCGTCGGGATCGTATCTTCTCCCTTCTGCAAGCGCGCATAGACGAAATCGCCCGCGAGGTCGGCAATCGCCGGGTAGGTCGGATGATCGGCGTAGACGACGGGCACGGCGTGCCGGCGGATCAAGGCAACGAACCCGGCGCACTTGAAGGTGTCGTGACGCACTTCGACGGCGTGGCGCAGAGGCTTGCCGTCGAGCTCTCTCGGCAGAAGCTCGAGAAAGGCCCCGAAATCGCTTTCGTCGAATTTTTTGGTGGGCGCGAACTGCCAGAGGATCGGCCCCAGCCGGTCTCCCAGCATCGTGGGCCCTGAGTCCAGGAAACGCTTGATCGAGTCCCCGGCCTCCGCAAGAACCCGCCGGTTGGTCGCAAAGCGCGGTCCTTTGAGAGCAAAGACGAAGCCATCGGGCACGTCGCGCGCCCACTTGGCGAACGTGGCGGGCGTTTGCGACCGGTAATACGTGCCGTTGATCTCGATGGTCGACAGCGCGCGGCTCGCGAAGTGCAGTTCCTTCGCCTGTGGCAACTTCTCCGGGTAAAAGACGCCGCGCCAGGGCGCAAACGTCCAGCCGCCGATACCGGCTCTGATGATTCCGTGTGCGCTCATGGCTCGTCTCCACTCTCTGCGGCGCCGTTACTCTCTGCGGCGCCGTTTCGCGTTCCTGTCACAATCCTGCGAAGCGGCCGCCATGGGAAGGCCCGCAGAACCCCGGGCGGATTGCGCCGCGTGACAATAGCCGATGTTCCCGGTATGAGGCGCAGCCCAGCGGCTAGAGGCTTTCCGTCCCGTGTCCCATATTAAAACCGATGACGCCGCGCCCGTTGCGCACAAGGCCGACCGGCGCGCGTGGATCGGCCTCGCGGCGCTGGCTCTGCCCGCCTTCATCTATTCCATGGACCTCACGGTCTTGCATCTTGCGGTGCCGCAGATCACGCAGGCGCTCAAGCCGACGTCTGCCCAGCTCCTCTGGATGGTCGATATCTACGGGTTCATGATCGCGGGCGCGCTCGTGACCATGGGAACGCTCGGCGACCGCATCGGCCGCCGGCTGCTGCTGCTGATCGGCGCTGCAGCGTTCGGGGCGACGTCGCTCATGGCCGCGTTCGCGCCGAGTGCGGAAATGCTCATCGTGGCGCGTGCGCTGCAAGGGCTTGCGGGTGCCACGCTCGCGCCTTCGACGCTCTCGCTGATCCGCAACATGTTCCACGACGAGTACGAGCGCCGGTTCGCGATCGGCGTGTGGGTTGCTGCCTTTTCGGTCGGTGCCGTTGCGGGGCCGCTGGTCGGCGGCGCGATCCTGTCCCAGTTCTGGTGGGGTGCGGTGTTTCTCATCAACGTGCCGATCATGCTTCTTTTGCTCGCCCTCGGGCCGGTGCTGTTGCCGGAGTTTCGCGATCCTCATGCGGGCCGCATGGACATCGTCGGTGCGGCGCAGTCTCTCGCGGCGGTTTTGCTCCTCATCTACGGCATGAAGCGCATCGCCGAGGCCGGCCCGCAAGCCGTCAACTTTGTCGCGATCTTGCTCGGCCTTGCGATCGGCGTCGCGTTCTTCCGCCGTCAAGCCCGCCTCGCCGATCCGCTGATCGACGTGAGCCTGTTCCGGAAACGCATTTTTGCGGCCGCGCTCGGGACGAACATCGCCGGTCCTTTCATCGTGATCGGCGTGTTCCTTTTCCTCGCGCAATACCTGCAACTCGTGCTCGGCATGGGGCCGCTCGAAGCAGGTCTCTGGCTTGCGCCCTCGGGGCTCGTGTTCGCGCTCGGCTCGCTCGCCGCAGCGCCTCTCGTGCGCGTCTTTTCGCCGGCCCGCATCGTGAGCGCCGGGTTTCTCCTTTCGGCCGTCGGCTTCATCATCCTGGCATCGATCGAATCGGCTCAGGGGCCGGAGCTCGCCTTGGTCGCGATGCTCGTCTTCTCGGCCGGCATCGCGCCGCTCGGGACGATCACGACGGATCTCATCCTCGCCGCCGCGCCGCCCGAGAGGGCCGGAGCCGCCTCGGCGATCTCGGAGACCAGTTTCGAGTTCGGCGGAGCGCTCGGCATTGCGGTGCTCGGCAGCGTCGTGACGGCCAGCTATCGCTCGGCCATGGAGCGCGCGGCGTTCGATGGGGTGCCGGCGCATGCGATTGCAGAAGCGAAGGATACGTTGGGCGGTGCCATTGCCGTCGTCGCCACGCTTCCCGCCGAGCGAGGGGCGGTGCTGCTCGAAACCGCACGGGACGCGTTCGTTCACGCCTTTGCGGTGAGTGCCGCGATTTCGGCGCTGCTTTCCGTTTTCGCGGCCATGATGGCGGCTTCGTTCCTTCGCGGTGCGGGGCGGTGACAGCGCGGAGGGAGGATCCGCGCCGTCGCCTTTCTACGCCGGCCTCGTCGCGGCAGGGACCTCGATGACGCGACCGACGTAGGGGATGCGGAATTTGCACATGCGCTGCGGTTCCGATTCGGGTTCGACCGTTTCGACGGCTTCGACTTCACGCGTTGCCGCGACGGTCTTCACACGCGGCGTTTCGAGCTCGGAAAGCACCGGCGCCGGCGACGCGACGGGGGCGGCGCTTCCGCGCGGCGCTTGGATGACACCATCAGCGCGAGCGCGCCGCTCGGTCCATGTCCGAAAAAGAACGGGCCCGTGCGCAATGTGCAGCGGGCCCGTTTGCTCGACTTTCTGAAGAGATTTTTCAGTCCTGGATTTCGAGCAGCTCGACGTCGAAGATGAGCGTTGCGTTCGGCGGAATGACGCCGCCTGCGCCGCTCGCGCCATAGCCGAGCTCGGGCGGCAGGATGAGCGTGCGCTTGCCGCCGACCTTCATGGTCGCGACGCCTTCATCCCATCCACGGATGACCTGGCCCGTGCCGATCTTGAAGCCGAAGGGCTGGCCGCGGTCGACGGAACTGTCGAACTTGTTGCCCTTCTCGCCATTCTCGTAAAGCCAGCCCGTATAGTGGACGACGGCCGTCTGGCCGGTCTTCGGCTGTTCGCCGGTGCCGACTTCGGTGTCGACGATCTTGAGGCCGGATGCGGTCGTCTCTTCCGCGTTCGCAGGGACTGTCGTTGCCAAGGTGCCGAGAGCGAGCATCAGACCCAGAGCAGCATGGCTTGCGATTTTCATGAGCGCGTTCATTCGTTCTCCTTATGAGCGTTTCGTTGGGGTTGTTTTCTTTCGTTGAAGTGCTCCTAGCATGGCGGAGCGCGGGCGGAATAGATCCTCTATCGGGGAGGCGGATCGTCGTCGCGCGGTCATCGTTTAGGCTCAATGGGTTCTTAACGGAGGATTACCGGGCCGTGCGGTCGTTCGTGGACGACGGCGCGGATATACGGGAGGCCTAGGAGCGCTTCATGACGAAAAAGATGTTTCTCGCGATTGCGGCAGCTTTCGCTGTTCTCGTGCCGCTCGCAACTGCCGAAGCCCAGCGGGGACGCGACGACTGGCGGCCCGACAACCGCACGGACTGGGAGCTTCTCGGGACGGCGCAGATCGGGACGCGGCTCGAGCGCGACGTTATCGAGGTCGGCCGACGCGAAGGGCGCTTTCAGTCGATCGGCTTCACGGTGACGGGCGGAGATGCCCGTATCGAGGAGCTCAAGATCGTCTACGGTGGGAACGAGAGCGAGGTGCTGAAGGTCGGCGAGGTGTTCAAAGCGGGCACGCGCTCGCGGCCGATCGATCTTGCCGGTCGTGGTGGCTCTTTCATCCAGCGCATCGAGATCGCCTATCGCGCCTTCGGTCCGATCAAGATCGAGTTCTTCGGCGAGAAGCGCCGCGCACCGGCCTGGGTCGAACTCGGCTGCCATCGCGTAGGCTTCCTGGAAACGAACGACGTGATCCGCGTCGGGCGGCGCGAAGGGGCGTTTCGTGCGCTGAAACTTACGGTCGAGGATTCCACGCTTCGTCTCAATCGTATGCGTGTCGTGTTCGCCGACAGATCGGTGCAGACGTTCGACGTGCGGTCCGCGATTCCCGCGGGCTCTGAAACGCGCTCGATCGATCTCGACGGACGTCGGCGCACGATCGAGCATGTTGAGCTCGAATACATCCCGACCATCAGCCTGAAGCGCGGTCCGCGCGTGTGTGTTCTGGCGCAGGAGGGGGACGGTGGACGTGGTGGTCCGGGTGGCGGTTCGCCGCCGCAGCGTCCGGGGCGTCGATAATCGCCACTCGCGCGGCACGTTGGCCGACGGGCCGCGCCGCGCGACGCTTCAACACCAGGACTGAACCGAAATCGTCGAGATGAGGATCTCTGCCATGCCCATTCCCATGCTCAGGCCCGTTGCCGCTTTCGCTATCGCGTGCGCGTTGGCCGTGACGCCTGCGTCGGCTGCGCCCGCCGACCAGGATGCCTGCAACAGCCTTGCGTTCGAGCTCGCGGACAAGGCTGCAAAGACGAAGCTGTCCGAGCCGGAGGCGCTGAAGGTCGATCAACTGATCGGCAAGCTCGAAAGTCAGTGCGGCGAAGGCAAGCTCGCCGAAGCGGGCGTCACCGCAAAAGAAGTGGAAGCGGCGATCAAATAGCGGCGCGCTTCTGGCGGCTGAAAACGTGAGCGGGGCGGCAGAGAATGGCCGCCCCGCTTTTTGTCGTCAGTGCTCGGCGTGCTGCTTGGTCGGAAGATCGCGGCTGAGCTTGTCGACGTAGGCGATCCCGACGGCCGAGAGGATGAAGACGATGTGGATGATGGTCTGCCACATCACGCCCGCCTCCGTGAATTTCGCTCCGTCGTTGCCGAGGTTTCCGGCTTCGATGAAGGTTTTGAGAAGATGGATCGACGAGATGCCGATGATGGCCATGGCAAGCTTGATCTTGAGGACGCTTGCGTTGACGTGATCGAGCCACTCCGGCTGGTCGGGATGACCCTGGAGCTTGAGGCGCGATACAAACGTCTCGTAGCCGCCGACGATCACCATCACGAGCAGGTTCGAGATCATCACGACATCGATGAGGCCAAGGACGATCAGCATGATCTCCTGCTCGCCGAAGGAGGTGGCGTGCGACAGGAGGTGCGTCAGCTCCTTCAGGAACAGGAAGACGTAAACGCCTTGGGCGACGATCAGGCCGAGGTAGAGCGGCACCTGCAGCCATCGCGAGCCGAAAATCAGGGATGCGAGGAGGCTGTGCGGTGTGCGAGCGTCTCCGGACATGGGAGGTTCACCTTGTGAGGTTGGGTTTGCGGTCCGCGCGAAGCGGGGGTTGGCCCGCATATCACTGGCTTTTGGCTTTCGGAATGAAGGATGTCGGTTCACGATGCCGCAGGGGGACGTCTTGCGATCCGGAGCGGCGTGCCGAGTGGAGCTGACTTGCGCAGGAGGATCGGGCAGATTACCAAGCGGCCGGAATAGCCCGAGAACGATGGCCGGAAAACGGAGCAGGATGTCATGACGAATTCTACGGATGCGAATGCAGAGATCGAGGCGCTGAAGCGCGAGGTGGCCGAGCTTTCGGGCCTGGCGTTGGCGACGGGCGTTCTGCTCACGCAGCTTCTGCAGTCCAACCTGAAGCGCGAGCTCAACCCGTGGAATGCGGCGACGAAGATGCTGACGGATGCCCGCACCGCCATCCAGGGCTTCAGCCCCGAGACGTCAGGCGAACGCGACCCGGCGATGAAGCAGCGGGCCCTCGATGCGCTCGACCAATACGAGCAGCAGCTCAGGACCGTGCTGCCGGTCTAAGGACCTCGATCTTCTAAATTCAATATTCTAGGCTCATACGGCGCGCGGCGGGGAAGACTTGCCGCGCGCTTTTTTTGTTTGCCCTTCTCAGGCGAGGAGGAAGTAGGCCATCAGAGCCAGTATGACGGCCGCAATGGCGATGGACGTACGGATGCCGAACAGGAATGCGCGGTAGCTTTCGACGTGATCCCGGTAGTCCTGGTCGGCGGTCTGGTCGTGATCCGCATAGGGATGGTGCGTTGCCATGGGACACCTCATGAGGCTATGGCAGTCGTTCCCCGACACAAAGGAGATGGATGTACGGCGGGCCTTTGCAAGGGGCGCGGCGAGAAAGGTGGTCCCCAAAAGGAACAGGCCGCAGGGGGGTGCGGCCTGGGTCCGGCAGGGCGTGGCTGACGTGGGTCAGCAGCCGCGGCGGATCATGCAGCGGCGATAGCGCGGCCCCCATCCCCAGCGGGCGCGGCACTCGCGGTTCCAGCGGCGGCAATGGCGGCGGCGGTATTGGACGGTTTCCATGAGGCCGTCGGCTGCCAGGGATTTGCCGATGGCCGGGCTCGCAGGCGGTGCGGCGTGGGCGGCGGGAAGTGCGAAGCCGAGCATAGCGCCGGCCGCGAGGGCCGCGAGCGTGAGTTTCTGCATGGTGGTCTCCTTCCGTAGTCCCCGGTTGGAGCTGGATAACGGAGGCGTCGCTGCAATGGTTCCCGTGCGGCGAAGCGCGCGGGAACGCTTCTCGGAGCGTGACGTTTTCCTCGCAACGGTTGGAAGGTCGGCCGCGCGGGCTGAACCTGCCACAAAACAGGAGGTGTGTGATGATCACAGCCAAGAGGATCGGGATCGCGGCGAGTGCCGCCTTGATGGCATTGTTTGCGGTGCCTGCCGCGCAGGCCGATTCCATTGCGGACGTGGAAGGCGCGCGGGCCAAGGACCGCCAGGGCTTCCACCTGAACCGCGAGCAGCGCGAGAGCGTTCGCCGCTATGGGCGCAACGACGACTACGGCTATCGCCGCGGCGGCTATGGGTACGGCTATTACGACGGCCCCAGCATCGGCATCTACGTCGGCCCGCGGTCCTATTACGACCCGTACGACTAAGGCTTCCGCGGACCCTCAAAGCAGGAAGGCGGTGGACCTCGGTCCGCCGCCTTTTTCGCGTGTGCGGGTGTCTTACTTCTTCGGCGGCGTAAAGAGGCTCACGATCGCCTTGTCGAGCGCTTTCAGGTCGGACTCGATGAGCTTGACGAGGTCCGTTTCCTTCTTCTTGGGCGCGGCGAGCGCGGGCGCGGTGCCCATTGCGCTGAGTATAAGGCCGCCGGCGGCGAGTGCGGACAGAAGCTTTGCCGTGACGTTCATGACAGAGATCCCCCTCTGATATGGCCCTCGGAGGTGAGGGCCCACCCCAATGCGGTGCGTTCCCCGACGGGGCGCACCGTAAGGTTAATGTCCGTGCGTCGCGCGGGCGATGCAACACATATTTTCTTCCAAGCTCAGTAAGGGGAGCATTTCGGTGGCTGGCGCTGCGCGCCGCCGGCTCAAACGTCGAACTCGCCCTGCTCCGCGCCGTACCAGTACCGGATGTGGCTCGCGTGCACCTTGATCATGACGAGGTCCGGTGTGTCGACGCCTTGCTCGAAATAGAGGTCGAGATCCGAGTTCCAGTGGTCGGCGAAGCGGGTCTTGTCGTGGATGAGCTCGGCCTGGCCCTGCACGGCGATGAAGGTGCCGCCGCCCGTGAGCAGGCCGGGCTCGACGGTGAAGGTGAGCGTGACGCGCGGGTAGTGCGCGATCTCGGCTGCGAGGCGCGAAGTTGCGTGCGTGAAGTAGTGGGAATCGCCCCGATATTCGACGTCGCCGTTGTTGCTCATGGGGCGGCTCGTGATCTCGCCGGCCGCTGTCTTCGTCGCCAGCATGGCGATGTCGATGTCCTGCATGTCTTCGGCGATGTCGGCGAGGGTTTTGGTGGCCATGGGGTTCGCGTGCTCCGGTTCTTCTTGTTGGGAGAACAACGGAGCTGGCGGGACGGGGTTCCGGCGGGGCGAGGTGAGGGCGTGCGGAGGTGGCGGCGGCGCGGTGCGCTTCCGTTTGAAGATGTCACGAGGGGGCGGGGCGATGTGGGCGCCGCGCTTCCGTTCTGTATTTGGTGGCGGCGTCCGCACCGCCCCGCGCAAGGATTTTGGGCCTACCCGACGCAATTGTCCGATTCTCCGGGGCCAGGATTTTCACCGTGGCGGCATCGGCGAGCCTCGTAAGACAGGGCAGTGTGCGCCCTACCTCCGACCTGCCCCCGCCTGCCTCACCAGCGACGCCTCGCGAGCGCGGCCCTCGTGTCCAGGCGGGATGGGAGGAGGGTAGGGCGAGTGGGTGGGGGCGGGGATAAATTATGAGAGCTAGGTGCTACGAGAAGCAGCCCCCAACTATCTATCTCGATCAACTATCTATCTCGATTGAGTACTTTCTTGATGTCTTCAACAGTCCGCGCCATTTCGCGTTCCTTCCGTTGTTTCAGCTCGTAGCGGGATACCGCTTCATCGAGCCGCTCTTTTAGTTCTTGGAACCGATCCTCGGAATGCGGCGGAGCGATAGTGGCATTTATGATGGGCTCAACGTCTTCTAGAGTGTAGACGACTATGCCTTTTCGCTCGCAATCAACGACATCTTCTTCGATATCGGCGCGTTTTCTGGCGGTGACCAGTACGGGAATGCAAACTCTGCGTGCAGCATTTGATCGTTCGAGTGCGCTCCGAATTTTGTTTGTTCTATCAATGAGTTTTTGGGGCTTGTTCTGCTTCTTTGTTTGTAAATCCGAAAGCGTGCACTCCACGACCACCAGATGACCGTCACTCGAGATTGCGATGACGTCTGGTGCCTCTGACAAACGACCGCCGAGATGTAAGGGCGAGTAGCCCAGCATCCAAAGCAAGGCTGACACAGCATTTTCTTGTGCGGTGGCCTGACCTTTCGTGGCTGGCTGCGCGAGCATTGAGATTGCATCCTCACACTGAGGATCGAACAATTCATAGATCGTCCTAACAAGGTTTGGACCGGCATCTGGGTCGTGGACCCAGTAGTGATGCAAGCACTGTTGGTTTACTACGGCCAGACAGTGCACCACGCTCGCCTTGGACACTGGGATTTCTAATGAACCCACCAAAACATCATCTGACCAATCTGATTTTTTCCATTTGAGTTGATCCCCAGGAAAGCTTTTGCGCTCTTTTACTCCCTGGTTGGCACTTATGACGCCGAGCGCCGTCTGATCTGCGGAGAGACGGCTGCTGCGCAATAGTCTCAGCTCCGCGATTTCGCCCCTAACTCGTGATGTTACGTCAACTAGGAGAGGAGGAAACGCCATCATGTGAAATTGGTGGTGACTACGCGGCAAACCAAGTTCGGCCATTAGGTCGTTGAGATGACTAAAGGGCGTTCCCGACGCGCGAAGTGACCAGTCGTCGTCTTCAACTGGCGAGTACGGCACGCTCAATCCAAACCCGACCAGTTCGTGGATTTTTTGCTGTAGTCCTTCCGAACTGGACTGCCTTTGATGATAGAGCCCTGGAGAAACTTGCCGTTGCTCATCTCTGGTCAGTACCCAGACCCGATCTGGGCCGGGGACATAGCCATCAAGGAGGAGAAGAACTAGTTCTCTTGGTGTCACTCCTAGCGATTTCAGGCGACCAGAAAATCCGTAGAAGTTGCCAGTTTCAATTAACTTTTCTGGATGGTCGGTTGAAATTGGCTGTAGCATCAGCCGAGCATTTAACAGCGACACTGCAGCAGGACTGATGTGCAAGATGAACACAAACTCTGGGTCTGCATAGACATCTTTTATAGGATCAAGCGCCGCGAAGAATCGGGTTAGATTTTGTGCCGTGTAGTCCATCATGTGCATAATCCCGCGAGTGTTCTGTCTCGGCTATGTGATAGAGCTGGGCGAGAACTTCGATCTTGTTTAGTTTGCGGATCGCGGACCCGAAATGAAGAAGCTGAATCGCGTAAAAGACGAACGCAATCAAAATGTGTCGATGACAAGAGTAGATTGATCGGCGCCTCCAAGGCGAGTTCAACTGTTTCAACGTTCATTGCTGCGCCACCACGCAAACAATACACACGGCGATCTGAGTTAATCAGTGGGCGGTGAGGGTTGCCAGTCACATATTTCGTAGTGGTGGGCGAGACGAACGTGGATGGCCGCCGTGTTTCGCCACGACGCGGCCATGACGAGGGAGTGACGGCTAACACGCATTGCTTCTATTGCTGGTGCGGAAACGCGGGGCTGATTGGCGTAGGTGTTGGAGTGAGGCCGCCCATGAAGCTCGCTCCGTTTGCAGCACTCGTTTCTCGTGACGGTCGGTGTCGGCCCCTCGGCCGCGCTCGACGACGCCAGCCTCACGCCGGCGTGGATTTCGGCCAATCAGGACGAGAAGGATGCCTGGATCGCATCCTTCAAGTTCGAGCGCGCCGATGCGGATCGCGCGGGGATCGCGCAGTGCCTCGACAATATGGCGAAGTGGGAGGCGCTCGCGACCAACAAGCTGTCGAGCATCACGTCCCTGTGCGAGACGACAGTCGAGAAAGGCGGGGTGTAGGGAGACCTACTCCGCTGCCTGCTTCTTGCCGTTGCCGGTCGCTTTTGATCGCGAGCGTCTGACGAGCAGATCCTTCAGATACCGCCCGGTGTAGCTCTCCTTCACGGCCGCCACGTCCTCGGGCGTGCCGGCTGCCACGA